>DASUEK010000300.1:0-23108 GCA_036275115.1 Permianibacter sp. | reverse complement strand
GCTGGATGCACTGACGCTTGGGAACACGCCGGCGGCGGTGTATCGCGACGACGTGACCGGGACGATTTGTTTGGGTGAGCGCTGCAGCTGACCGGGCTGATGCGCCTCGATCGCTGCGCCGCAGTGGAAAAGCAGCGAAGGCAACGCAGCCGATGCAATGCAATTGAGGTAATGCAGTAAAGGCGACAGCCCAGAGCCCCTGTCACGGAAAGCAACCTGCAGAAGACACACCACACTCGTCATACCGGCGAAGGCCGGTATCCATGTTCTCCAAACGCGTGCAGCTCCAGATGGACCCCTGCTTTCGCCGGGGTGACGGCAACTTTTCATTACCGACTGTCCATGTGCGGCCATCGTGTGCCGTGCGATTTCGCGGAGCTGTCTCCGCAAGTCGAACGCTAGCCTAAACGCCGACCACCATCGACCGCAATCACCGCACCGGTCTGATACGGATTGGCAAGCAAGGCCGATACAGCGAGACAAATTGGCTCGCTGCCGCCTTCCACACCCAGCAGGGTTTCGCTCAGCACTTGTGCTTTCATGCTGTCGCTGTGCCATTCCTTGAACAGGATCGGGCCGGGCTGGATCACGTTCACTTTCACTTTCGGTGCCAGCGAGCGGGCAAAGCTGAGCGCCAGGTTCTGCGCTGCCGCCTTGCTGGCGCAATACACATCGAAACGTGGATTGGGTTTGTCGGCGTAAATGTCGGTGATGTGGACGATGTCGGCGTGCGGGACCGTGCAAGCCTGCAGCAGCGGCGTCAGTTCGCGGCTGATGAGATACGGGCTGCGCACGTGCACCTGATAAAACAGATCGGCCTGTGCCAAGGCATCGTCGGTACTGGCGGCGGTCAGTGAAAATGCCGACGCGTTGTGCACGATGGCGCGCAACGATGCGGTGCTGGCCTGTACCGCACCCACCAGCGACCGCACTTCGTGTTCGTTGCTGAAGTCGGCCTGGATCAGGGTGACACCGGCAGCGCGCAGCGCCTGCAATTCCGGATTGTCGTGATGATAATGCCCAATCACGGCATGGCCTTGCGCGCGCAAATGCAGCGCCAGTGCGTGGCCGACGCGGCGGCCGGCGCCGGTGATCAGAATGGCATTTTGCATGTGACGTGTCCTTGTTTTTTACCAACCATTGCAGTGTGCGAGCGTCTCGCTGCAATGCGGAATGTGGGTTGTGCGAGCGGCCTTGGCCACGATATTTTCCTGCTGCAATCGTCGACCTGACTGTATGAAATGCATCGCGGCCAAGGCCGCTCCCACAGCGAAATACAGCCGCGTTTTTACGCGTGAAAGCTCAGCGCTGATCAGCGCAGCCAATTGCCATTGGGGCTGCCAGCCGCGAACGCCGAGACGTTAGCCATGGTCGTGTCCGCGATGTTTTGCAACGCTTCGCGGGTGAAGAAACCCTGGTGGCCGGTGATGAACACATTGGGGAAGGTCATCAGCCGGGCGAGTACATCATCGGTCAGGATGTCGTTGGAATGATCGGTGAAAAACACCCCGGCTTCTTCCTCATACACGTCCATGCCGAGCGCGCCGAGCTGACCGGATTTGAGTGCAGCAATGACTGCTTTGCTGTCGATCAGACCGCCGCGACCGGTGTTGATCAGCATGGCGCCGGGGCGCAGCAGTGCCAGGGTCTGGGCGTTGATCAAGTGCTGGGTGTCGCTGTTCAGCGGGCAATGCAGGCTGACAATATGGCTGTGCCGAAGCAGCTCGGGTAGTGCGACATAATGCACGCCGAGCGCTTGGCATTCCGGATTCGGGATCGGATCGGTGGCGAGGATCCGGCAGCCGAAACCGGTCATGATACGGGCCAGCACGGTGCCGATCTGACCGGTGCCGATGATGCCGATGGTCTTGCCATGCAGGTCAAAACCGAGCAGACCATTGAGCGAAAAATTCTGCTCGCGGACGCGGGCATAGGCGCGATGCAGCTTGCGATTGAGCGTCAGGATCAGGCCGACCGTATGCTCGGCAACGGCATACGGCGAGTACGCCGGCACCCGTGCGACGGCGAGGTTCAGCGCACTGGCAGCGGCCCGATCCACATGGTTGAAACCGGCACTGCGTAGCGCCAGCAAGCGGGTGCCGCCGTTGACCAACTGCTGCAAAACCGGCGCCGAGGCATCGTCATTGACGAACACGCAAACCGCCGGAAAACCGCGCGCAAGTGCCGCCGTTTGTGCCGACAGCGCGACACTTTGATGGTGACAACGGTGGCCGAATCGACCGGCCGCGTTGTCCAGAAACGGCTGTTCGAATGGCTGACTGCTGAAGATCAGAACGTCCATGCGCCCTCCTTTTCTCTTCCTCTATATATAGAGGATGCGTCGGCGTCACGGTCGCGGTCGCATTTCCTTCCTATATATAGGATGCAGCGACCGGTTTTGCGTGTGGTGGATCAGTCGAGTTGCTTCAGGTACTCGGTGCCACCGAGCCCGCGCATCTGATCCAGAATCCAGGCTTGCCGGCGATAGACATAGGCCGACGGTTTGCTGACTTTGAACCGGTGCGGATTCGGCAACACGGCGGCCAGCAAGGCCGATTGTGACCAGCTCAGTTTGTTGGCGTTGCGGCCGAAATAGATCCGGCTCGCGGCTTCGACACCGTAAATGCCTTTGCCGTATTCGACAATGTTCAGGTGCACTTCGAGGATGCGTTCTTTTGGCCAGAGCAGTTCGATAAGGCCGGTGAACCACACTTCCAGTCCTTTGCGGACATAGCTGCGCCCCGACCACAGAAACAGGTTCTTCGCCACTTGCTGGCTGATGGTGCTGGCACCGCGCAAGCGTTTGCCGCGCTGGTGGGCGTCCCAGGCTTTTTCCATCTGCTCCAGATCGAAACCATGATGCAGCGGGAATTTCTGATCCTCGCCGGCGATCGTCGCGAGCCCCGCTGACTTGGCGATGTCAGCATACGGGACCCATTTCTTGCGGGCACGATAGTCATCATCACCTTGCCACCAGGCCGACAGTTGTCGCTCCAACATGACCCCGGAATACGGCACCGGTGCAAACCGGAACACCAGCACCAACAGCAACGAGAACGCGACAAAGGCCAGCGCGGACCACAGCAAACCGCGCCACAGTCGGCGCAACAGACTGGGGCGTTTCATGGTGGTGAGGCGAGTGGCTTGTTCTGGCATGGCGCGCCATTCTCGGGGTTCGCCGTGGCGGCAGCAAGCACCGCGTGAGGGCCGCGATGTCACCACCGTCGCACCGGTTCTGCGTGCAGCCGGCGGCGCGGAACCGTAAAATGCCGCATCCTTGCGAAAGCGGTTTTTCATGTCCCATAGCGAACGCGTGCAACGCCAGTTGCAGCAACTGAACCCCCGCCTGCCGATGCCATCGGCGGATGCCATCGCGCACAGTGCGCAACTGCAGGCGCACCTCGCGGCGCAGATGCAGCAGCGGCCGTTGCCGTTTTCGGCGTTCATGGCCGATCTCTTGTATGCGCCCGGTCTTGGTTATTACAGCGCGGGTGCCACCAAGCTGGGGGCGGCCGGCGACTTCGTCACCGCACCGGAATTGTCGCCACTGTTCAGCCAGTGCCTGGCCCGGCAAACCGCGGAAGTGTTGCAGGCGATCGGCGGCGGCGAGGTGCTCGAATTTGGCGCCGGTCGCGGCGTCATGGCGCGCGATATCCTGCTCGAACTGGCCGAACTCGACTGCCTGCCGAGCCGCTATCTGATCGTCGAAGTGTCGGCCGATTTGCGTCAGCGCCAGCAGCAAACGCTCGCCGACTTGCCGGCTGAACTGGCGGCCAAAGTGGTCTGGCTCGATGCCTTGCCGAGCGCCTTCCGCGGTGTGGTGTTGGCCAATGAAGTGCTCGATGCGATGCCGGTGACGCTGTTCCGTCGCCACGGCGAATCGCTGGTGGAGATGGCGGTGACGCTCGCCGAAAACGGCGATTTCCGCTGGACCGAACTGCCGGCCGATGACGCGTTAAAGCAGTGGTTCGCCGCGCTGCCCGATGCCATCAAAGCCGACTGGCCGGACGACTACCTGTCCGAGTTTCATCCGCTGCAGGCGGGCTGGTTGCAAAGCCTTGGTCGCATGCTGGCCTGCGGTGTCGTGCTGCTCATCGACTACGGTTTTCCGCGTCACGAGTTCTACCACCCGGATCGCAGCCGCGGCACCTTGATGTGCCATTACCGGCACCACGCCCATCCGGATCCGTTGTTGTTGCCGGGCCTGCAGGATGTCACCGCCCACGTCGATTTCACTGCCGTTGCCGAACAGGCCCTCGCTGCCGGCATGGACGTGCTCGGCTACTGCCATCAAGCCGGATTTTTGCAGTCGCTCGGTGTGCTGGAACTGGCCATGCGCTACACCGAGGAGCGTGAACAGATCGCCGCCGCCCAGGCACTCAAACGGCTGTTGATGCCGCACGAGATGGGCGAGCTGTTCAAGGTGATTGCGCTCGGCAAGGCGGTAGATGCGGCGCTGACCGGGTTTGCCCTTTATGACATGCGGGAGCGACTTTGATGCACGGGTTGTTGCTGATTGCGGTACTGCTGCTGATCCCCTCCGATGCCTGGGCCAATGCCCGCCAGTTTGACTGGCTGCCGTGGCTGATCGGCGTGTCCATCACCAGCAGCATCTTCGGTTGGATCGGAGCCAAGCGGACCAAGATGTTCGACAACATTCATCTGCGGATCGTCGGCTTCAGTGTCTATTTCTGGATACTGGCGTTCGGCCAGATAGGTGTGCTGATGGTCATTTACGCGCTGCTCAAATAGCGCGACTGGCTGCTCTCGATTTCCCCACGCAAGACCCTTAAGGACCCAACAAAAATGGAATGGTGGTTGTTAGTGCAGGCCCTGATTCAGGGCATCGTCGAAGGATTGACGGAGTTCTTGCCGGTCTCCAGTACCGGCCATCTGATCGTGTCCGGCGCGCTGATTGGCTTCAACGGCGAGAAGGCCAAGGTCTTCAACATCGTCATCCAGTCGGGGGCGATTCTGGCCGTTTGTTTTGAATACCGCCGCCGCATCACCGACACGGTCGGCGGCTTGTTTCGCGAACCCACTGCCCAGCGCTTCACCGTCAACCTGCTGATTGCCTTCCTGCCGGCGGTGGTGCTGGCACTGATTTTCGCCAGCGACATCAAGACCCACCTGTTCAATCCTCTGACGGTGGCCACCGCCTTCATCGTTGGCGGCTTGCTGATCCTGTGGGCGGAAAAGCGCGAGCATGTGGTGCGCATTCAGGAGGTGGACGACATGAGCGCGATGGATGCGTTCAAGGTCGGTTGTGCCCAGTGCCTGGCGTTGATCCCCGGCACCTCGCGCTCCGGCGCCACCATCATCGGCGGTTTGCTGTTCGGCTTTTCGCGCAAGGCGGCCACCGAGTTCTCGTTCTTCCTGGCCATGCCGACCATCTTTGGCGCTACCGTTTACGATGGCTGGAAAAGCCGAGACCTGTTTGACGCCAGCGACATTCCGATGCTGGCGGTCGGTTTCATCGCGGCGTTTCTGAGTGCCATTGTCGCGGTGCGGGCGCTGATCAAGTTTGTTTCCAGCCATACCTTCGTTGGGTTTGCCTGGTACCGGATCGGCTTCGGCATTCTGATTCTGCTGACCGCCTGGCTCGGCTGGGTCGATTGGTCAGCGGCGGTTTGAGCCAAATCCTGAACAAACAAAACGGGGCCCATTGGCCCCGTTTTGTTTGGTTTGTGTTTTCGTGGGAGCGGCCTTGGCCGCGACAGTTCGCATCCGCAATCGCGGCCAAGGCCGCAAAGTCGTGTTCACTCCAGTAGCGCCCGCAGCATCCATGCATTTTTTTCATGCAGGTTCATGCGCTGGGTCAGCAGGTCGGCGGTCGGTTCGTCGCTGGCTTCATCGACCAGCGGGAACAGTTCGCGGGCGGTGCGCACCACCTGCTCCTGGCCGAGCACCAGCCGGCGAATCATTTCCCTTGCATCCGGTTTGTCGGTGTCTTCGGGGATCTTGGTCAGCGCGGCGAACTCGCGATAAGTGCCCGGCGCCGGAAAGCCGAGTGCGCGGATCCGTTCGGCGATGGCATCCACCGCCAGTGCCAGCTCGTTGTACTGCCCTTCGAACATCAGGTGCAGGGTATTGAACATCGGGCCGGTGACATTCCAGTGGTAGTTATGGGTCTTCAGGTACAGCGTGTAGCTGTCGGCGAGCAGCCGCGACAGGCCGTTGGCGATCGCTTCGCGGTGGCTGTTGCTAATCCCGATATTGATATCCATGAGCGTGCTCCTTCTGCAGGGGGGCGATGGTCACAACCGCGATGCAGTATGGCCGCAATTGGCGAATGCGGGGAAATCGACAGGCTCAATCGGAGCGATAAGCGGCTCGCGCATGCTGGTCGGTCAATGTCACTGACAATTTACGGCAGTCGTGGTCCGATCTTTTGCGGTTTTGGATCGCCATGACGGGGGTGTAACCATCATCCGGGTGGCGATACGGATCGTTTTGAGCGCTCGGTCGATCGCTGACTGGGGTGATCGGAATCCGGTGCGGGAATCGGATCGCAATGGCGCTGCAAACCGATCCAAAACCGGATCGCCGGTGTTCACCAACGCCGATCCGATCCGGGTTTTTGTCTCGTCATGATCCGCAAAACGCCGTTCAACGATCTGATGAAAGCGTTTTTGATCCTAAAACGGGCTGCAAAGGACAAAAAAATTGCCTTTTTGCACAAAAAACGCTGCCCAAAATTTCACCAAAGAAAAAAACTTGTATATACTCAGCGCCGTAGCGTTAACCGCTACCTGACTGGAGAAATCAAAAATGGCAAAAGCGACCAAAGCAAAGGCAAAGAAGCCGGCTAAAGCCGTCAAGGCAAAAGCCCCGCGTAAAGCAAAAGCTGCGAAGGCGAAAGCCCCGCGCAAAGTGAAGGCCGTCAAGGCCAAGAAAGCAGCCCCGAAAGTGAGCAAGGAAGAGCGTGCCGCCAAGCGTGAAGCCGCTGCCCGTGCCCGTCGCCTGGCTGCTGCCAAGAAGAAAATCGCCAAGATGAAAGAGCGTCAGGCCAAGCAAATGGCCCGCTTCAAGGCGAAACTCGAAAAGGCCTTCGCCAAGTTCGAGACCAAGACCATGGCTTCTGTTGACAAGCCGAAGAAGCGTCGTCGTCGTAAGAAGGCCGCTGCTGCTGCCTAATTGCCGACAGGCGTTTTTGGCGGGCCGTATTGAGTCATGCTCTGCGGCTCGCCACTCTCCCCCCTCCTGATTCTGCTTCTCCCGCCCCGATTCGTTTCCCCACCTAACCCGCTTTTCCACGTAACTCGCTTTTCCAAGTAGCCCGCGTAACCACGTCATCCACCTGTAGTTCCGCTCAGCCTTCAGCCTGAATCGGCTATTCATTTCACCGCCGCCGTTTGGCGTCCGGGGTTCATTGGCTACTTCATTCCGCTGTTTTCCTGTCCTTGGCACACCGCTGTCATGGCGGACTCGGCTTTGCGCCGTCGCCGTGTTTCCGCTGGCAGCGGCCTATCGCGCCGGCACAGTGCTCAACAGCGTGTGGTGCCGTGGTCGTCATGACGCGGCAAGTTCCGCCGCAACCGATTTGCAGACCGTCGCTCGACGGTTCGTGCCGGGGTGAGAAGGGGCGATGGGCGGAGGCGGGGCGAGCATCGCTGTGACGTTCGCTGGTGGGGCGATTGGCTGAATGGATGGTTGTTGGGTTGGCGCCGCAGCGCGGCACTGACGCCGGGTTACGGGCCGGGCTACGTGCCGGGTTTGGAGATGCAGATCTCGTCCAGCGTCAGCTCGAAGGCCGGCGCAAATTCGCGCATGAAGTAATCCACCTCGGGCAAGCGGAGCGCTTGCAAGCGCGCTTCAATGTCTTCGGCGGCGACTTTGAACTCACCGTTGCCGGCCAGCAATTCGCTGCGGCACTTCAGGCAGGCGGCGATGGTGTCGGCCGCTTTGATGAGTTCGTGCTGCTCGGCCGACATCGCCTGATCGAGCAATAGCGGCCGATAACTCGTTTGCAGCGGTGTCGGCAGCATGGCCAGCAGATCGGTTTGTGCCTGCGCCTCGATGGCCTTGTAGGCATCACGGATGGCGGGCGAGTGGTATTTGACGGGCGACGGCAGATCGCCGGTGAAGACTTCGCTGACGTCGTGATACAGCGCCGCAACGGCAATCTGATCAGCGTTGACCTGACCGCCAAACAGCTGGTTGCGGATGGTTGCCAAGGCATGGGCAATGGCCGCGACCTCGAACGAATGCTCCATGACGTTTTCACGCAAGGCATTGCGCTTCAGGCCCCAGCGTTCGATGTAACGCAGGCGCGCGAGGTAGGCAAAAAACGGACTGCTCATGGTCTGGCTCCAAGCGAAATCGCGACCGCGGTCAGCCTAACCGGTTTGCGCGGATGCCGTCACCGGTACTGCATGCCCCGATTTTTGTGGCATCGGCACCGCGATGGAGGTGGGTAACGTCACGGCAGGCAGCATTTGTCGGCGGGTATTGGCGCGTGGCGCGGTGCGCGGCAGTGTCGCTGCGAGTCGACGACAAATTTGTTCGGCGGTCGCCCGGTGTGAGGTCAGCTTGCCCCCGATCAGGCTGATCAGGCGCGGCGCCTGCTCGCGATCGGTCAACAAAATCGATTCGCGTGGCCGTTTGAAGGCGCTGCCGTCGCCGGCCGGCAACAAACGCAGCCCGCTCCAGCTGTCGAGCACATCGCTGCGGTGAAACTGCGGCACGAAATAGCGGTTGTGGGTGCGCAGCAGGTAGTCGATCTCGGCGTCGTCCGGAGCCACCGTGGCCGGGTCGCCGGTAAACCGGGTCTCGGTGGTGCCGACCAGCCGCTGACCGCGCCAGGGCATGACAAACACCGCCCGGCCGTCCTCGGCTTCGAGGTAGTAGCAACCTTGCTTGGGGGCGTTGGGCAGCACGATATGGCTGCCTTTGACCCATTCGGTCGGCGGCAGCGGCAGCGCCGGGCTGACCCGGCCCAGCAGTTCCGGCAGCCATGGGCCGCTCAGGTTGGCGACCGCGCGAGCGCGCAGGGTGACGGGTTCACCACGGCCATCGCGTGCCTGGATGCGCACGCCAGCGGGCTCCAAATCGAGCCGTTCGACCTCGGTCTGGTAGTGCAGGCGGGCGCCCATCAGCTCGGCGCTTTTCAACACCGCGGCGGTCAGTGGCGCGTCGTCAGTCTGGGCGTCCTGATAGCTCAGCAGGTATTGATCGCCGCGGGCGAGCAGGCCGTCGGCAGCCGCGTAACGGGCGCTGTGTCGCTTGGGCCGGGCACCGCCGAGCAGCCAGTACAGCCAGAGACCGGCGTGGATCAGCCAGCCGGGCCGGCGCATGCCGGTTGCAACCGGGATGGTGAAACGCTGCCGGTGCACCAGCTGCGGTGCGGTCCGCAGCAGGATTTTCTGTTCGCGCAGGCATTCGTAAACCAGCTTGAGCTGACCGGTTTCGAGGTAGCGCAGGCCGCCATGAATGAGTTTGCTGGAACGTGAGGAAGTGGCCGCGGCCGGTTCGGCGTACTGCTCCAGCAGCAGCACCTGCCAACCTCGCGCGGCCGCCTCGCGGGCAACGGCGGCGCCATGAATGCCGGCGCCGATCACCAGAAGATCACAATCGAATTCGTCTGTGGGAAGCGTGCTCATCGCGGCCGTCATTGGCAAAGGCATGCGCCGATTATGGCGCGATTGCCGTCGCCGTGCATGCGATTGCCGGTCCTGTCGCGAGCGCAGGGACGCGCCGGAGCGCGCGTGTCGATTGCACGCGCGTGATCCGGCAGCGACGGTGCCGGTTGCCGTCAGTGTTTGCGTTGCAGGCGCTGACCAAAGAAGCCGTCGGTGTGGTGACGATGTGGCAGCAGCACCAACTCACCGTGCTCGCGCAATTGCTGGGCGAGTGCCGGGTCGAGGGCATCGAACGCCGCCATGATGCCGGCATCCTGATGATCCGAGCCGTCGATGCCGGCGCGGACGAAATCCGGATTGGCCGCCAGAAATTCATCCACCACGTTCTGGTTTTCGCCGGCCAGCAACGAGCAGGTGGCATAGACCAGCCGGCCGCCCGGTTTCACCAGCCGTGACGCTGAGGTCAGGATCGACAATTGCTGTTCGTGCAGCGAGGCGATGTCCATGTCGCGCCACTTCATGTCCGGGTTGCGGCGCAGCGTGCCGGAGCCGGAGCACGGCGCATCGACCAGCACCGCATCGGCTTCGCCAAACAGACCGCGCAACGCCTCGTCATTCTCGCTGCCGAGCGGCAGCAAGCGCACGTTGTCGAGTTTGGCGCGAATCAAACGCGGCTTCATTTTGTCGAGCCGGTGTTGGGCGACATCGCAGGCAATGATGCTGCCCTTGTTGTTCATCAGATCAGCCAGATGCAGGGTTTTGCCGCCGGCACCGGCGCAGAAATCGACCACGGTCTGGCGCGGCCGCGGGCTCACCAACCAGCCGACCAGCTGACTGGCCTCGTCCTGCATCTCGAACAGACCTTCCTTGAACTGCGTGGTGTTGAACAGCGGACCACGTTGCTCGCGCCGCAAACCCCACGGCGACAGCGGCATCGGCTGGCAATCAAAGCCGTGCGCGGTCAATTGCTGCTGCAATTCCTCTCGATCAATTCTGCGCGTACTGACCCGCAGATCGACTGGTGCCGGTTCGTTCAAGGCACGTGCCAGTTTTTCGGTTTCGGCATCACCGAGTTGCTGGCGTAGCGGCTCGCACAGCCAATCCGGCAGATTGAACTTCTCGGCGAACGTCAGCGTGCTTTTGTCGAAGCCGCGCACCGTTTTGATCAGCGCCTCGGCGCGATCCTTGAAATCGGTTTCCTCCAGCCCGCGCATGCTCCAGCCGCCGACGGTAATGAGGTAGGTGGCGACAATCGCTTCCGCTTCAAAGCGCAGACCGGGGAACGGTCCGGCACCGCGACACAGCGCGCGCAATTCGCGCAAGCGACGCAGGCAGGCGTAGGTGGTTTCGGCGGCAAAGCCGCGATCCTGCGAACCCATTTCCCGGTGCGCCTTGAAGTAGCGGTCCATCATCGTGTCAGCCGGATCGGTCAGCGGCAAAATGCTGGCGAGCAGTTCGCTGGCCTGACGAAAACGGGTGCGGGCAAATTTGGGTTGTTGCGGGTCGGAAGATTTTTTTGAGCTGGACATCAGGACGGATTCCCGTTGCAGGTGATGTGGAGAAAACTGAAATCGTCATCCCTGCCGGAGCAGGGATGACGGTGAAGACATGCTAAAGCCGAAGGGGGCTCTGAAAAAGCGCTGAACTTGCGATATCGCTGTCACCCCGGCGAAAGCCGGGGTCCAATTTATTGGTAAAAATGGATTCCGGCTTTCGCCGGAATGACGGAGTGAGACCTTAATCAGACGCTCCCCATTGCCAAAACTTACTTACTGCTGGTCCGCATCCACTCGGCCAACACCACCGCCACGGCGCAGCTGACGTTCAAGCTTTGCACGGCGCCGCTGCCGGGGATTTTCAGCGCCAGATCGGCGTGTTCGAGCACGAAATCGGACAAACCGCTGTGTTCTTCGCCGAACCAGATCACGGCGCGTTTCGGCAGTTTCTGGTCGAACAAACCGCTGTCACCTTCGCCGCTGGTGGCGATGAGTTCAAAACCGGCTTCGCTCAGTTTTTCGAAGGTGGCCGGCAGGTCGCGGTACTCGACCAGCGTCAGGGCTTCGAAGCCGCCTTCGGCGGTGCGGGCAACCGCGCCGCTGTGCACCGGCGCGCCAGCGTTGATGAGCACGGCATCGACGCCGAAGTGCGCGGCAGTGCGCAGAATGGCGCCGAGGTTGTGGGGGTTGCCGACGTTTTCCAGCGCCAGCACCCGGCGTGAGCCTTTTGCCGGCACCGTTGCCAGCCATTCATCGACCGTCAGCGTGGTGCGCTTTCTCACCAGGAAGCAGACGCCTTCGTGGTGGTCGGTGTCGGCGGCGCGGGCGAGTTCGTCGTCCGGAATGATGTGATAGGCCAGCCGTTCATTGACGCAGTGTTTCATCACCTCGGCGAACTGTGGCGCGCGCGCCTGGGTCAGGTAAACGCGGATCAAATCCTGCGGCCTGACGGCGAAAAACGCCTTGCAGGCGTTGACGCCATGAATGCGGGTTTCGTCGCGGCGCTGGGCGTTTTCCGGCTTCGCCGGTGCGCTGTCCTGGTCCGAAATGTCCACGGCAGCATCGCGGTCAAAACGCGGCGGGCGTGGACTGTTTCGCTCGGTGGCGTCGCGGTCGGCAAATTCACGCCGAGGCCGGTCAAAATCACGACGCGGCCGCTCGCCCTCATCGCGGCGCGGCCGATCGGAACGGGGGCGGTCTTCACGAGGCCGGTCGCTGCGTGGCCTGTCAGCAAAATCACGCGGGCCATCGCTACGGTCCCGGCCACCGCGATGGCCACGCTCGTTGTTGTAACCGGGATCGCGGTTGCCAATGTCGTCATCTTCCGGACGCCAGACCTGAATGCTCGGATCTTTCCCGGGGCCGCGCGGACGCAAGCTCCGTTCACCACGCTCACCACCATAGCCGCCGTCCCGGTTGCGGTCGCCACCACGACCGGGACCCCGATCAGTGCGGTCGCGGAAACTGCGATCGCCGTTCTCACCGCGGTTGCGATCGCCAAACCCGCGGCCGGGTCCGCGATCACTGCGCTCACCATCGCGACCAAAACTCCCGCGCTGATCGCGACCGCCGTCACGACTCGGTCTTGCGGTCAGGCTCTCGTCGCGACGTGGCCGATCGGAACGGGGTCGGTCGCTGCGCGGACCGTCACTGCGCGGCGCGTCGCCGCGGGCACGGCGCTCGGCGGCACGCTCTTCGTCAAAACGGGTGCGCGGCCGATCATCGTGTTCGAAACGACGGGGACGATCAGAACCGCTGCTGCTGCGGCGCGGTCCGGACGAACGGGGTTTGCTTGGTTTCATGCCAGCTCCATGCTGTGGTGCGGTGTTGCCATCAAGGTCGGGTGCGCAGCGGCCGATGCTGCAAGCAAGGCGTGCAGACCGGGTAATGCGGCGCGAGTAAGGCGTTGTTTTGTCAATCTTGTCTCAAGGCAGCGGCGGGTAAGTGGGCGGCTGCGGTTCAGGTTGCGAGCGGCGTGTTGTGGGTTCCGGTCCGTTCAGCGTCATGCCATGTCGGCGTTATGTCAGTTCCGTGTTATCCGGGGTCAATGTTCAGCCGCTGCGGTTTCAGGCCAGTTCACTGCTGTCATGCGCGAGTCGTGCGCGCAAATCGGCCACCGCTTGGGCGCGGTGCTCGGTCAGGTGGTCGGCCAATCGCTGGCCTTGCAGTCCTTGCGCCAGGAGCGGTTGCACCGGGACGGCGCGCACGGCATCGAGCGCATGTTGCCAATACGCGCGCTGGGGATAGGCGCGTTCCAACCAGCCTTCGCGGCCGCGGAAATCGGCTTCGCAGGCCAGCAACAATTCCTGGAAACGTTCCGGTCGGCGCAGCGCATCGCTTTGCATCAGCACTTTGACCACGGTGCCGGGGCGCAGTTGAAAGCCACGGTGGAAGTGTAGATGAAAACGCGAGGTCAACACGGCCAGTTCACGAAAATCATTCGGCAGTTTCAGCCGATCGGCCAAGGCATGAATGATCGGCACACCGGCTTCTTCATGGCCGCGGTGGCTCGGCCAGTATTGCGATGGCGTCACCCCTTTGCCGAGATCATGCACCAACGCGGCAAACCGAACCCGGACACTCGTGCTGATCCGGCAGGCCACGTCGAGCACCATCAGCGTGTGCACTCCCGTATCGATTTCCGGGTGCCACTGTGCCGGATTCGGCACGCCCCACAGGCAATCGATCTCCGGAAAGATGATGTTGAGAGCGCCGCAAGCGCGCAGCGTTTCAATGTAAACGCCGGGCTGATCTTCACTCAGCGCTTTCGCGGTCTCCTGCCAGACCCGCTCCGGGGTCAAATGATTCAGCTCGCCGCTGTCGACCATTTGCCGCATCAGTGCGAGCGTTTCGGTGGCAACCGTAAAGCCATACGGTGCGTAACGGGCAGCAAAGCGCGCTACCCGCAGCACCCGCAGCGGATCTTCGGCAAAGGCCGGCGAGACATGACGGAGGATTTTGTTGGCTAAATCGGTGCGACCGCCATACGGGTCGATCAGCTCGCCGTCGTCCGCCATGGCCATCGCGTTGATGGTCAGATCGCGGCGCAGCAGATCGGCTTCGAGCGTGACGTCGGGCGCGGCGTGCATGGCAAAACCGTGATAGCCGTGTCCGGTTTTGCGCTCGGTGCGGGCCAGCGCGTATTCCGCCCGGGTCTCAGGATGCAAAAACACCGGGAAATCGCGACCGACTGGTTGATAGCCTTGCGCCAACAATTCTGCCGGGGTCGCGCCGACCACCACGTAGTCACGTTCGGTGACCGGACGGCCGAGCAGCTGATCGCGGACGGCGCCGCCGACGAGGTAGATTTTCATCCTGCCATTGTACCCGTTGCCGGGTATGCCGGGCGACAGGGCGCGGGTATCATGGCCGTCCCTGCCAGCCTCCAGGCCTGTGTTGATGTACCAAGGGCATTACGGACTGAAAGAAAGCCCCTTTTCGATCGCGCCGGACCCGCGCTACCTGTATTTGAGCGGCCGTCATCGCGAGGCGCTCGCGCATCTTTTATATGGCGTTGGCGTTGGTGGCGGTTTCATTTTGCTGACCGGCGAGGTCGGCACCGGCAAAACCACGCTTTGTCGCTGCCTGCTCGAACAACTGCCGGACAACGTCCGGCTCGCCTATGTGCTGAACCCACGGCTGTCGCCAGTTGAATTGCTGCAAACCATCATCGATGAACTGCACATCGCGCCGCCGGACGCCAAGACCAGCCTCAAAGCGCTGACCGATGTCATCGCCGAACGGCTGCTGGAAAACCATCGTCGCGGCCTCAGTACCGTGCTGATGATCGACGAAGCCCAGCACCTGTCGCTGGAGGCAATGGAACAAGTCCGGCTGCTGACCAATCTCGAAACCAACGACAAAAAGCTGCTGCAAATCATCCTGATTGGCCAACCGGAATTGCTCGAACGGTTGGCGCAGCCGGAGCTGCGGCAACTGGCCCAGCGCATCACCGCGCGCTATCACCTGTTGCCACTCAATCGCGACGAAACCGGCGCCTATGTGCTGCACCGTTTGCAAGTGGCCGGCGTGCAACGATCCCCGTTCACCGGCAATGCGCTGCGCGCGCTGCATTATTTTTCCGGCGGCATTCCGCGGCTTATCAACACCATTTCGGAGCGCGCGCTGCTCGGTGGTTACGCCCGCGAGAAAGATCGCATCGACGAGGCGATGGTCAAAACCGCTGCGCGTGAAGTGCTCGGTGAGTTGCTCTACGTCAAGCGGGCGGCCGGCCAGCGTTCGCCGTGGCCGTGGCTGGCCGCCGGTTTTCTGCTGACCGCATCGGCCTTGGCGATCGGCGTCTGGTGGCGGCCTGATACTGGGCCTGCCGCGAGCGTAACGGTGGCAGCACCCGCGGCCAGCGAGTCGCCAACCGTGGCGTCGCAACCGCAATCCACTGACCCGGCAACCGATGCCAATATCACGGCATTGGTCGATGCACTGGTTGGTGACAGTGTGCTCGATCGGCGCGGCGATGACGCCGCGCGTGAATTGGTCGCGCAATGGCTCGGCGATTACGACGCGCTGCGCGATGGCCCGCTTTGCCCCTACGCCGAAACCCAGGGGCTGCGTTGTGACAGCGGCTTTGCCGAGCTGCGCTTGCTGCAAGCCTACAATCTGCCAGCGATGCTGAAGCTGCTGGCCGGCGAGCGCGGACCGTTCTGGGTGACCCTGATAGCGCTCAATGAAAGTCGCGCCGTGATTCGATTCGGCAATCGCGAAGCCGAATTGCCGTTGCCGCAATTCCAGCAACTCTGGTCTGGTGAATACCAACTGCTGTGGCAGCCACCGGCAGGTTACAGCCGACCGTTGACCGAAGGCATGAGCGGGCCGCAGGTGATCTGGCTGGCAAACGCCCTTGCTACGGCGCAAGGCAGTACGGCCGGCGCGGTCACCGCGCGTTTTGATGCGTTGCTGGCGGAACAGGTGCGGCAATTTCAGCGCGAACGCGGTCTGTTGCCGGATGGCGTCGCCGGCGTGCAAACCCTGATTGCCGTGCAGGCACATGATGAAACCCAACCACGATTGGCGCTGTTGCCGCCCGGTTGGCAGGCGGAGACTCCCTGATGTCGTATTTGTTGGAAGCGCTGCGCAAATCGGAGCGCGAGCGGCAAGAAAACCGCGCCGTGCCGGGGTTGCAAACGCCGACTGTGGAATGGGAAGGGCGTGACGAGGGCCGCGGCCGTTCACCGTGGCTGGTCGTGGCGGTGGTGGCGATCTGTCTCAACACGGTGTTGTTGGCGTTGCTGGTCTGGCGGTTTGGTTTTGCCGAACCGGAAACGGCGGCGGTCAGTCCGGCAATGCCGGCGTCGACGGCGTCGGTGCCGGCCAATCCGGTCACGCAAACCGCACTGCCACCGGTGATCGTGGTGCAGCAGCCGCGCGAGCCGGCCCCCGCGGTGATTGTTCGCGAGCGCACGCCGGACGAGCTGCGCACACCGGCGTTGAACCGCAGCACGGTGTCCGAGCGCGTGAACGCGCCCGCTCCCATCACGGCCACTGGCGCCGTGGCAGCCAGCAACACTGTGCGTGAGCGTGCGGCCGCTTCGACGCCCGCCGACGAAGCGACAAATCATTTCAGTGCCAGCGAGACGCCGCCGCCCAACGTCAATGCGCTGCCGGTGGACATTCGCCAGCAACTGCCGCTGCTGACGATGAATTCGCATATTTATGCCAACAATGCCCGCGACAGTTTCGTGATGATCAATGGCGTCAGCCTGAATCCCGGCGACGAAGTCAGTGCCGGTGTGCGCCTGATTGCCGTGGTGCCGGAAGGTGCGGTGCTGGCTTTCAACGGCCAGCGCTTTTTGCTGCCGGCGCTCGCCAGTTTCAGTCCGTGAGCGGGAGTTGTTGAGGCTGTGACAAACGCCCGTTGCCGTGCCGGCACGACAGTGCTTCAATGACGGCATCAGGGATGACTCGAACCGTTCTCATGGCCGCCGTGCCCGCGCCTTACCACCGTTATGACAGCCTGGATTTGCTGCGCGGCATTGCCGTGCTCGGCATATTGCTGTGCAACATCTGGGCGTTTGCCTTGCCGTATGCGGCTTACGACAACCCCGCTGCCTATGGCGATCTGACCGGACTCAACTATTGGGCGTGGTGGTTTCCGGCGGTGTTTGCACAGGAAAAATTCATCACCCTGTTCTCGCTGTTGTTTGGCGCCGGCTTCGCGTTGTTTCGCGAGCACTTGCTGAATCAACAGGTGTCTGCCGCCGGCACGCACTATCGCCGGATGCTCAGTTTGCTGGTGATTGGCGTCCTGCACGCCTACCTGCTCTGGTTTGGCGACATCCTTGCGGTGTACGCCGTTTGCGGCATGTTGCTGTATCCGCTGCTGCGCGTACGCACATCGCTCTTGCTGCTGATTGCGCTGGCGTTGTTGCTGCTGGAATTCTCGCTGCTCTGGTCCATCACCCGGGAAATGCAGGCGCTCAGCGAAAGTGATTTGATGGCAGCGGTCAAACACTGGCTGCCGGAGGCAGCACTGTCGGCCGATGAAGTGGCGATTTACCAAGCCGACTGGTGGACGCAAATGCAGCACCGGGTGCCAGAGGCCTGGGCCGGTGAATGGGCGACACTGTTTTTCTACGGGCCGCGCCTGTGCGGTCTGATGTTGTTCGGCGTGGTGCTGTACCGCAGTGGTGCGTTTCTCGCGCAATGGTCGCTGCGACGTTACGCCTGGATTGCCGCGACGACGCTGACGATCGGTTTTGCCATGGTCGGCCATGGCGTGCAGCAATTTGCCGATTCCGGTTTTGCATTCAGCAGCAGTTTGTTGATGGGCAATTACTGGAATGCTGTGGGTTCTTTGCTGGTCGCGGCCGGCTATGCCGCGCTGATCATGTGCTGGAGTCAACGGCCGCAACGGGCAAGCTGGTTGCGACTGGCGTTGATTCGCACTGGTCGCATGGCGTTCAGCAATTACCTGCTGACCACGCTGATTTGCACCTCGCTGTTTTACGGCCACGGCCTCGGCTGGTTTGGCCGTATTGATCGCGTTGGTTTGTTGAGCATTTGCGTCATGGTGTGGCTGGTGCTGATCGCGGTGTCCCAGTATTGGATGCAGCGTCATCCGCACGGACCGTTTGAATGGCTCTGGCGGTGGCTCAGTTACGGCGTTCGCCCGAGCTGGCGGTTGTCGGCGCCGGACGCTGCCGAGGTCGCGCGTGGTTGAACCGCTGATCGATTTGCGCAGTACGCCGGCTTATGTGCTCGGCCATCCTGTCGATGCCTGTCATCTACCGTTTTCCGAACTGATCCTGCGCCGGCATGAACTGCCGCTGCCGGGCACCGCGCTGCGTTTGCTGCACGATGTTGCCGACGAATTGCAGCAGGCAACCACCATGTTGATCGAGTGGGGTTATCCGGTTGCTGCCACGCTGCAATTTGACGCGGCATTGGTGCAGCAATGGCAGCAGCAAGCGTGTTGGCAGACCGGGCGTCAGTCGCGGCAACTGTGGCAAGCGAGCGACTGTCTGCAACGCGCGCTGAAATGGGTTGGCACGGCCGGCAATTTGCCGAACGAACGGCCACTCTGGGCGCTCGATCTGGCTTGTGGCAGTGGCCGCGATGCGGTGACGCTGGCGCAGCACGGTTTTCGTGTCCTGGCGGTCGATGCGAAAGCCGATGCGCTGGAACGGCTGCAGGCGAGTGCGCGTGCGCGTGATCTGGATATTGCCCAGCAATGCCTGGATCTGGAAACCGGTAACGTGGCGTTGGCGCAGCCAGCGTTTGCCCTGATCAATGTGGCGCGCTATCTGCACCGGCCGTTGTTGCCGCAGCTTCGGCAGTGGCTGCAACCGGGTGGGTGGCTGGTTTATGAAACCTTTCTGCAAGGTGCCGAACGTTTTGGTGGCCCGCGCCGGCCGGCGTTTCTGCTCGCACCCGGTGAACTGGCCGGGCAGTTTGCCGACTTCACGATTCTGCACGACAGTCTGCTGATCCTGGCCGATGGTCGGCCAATGCAGCAGTTTATCGCCCGCAAACCCGGGTGACCGCGCCCACGCAAGCATTTCCTGCTGACACTGCGACCTTTTGCCGCAGCCACCCAATCGCGGTTGTCGCGACGATGGCCGACCCGGCATGGCACCATAGCGGGCCATACTGAGCAGGCGCCAGCCCGTACCCGCGCCGAAGGATCTCCCACCATGCGGACTCTCGACAGCACGCCGCCCTTGCTGACCCTGCGCAGCCTGTTCTGGTTGCGTCATTGTGCGGTCTTGGCGCAATTGCTGACGATGATGGTGGCACATCTCTGGCTCGCCTATCCGATTCCCTGGCCGACCATCACCAGCATCCTGTTGCTAACGGCCGCATTCAACTTTTACACCGGTTGGTGGCTGAAACAGGCGACCCCGTTTCGCGGCTGGCGGCTCTATCTGCAATTCGGTTTTGATGTGGTGCAACTGGCGGCGGTGTTGTACTGCACCGGCGCGGCCCAGAATCCGTTTGTCTCCTTGCTGCTGCTGCCAATCGCACTGGCGCTGCTGACCGGCAATATCCGGTTGACGGTGTCGGTGCTGGTACTGGCGGTGCTGGCTTATCTCTTCTTGCTGTTCTGGCCGCCAGCGTTTCATTGGCACATCGGTCACGACGACATGATGCAGCTGCATCTGTACGGCATGTGGATCAATTTTGTCGTCACCGCGATCGCGATGGCCGGTTTTGGTTTGCGCTTGCTGCAGCAAATGCGCTCGCACGAACAGGAAATCCGGCAAGCACGTGAGCGGGCGCTGCGTGATGAACGGTTGGTCGCGCTCGGCACCCAGGCAGCGCAAGTCGCCCATCAGCTCGGCACGCCGCTCAATACCCTGTTGCTGCTCGCCGACGAACTGCGGCAACCGTTGGCAGCACCGGAGCGCGAGCAGGTGCTGAACGAACTCGACAAACAGATCGGGCAGGCGCGCAGCTGGCTGCTCAGCTTGCGCAACATCGGCGAGCAGGAAGCCGTGCAGCCGATTGGGCCATTGGTCCGTGACACCTTGCAGCAATGGCGTTGGTACCGGCCGCAAGCAGAGCTGACAACGAGGCTGGCCGCGCTCGATGATCTGACGCAGCCGGTGCCGAGTTCCTTGGCGCCGGCTTTACTCAATCTGTTCAACAATGCTTACGAGGCTTCGCAGCGCAACGGCCAGCATCGCATTACCGTGCAGGCGGTACGCGATGGGGACAGCGTGTTGCTGTCGATCGAAGACGCCGGCACCGGTTTTGTCGGACACGCTTCGGCTGACCAAACCTTCTTGACGCAACGCGCCGGTGGGCGGCGTAACAGCACGGGCACTGGCTTGGGCATCGGCATTCATCTGGCCAATGCCAGCATTGAACGACTTGGTGGTGAAGTGTCATGGCAGGCGCTGCCGGCTGGCGGCACCCGCACCGACATTCGGCTGCCGCTGGAGCGACCATGATGACCGCGTTCCGGGTGTTGCTGATTGATGACGATGCCGCATTTGCCAGCACCATGGCGCGTGCCCTGCAGCGTCAGCACTGGCAGGTGCAAACCGCCGCCGATGCCGACAGTGCCTTGCGATGGGCGGTGTCAGCCGAGTGGGATGCGGTGCTGCTCGATCTGCGCCTTGGCAGCGACAACGGTTTGCTGCTGTTGCACGATTTGCGGCAACACCTGCCGCAGGCGCGCATCGTGATGTTGACCGGGTTCGGCAGCATTGCCACTGCGGTCGAGGCAATCAAGCGCGGTGCCGATGATTATCTGGTCAAGCCGGCGCCGCTCGCCGATGTCATGCTGGCCCTGCAAGGCCAGAGCAAAACCGTGGCGGACACCGAAACGGAACGCTTGGCCGAGCAGCCGCTCAATCTGCGTCAGTTGTCATGGGAACATATTCAACGGGTGCTCACCGAGCACGATGGCAACATCAGCGCCGCGGCACGGGCGCTCGGCATGCATCGTCGCACCTTGCAGCGCAAACTGAGCAAAGCGCCGCGGCCGCGTTGAGTGCAGGATTTGCTTGATTTCCCCCTCCGTGACAAGGAGGGGATTCAAGCGTGCTTTCTCATTCCGTTTCTCGCGCTTTGCAGGTCGGCCTCAGGCCCTTCAAACCGGTGGCAGCGCTGTGGTTTCCTGATACAGATCGCGAACGAACAACGCGGCACTGACGGCCAGAAAACCGATTGGTGCCAGCCACGGCCAGTCGGCCGTCCACGGCGACATCAACAAGCCTTGCGCAACGGCAACGCCGGCGAGCAGCGCGTAGCCGGCCTGCAGCCAACGCTTGTTCGCTTTCACCGGCAGCTCATCGATTTCCACCGCGGCGCGGTAAGCGGCGCGATACAGTTCGACCGGCGGCTCGACTGTCAATGCCAGCTTCAAGCCCTGATCCAACGCGCGCAGCTCGGCCCATTGCTGCCGGCAGTTGTCGCAGCTTGCCAGATGCATGGCGACGTCGGCTGGCAGCGGCGCACCGGCGCGGCAATCCGGGTCGAACTGGCGCAGCAAAAGCAATTCACAGTCACTGTTGAGATTCGGGTTCATGCTTGACCCTCCAGCCGCTGGCGCAGCAATTGCCGGCCGCGGAACAAATGGGTTTTGACGGTGCCTTCCGGCAGATTCAAATCCTTGGCGATGTCGCCAACGCTGTCATCGGCGAGATAAAACCGCAGCATCACGGTGCGCACCGGTTCGCCGAGTTCGCCAATCCACTGCGTCATCTTGTCGCCGTCGCGGCGCTCTTCCTGATAATCGTGGTGCTGGGCATCGCTGCGTGCCTGCTGGATCGGATCGGTCCAGTCGACCGTTTCTTCGCGGCGGGCACCGGCGCGGAAATAATCAGCGATGGTGCGCTTGCACAGCGTGTAGATCCAGGTCGACAGCTTGGCCTCGCCGCGGTACTGCGGCAAAAACCGCAGCAGCTTGATCACGCATTCCTGCGACAGATCCTGGGCATCGTGCCGGGACAGGCCGCTGCGGATGCAGACGCTGTAAATCAGCGGCAGGTAGCGATCAAGCAGCGCGCGGCGCGCCAGCGTTTCGCCGGCGGCCGCGTGCTGTGCGAGCGCGAGATCATCGGCATCGCGGTAATTGCTCAGCGTTTCCCACACTGCGCCTTCACATCCCATGACTGAGGATCCGGCTTAACCGTTGCGGATCTTGTGGGTCAGTTCGTGAAGATAGGTCAGATAGGCTTCGCTGACGACTTTTTCCTGCTGCAGGTGCTGCTGCCATTCGGCTTTGCCGGCCAGCTGCCAGTACACCAGCTTGGCGACGCCAGCCAGCGCCACGGTCAGGCCGATGGCCCAGTCGTTGTCATGCCAGCCATCGAAGGCGAGGAAGCCCAGACCGATACCGATCGCGATCAGGGTCAAGCCGGTGTTCAGCGACGACTGCGTGCGACGCGGCCGCGGCGCTTCCAGCAGCGGGGTGTTGATGCCGCGCTCCATGGCGCTCATGCGCTCTTTGTTCAGCATGTCGCGCTCCTGCATGCGGATGCGCGAGTTGTGGCTGATGGCGGTGGCGACGATGAAGGCAACGGTGAGGAAAACCACCGGCACAACGATGATGGGGATCAGGGCTTCAGACATGTTCGACTCCAAAACAGTCAGTTGAATCAGGGGGTACGCCCTATAGGTCGGGTCGAGGCCGGTATCCGGTTTCAGCCCGGCGCACATTTTTTCTCATTACCGCGTTGGCCGGCCGCTGGCGGTCCGATTGTGCCAGTTGGGTATACTCCGGGCTGGCAAGGACGATACAGGCCATTACCGCCATGCCGGCGCCCACCCAGGCTGCGGCCCGCACCGCAGCGCCGGAACAGCTCAGCGTGACCCAGCTCAGCGGGGTTGGGCCGGCGCTTGCCCAGAAGCTGGAGCGGCTCGGCATCCGCTCGGTCGCCGATTTGCTGTTCCATCTGCCGCTGCGCTACGAAGACCGGACCCGGCTGAGCCGGGTGGTTGAACTCAAGTCACGTGAACCGGCCCAGCTTGAAGGCGAGATCCTTGGCGCCGAAATTGCCTTTGGCCGGCGCCGCGCGCTGGTTGCCCGCTTTCGCGACGACAGCGGCGAGATGGAGCTGCGCTT
>DASUEK010000299.1:0-3131 GCA_036275115.1 Permianibacter sp. | reverse complement strand
GGGTTAACAGCCCGTAGCGAATGCGAAGGGGCGAGGCAGGAAGCCGAAGCCTTTTCCGACTGCACAGGGATGTGCTGTCGGAAAAGCCCCAACTGGAGCGGCGTCGCGCAGGGAACCCATGAAACGGTTTCATCGTTTCATGGGCGAGGAATACAGCACAATGTTCTTTGGTGACTTTCTTGCGCCAAGAAAGTCACCCGCCCGCCGGGGCGGGACCCGGCATTCTCGACTAACGATTTGTCGGTCGGTTTTCGTGACGAACCCGAAAGCCGAATAACGGAAAACCAAACCCATGGTCAAAGTCCGCGAAGATGTCCCCCTCACCCCCGATGGCGCCATCGATCTCAGCTCCTGGCTGAGCCGCATCGGCGTCCAGCGCGAACCCGAGCAGATGAAACAGCTCGAAATCGCGCTCGACTTGATCATCGAACAGCATTGGGACAGCCAGACCGAGCTCGGTTTTTCCTGTTTCGAGGAAGGCCTGGTAATGGCCGAGATCCTGGCCGGGCTCAACATGGATACCCAGACGCTGGTCGCGGCGCTGATTTATCCGAGCCTGCAATCCGGCGATCTGAAACTGGAAACGGTCGAGGAAAAACTGGGCAAGGCGGTTGCCAAGCTGGCCCGTGGCGCGCTGCGCATGGATGCCATCCGTAGCCTGCAGTCGAGCAAGGCGGGAAGCACATTGTCGGCAACGCAGGGTGACAACCTGCGCAAAATGCTGATCGCGATGGTCGACGATACCCGCATTGTCCTGTTGAAGCTCGCCGAGCGCATTTACCTGCTGCGGGCGGTCAAGGACAAGGACGAGTCAACTCAGCGATTGGTAGCGGAAGAAACCCGCGATGTCTTTGCGCCACTGGCCAACCGGTTGGGGATCGGCCAGCTGAAGTGGGAGCTGGAGGATTTGGCGTTCCGCTATTTGCAGCCGGCGCAGTACAAGGGCATCGCCAGCCAGTTGCATGAAAAGCGACTGCAGCGCGAGCAGTACATCAAGAACGTGATCAACCTCATCAAGGCCGAGCTCGACAAGAGTGGCATCAACGGTGAGGTCAGCGGTCGGGTCAAGCACATCTATTCGATCTGGCGCAAGATGGAGCGCAAGGGCGTCGGGTTTGACGAAATTTACGATGTGCGCGCGGTGCGGGTGCTGGTGCCGGAAATCCGCGATTGCTACGCCACGCTCGGCATCATCCATTCGCTGTGGCAGCACATCCCGAAAGAATTTGACGACTACATCGCGACGCCAAAAGAAAACGGCTACCGCTCGCTGCACACCGCCGTGATCGGTCCGGAGGGCAAGGCGCTCGAAGTGCAGATCCGCACCTATGCCATGCATCAGGAATCGGAGCTGGGTGTTGCCGCGCACTGGCGCTACAAGGAAGGTGCCGCGTCGGCCGATGCCGGTCACGAAGGCAAGATCGCCTGGCTGCGGCAACTGGTCGAGTGGCAGGAAGAAGTCGCCGATTCCAATGCTTTGCTGGAAGAGTTCCGGCACGAAGTGGTCGAGGACCGGGTGTATGTGTTCACCCCGGACGGCTCGATTGTCGATCTGCCGACCGGCTCAACGCCGATCGATTTTGCTTACCACGTGCACACCTCGGTCGGTCACCGCTGCCGCGGCGCCAAGGTCAATGGCCGCATCGTGCCACTGACTTATCAGCTGCAAACTGGCGAGCAGGTGCAGATCCTGACTGCGAAAGAGGGCGTGCCGTCGCGCGACTGGCTGAATCCGCATCTCGGTTACGTCAACTCGCACCGGGCGCGGCTGAAAATCCAGACCTTTTTCCGCCAGCAGAACCGCGAACAGAACATTGCCGAAGGCCGTGAACTGTTCGACAAGGAAGTGGCGCGACACGGCCTCAGCAAAGTCGATTTGCTGCCGCTTGCCGAGCGCTTCAATCTGCATTCGGTCGATGATTTGTACGGCAACATCGGTGCGGGTGAAATCGGGCTGGTGCAGGCAGTCAATGCCTTGCTGGCCTTGCACATGCCGCAGCCGGAGGCGAGCGCCGAAGTCAAACCGGTGGTGCGCGCGCCGAGCGATCGCGAGGCGAGCGGTGCCATTTCCGTGCAGGGTGTTGGCAACCTGATGACGCATTCGGCCGGTTGCTGCCGACCGGTGCCGGGTGATGCCATTTTGGGCTATATCACCCAGGGCCGCGGCATCGCCATTCACCGTGCCGATTGCGCGCACATGCAGCGGGCGCTGGAAGACCGGCACGAACGCGTCGTGGACGTGCAATGGCAGAGTGATGGCTCGGCGCTCTATCCGGTGGATTTGGCGATCGAGGCCAACGATCGCCAAGGCTTGCTGCGCGATGTGACGTCGCTGGTGGCGAACGAGAAAATCAACGTGATCGGTCTCAATACCCAGGTCAACAAACGCAGCGGCATCACCAGCATTGCTTTGCAGGTGGAAGTGCGTGACGCCGCCAGTCTGGCGCGGCTGGTGTCGCAAATCGCCAAACTGCCGAGCGTGCTGACGGTGCGCCGGCGCAGCGAGTGAGGCTTGGCTTTGACGGGCCATGACGATCGATTCGGCAAACAATATCCGAATTTGAGGGAGAGACAGCGGTGAGCAAGACGGCGCAGGCGATGGAGCAGTTGCTGACGTTGATGGCGACGCTGCGGGATCCGGTCAAGGGCTGTCCATGGGATCGTGATCAAACGTTCGCGACCATCGTGCCGCACACGCTCGAAGAAGCGTATGAAGTGGCCGACGCAATCGCCCGGGAGGATTTTGTCGAGCTCAAGAGCGAGCTCGGCGATCTGCTGTTTCAGGTGGTGTTCTACGCCCAGATGGCACAGGAGCAGGGGCTATTTGATTTTGCTGATATCGCGCAAGCCATGTCGGACAAACTGATCCGCCGGCACCCGCACGTGTTCGGCGAAGGCGAATACGTGTCGCATGCCGAGCTGCACCGGCAGTGGGAAGCGCGCAAGGCCGAGGAGCGCGCCGCCAAATCCGGTGCTATCCAATCCGGTGACGGCGAACCAAGCTTGCTCGACGATGTGCCGCTGGCGCTGCCGGCGCTGTCACGCGCACAGAAAATCCAGAAGCGGGCCGCCAGTGGCGGTTTCGATTGGCCGCATGCCGAGGCGGTGACCGCCAAGCTGCATGAGGAAAT
>DASUEK010000298.1:0-6616 GCA_036275115.1 Permianibacter sp. | reverse complement strand
CCCGGTGCGCGCAGTGCGGCGACAAAATCGCGCACCGGCCCGAACTCGGTCGGGCGCTGCAACACGGGCCGCGCCTGTCTGGCCTGGGCAAGTTCCAGCCGTTTGTTGGCGACGATCTCGGCGAGCACATTGCGCGCCGGGCCAGCACCAGAACCAGAACCAGAACCAGAACCAGAACCAGACTGAATACCGGCAACTGGACGCACGACAACACCATTACCCGACATGGGCAGACTCCCGTTGCAAATCACGCAGCCGCGCCAACGGCAGACCATCGCGCAGCGCAGCCGATGCGCGCTCGACGCCGGCGGCGATGCTGTCGACCTTGCCGGCAACATACAAGCCAGCACCGGCATTGAACGCGATGGCCGCGTGAAATGCCGGCCGACCGGCACCGGCCAATACCGTCTCGATTTCCGCCGCGTTGGCGGTTGCATCGCCACCGCGCAACGCCTCGATGGGATAGCGTTGCAAGCCAACGTCTTCCGGACTCAATGTCGCGGCCTGCAGTTTGCCATCACGCAGCTCGACCAACTGACTCGGTCCATGCACAGCAAACTCATCGACACCACCGTTGACGACGATGGCGCGGGTCACGCCGAGCTGCTGCAAGGTCTCGGCGACGAGACGCAAATATTTCGCATCATAAACGCCCATCAAGCGCAAATTGGCGCGCGCCGGATTGATGATGGGCCCGAGCAGGTTGAACAGCGTGCGCAGCTTCAAAGCCTGCCGTACTGGCATCGCGTGGCGCACACCCGGGTGATACTGCGGCGCGTGCAAAAAGCAAAGCTGGTAGCGATCAAGCAGCTCACGCGCCCGCTCCGGGGTCTGTTCACAGCTGATGCCCAGTGCTTTCAGCACATCGGTCGAACCGCTTTGCGAACTGACCGCGCGGTTGCCGTGCTTGGCAACCGGCACGCCGAGACTGGCCAAGGTGAACGCGACTGCTGTCGAAACGTTCAGCGTGCCCATGCCATCGCCACCGGTACCGCAGCAGTCGATGACATCGTAATCCGGCTGGGCAAAAGGCAGCGCAGCCGCGAGCAAGGCACGTGCGGCGCCGGCCACCTCCTCCGCGGTTTCGCCTTTGGTGCGCAGCGCAATCAACAGCGCGCTAATCTCAATCACATCGGCTTCGCCGCGGACAATCCGGGTGAACGCCTGCTCGGCGTCCTGCACGCTCAGATCGGCGCCGGCAACCACACGCTCCAGTACCGGATTCATGCGGCGTTCTCCTTCGTCTTGGGTTCTCTCAACAGCTGCACCGCATTGGCCAGCAAATCGCGACCGTAGGTAGTCAGGATCGATTCCGGATGGAATTGCAGACCGGCAATCGCATGACGCTTGTGCACCATCGCCATCACCACCGGCCGGAATGCGCCGGCATCGAACGCCTCGGCGATGACCTGGCAATCGGCAGGCACTTCGGTCGCGGCCAGCGAGTGATAGCGACCGACCATCAGCTGTTTTGGCAAGCCACGGAACAGCGGATGCGGTTCGCACTGAATGGTGCAGCGTTCGCCGTGCAGCGGTTGCGGCGCCCGGCCGACCACGCCACCGAATGCCACCGTCATCGCCTGATGACCAAGACAGACTCCCAGCATGGGATAACGACCAGCAGCCGCCTTGATGAGTGCAATGCAATTGCCGGCCTGCTCCGGCGTGCCCGGCCCCGGCGACAGCACCAACAGCGGATCTTTCATCGCGGCCAGTCGCTGCAGCACGTACTCAACCGACACGTCATTGCGTAGCACGGTGACCTGACAGCCGAGACAGGAAAATTCTTCGACCAGGTTGTAGCTGAACGAGTCGAAGTTATCGATCAGCAGGACATCGCGAATAAATGGCGTGGTCATAATTTGAGTGGTCATAAGCTCAGGCTCCCGACTGTTCAGCAGCAGTGGCGCTGGCAATCGCGCGCAGCACACTTTCGGCCTTGCGCCGGGTTTCGTCGGCTTCTGCCTGCGGGTCCGAGCCGAGCACGACGCCCGCGCCGGCCTGCACGGTCGCGACGCCATCGCGCACCACCGCGGCACGGATCACGATCGCCGTGTCCATGTTGCCGGCCGCGTCGAGATAACCAACCGCGCCGCCATAGCAGCCACGCGGCTGTTGTTCGATCTGCCGGATGATTTCAATGGCACGGATTTTCGGCGCGCCCGACAAAGTCCCCATCGGCATGGATGCGGCGAACGCGTGCAGCGCGTCAAGCTCCGGCTTCAGCACGCCGTTCACACGCGACACCAGATGCATGACCCGGGCATAGCGCTCGACCGTCAACAACTGCTTGATGCGGCGGCTACCGGGCTGACAAATACGGGCAACATCGTTGCGGGCCAGATCGACCAACATCATGTGCTCGGCCACTTCTTTGCCGTCGGCGCGCAGCTCGGCTTCAATGCGGGCATCGCGATCAAAATCGAGCTTGCCATCGCGATCACGACCGCGGGCACGGGTACCGGCGATTGGGCACACTTCCAGCACGCGGCTCGCGCCATCGACTTTCACCGCTGATTCCGGCGAGGCCCCGAACAGCACAAAGCTGCCAGTGTGACCGAAGAAAAGATACGGACTTGGATTTTCCTGCCGCAGCGCCCGGTATGCCGCCAGCGGCTTGGCGCACGGCAAGGCAAATCGGCGCGAGATCACGATCTGAAACGCATCACCGGCACGCAGATGTTCCTGCACCTGACGTACCTGCTGGCAAAACGCGGCGTCGCTGACACTGACCTCGCTGTCACCAACGGCAGCAACAGCGGCCGGTGCTACACCCGCTTTGAGCTTGCCAGCCAGCTCGGCAAGCTGGGCCAGTCGCCGGCTCAATTCGTTCTCCACCCGCTCCGCCTGCTCGCCTTCGATGACCAGAGCGCTCGCCTGGGCCGGGTGACCGTCGCGCGGTACCTGCACCAGAATTTCCGGTACGTACAGCGTGAAGCTGTCGCTACCCTGCGCACCGGTCGCTGCAAACGGCGCGAACTGCTCGAACAGTTCGATGGATTCGAACGGAAACACCCCGGTCAACAACAAGGCCTTGCCATCGTCACTGGCATTTGGCTTCAGCGATCGCAACACGGCCCGCAGCACATCGAACGGCGAAGCTGCCTGCAAGCGCGCGAGCTCGTCGACCCCAGCCGCATTCGGCGCAAACGTGATCGTCGCCTCGGACTCCGAGTTGGGAGTAAGCGCCAAGGCGGCGCTGAGCTTCTTCAGTAGCGCGCGGCCATTCAGGGTCAGCGCAGTCAAGGTTACCGCGCGGCCTTTCCCCTGCAGCTTCAGACAGGGCGAAAGCAGCAGCAGGCTCTTGCCGGTCGGCGTCACGGTCGGGGTATCGGCCGTGCCGTAAACCGGTACCGCGTTGTCGACCGTTTCCAGCAGAAAGTGGCCTTCGGCGCGACCGTCATCGGTCAGTGCAGCGAACAGATCAACCGGTGCGGCGGCCAGCGTCAGTTGCCGGCTGAGCACCCGGTAATCGGCGCGTGCGTTTGGCGGCGTTGCTGGCATTACAGCGTTCTCCCGACCGCTTCGGCGATCAGCTTCAGTTCTTTCATCAATTGGGCGAATTGCGGCGGCGTCAGCGACTGCTTGCCATCCGACAGCGCCTGCGCCGGATTGCGGTGCACTTCGATCAGCAGACCATCGGCGCCGCAAGCCAGTGCGGCTTTCGACAGCGGCGCGACCAGTTCGCGGATGCCGGTGCCGTGCGAGGGATCGACCATGACCGGCAAATGGGTTTTCTGTTTGAGGTAAGCGACAGCGTTCAAATCAAGGGTATTGCGAGTGGCAGTTTCGAAGGTGCGAATACCGCGCTCGCACAGGATCACGTTCGGGTTGCCGGCAGCGACGATGTACTCCGCCGCCAACAATAGTTCTTCGATGGTGGCGGACAGACCGCGCTTCAGCACGACCGGCTTTTGGGTTTCGCCGACGGCGCGCAGCAAGCGGAAGTTCTGCATGTTGCGGGCGCCGATCTGCAGCGCGTCGATTTTCTCGACGAACAATTCGACATCGCCAGTGTCCATTACTTCCGAAATGGTCGGCAGACCGGTTTCGCCGGAGATTTTCTGCAGCAAATTCAGGCCTTCTTCTCCATGGCCCTGAAAGCTGTACGGCGAGCTGCGCGGCTTGTAGGCGCCACCGCGCAGCGCGCGGGCACCGGCATCTTTGACGGCCGCCGCGGTTTCGCGCAGCTGATCTTCGCTTTCGACCGCACACGGGCCACCGACCACAACCAAACGTTCGCCGCCAATCGCGATGTTGCCGATATTGACCACGGTGTCATGGCCACGCATGTCGCGGCTGACCAGCTTGTACGGGGTCAGGATCGGCTTGACCGACTCGACCAGCGGATCGCCTTCCAGATTGAGTTCATTCAGTACACGCTCATCGCCCAGCGCACCGAGCACCACGCGCTCGACGCCGGGCATGTACAGCGGCTTCAGGCCGCGCGCTTCAATTTGCTGCATCAGGCGGAAGGCATCGGCTTCCGAGGCCTGCGGTTTCAGAACGACGATCATGGTGTTACTCCTTGGCTCGATAGTTGGCGGTTCAGTGCAATCGGGGAAATGACTTTTTCGACAAACAAAAAAGGCCCGCGGGGTACGCGGGCCTTTTCAGGTGACTGCAAACGCTTTTTTCAGCGCATGACGCCCCCTGCCCGCGTGCGGACATGCCACCACCAGCGCCAGCCGCGCAGGTTGTTGAGGCAGAGGGTTGTCGGTTTCATCATTCGTTGCTCGGGGTTTGGTCAAAACAGCACTTGGTAAAAACAGCGCAAACAAAAAGGCCCGCTTCGAGCGGGCCTTTGCAAACTTCTGGCGTTAAATCACGGGTTCAACCGGGGATTAACGCGCACGCAGGCCCGCCTGAGGGTGTTGCCACCACCAGCGCCAGACCGTATTGATGTGAGTGCGTGCGTTCATGGGGTTGAAGCTACCCGAGCCCATGCCGGGCCGTCAAGCCACAATTTCATGACCATAAGCGGAAGTCATAAGCCGGCCTAGACGCGAAGCTGATGCGTCGCTACTGAATGAAGTAGCCAATGGTCCGCCAGCTGCCGTCGGCGTCACGCATCATCGTGACGTGTTCGGTCACCCCGGCGCGACCGATAAAATCGGTACGAAAGCGCAGCTTGGCATATTCACCGCCAGGCAACCCCGGCACGCTCAGCTCCAGTGAACGATACACAAGCTCCCGCTTGCTGACGGCACCGAGCGGCGCCCGAGCCTCCACTATCGCTTTTTGCCAAGTCTCGAAATTGACGGCCGAACGCATGAGGTTGGAAGCATCAGCATAGGCTTGCTGGTGCTCTGCACTGTCCACCTTCCTCAGCCAGTGAACACCGGCGGCCACCGCCGCCTCGGTTTCGTCAGCCGAAGCCAGCATGGGCGCCATCAACATCAGCAGAAGAATCCACCAATTACGCATTTTCATTGCTCCTTTTTCACGGCTAACCATTTCTTTCACAACTAGCGATTTCAGCGACGATTTTCTTCTGGCGGCGGCAATTCGTCTGGCTCGATTGTGGCCGCTTTCACTCGCCCGGCCCGCCGCAACGCATCCCGCAGCGCCCACTCGATCTGGGCGTTCAGGCTGCGCAAATCGTCGTCCGCCCAACGCTGCATGGCATCGAGGATCTGGGCATCTACGCGCAGCGCAAACGCTTTCTTGCTCACGGCAGGCTCCGGACAAAATTGACGACAGCCGGCAGCAGCTCCGGCGCCAACGGCAGCAAAGGGTCACTGTAGCTGCGTTGCTGCGCGACGTGATCTGCGGCGGCAACAGCTTTCAGCACATGATTCATATTGGCAATACGCAGCGATTTTACCGAGGCGACTGCCGCGAGCGCCTCCGCATCGGCAGCACTGACCTGAATATCGGCGCCGCCCGAAATGGTCAAAACAGGTAGCTTCAACTTGCCGAGCTCCACCGCCGGATCCCGACGCAGCCAGGATTGCAGATACGGTTGCGCGCTCGGACGATACAGCGACGTCAGTGCAGGCGGCACCTCGGCAACCAGCCGCCCGGCTTTCAGTTCCGCCAGAATGCGGGCGCTATCAGCCAACACTTGCGGCGCCTGTTTTTGCAGCTGCTCCTGAATCACGACATCGGCCGGTCGCCCCGCTCCGGCGATCAAAACGACACCGGCAACCGCTCGGCGCTGAGCCAGCAACGTGACGAGAAGCGCCCCCTCGCTATGGCCAATCAATATCGGTTTGCCGAAACCGCGTCGCTCCAGCTCGGCGGCCCAGGCATCGGCATCGTTGACGAAGCTGTCGAGGCGCAGCTTGCTTTCATCCGGTTGCAACCAGATGCTTTCGCCGACGCCGCGTTTGTCATAGCGCAAACTGGCAATGCCTTCGGTGGCCAATTGCTGGGCCAGCATTTTCAGGCTGTTGTTGGCGCCGGGGATCAGCTTGTTATTGCCATCCCGATCGGTCGGCCCGGAACCGGCAACGATGAGCGCGACCGGAACCGGCGCCGTCGTCAGCGGCTGTTCCAGCGTGCCGCGCAAGGTGACATCTGGCAGTTGCAGCTCCAGCAGCTGACTGCGGAACTCCATCGCCTGTGCGCCAGTACAGCCCAGCATGAATGCCATCAGCCAACGCCATTGCAT
>DASUEK010000297.1:0-18410 GCA_036275115.1 Permianibacter sp. | reverse complement strand
GTCGCGATTGGCGCCACCGAGGTCGAGAAATTGCTGGCGTTTGCCCAGAGCGAAAAAATCGATCTGACCATCGTCGGGCCGGAAGCGCCGCTCGCCGCGGGCGTGGTCGATGCCTTCCGCAAGGCTGGCGTGAAAATCTTTGGCCCGCACAAACACGCGGCGCAACTGGAAAGCTCGAAAGCGTTTGCGAAGGAATTTTTGTGGCGACACAACATTCCGACCGCGCAGTACCAGACTTTCACCGAGATCCCGGCGGCGAAAGCCTATGTCGAGCAGATGGGCGCGCCGATCGTCATCAAGGCCGACGGCCTGGCGGCGGGCAAAGGCGTGATCGTCGCAATGAGCAAAGACGAAGCCTTTGCCGCGATTGACGACATGCTGTCCGGCAACAAATTCGGCAGCGCCGGTTCGCGCGTGGTCATCGAGGAGTTTCTGGCCGGCGAAGAAGCCAGCTTCATCGTCATGGTCGATGGCAACAATGTCATTCCGATGGCGACCTCGCAGGATCACAAGCGCCGTGATGACGGTGACCGTGGCCCGAACACCGGCGGCATGGGCGCGTACTCGCCGGCGCCGGTGGTGACGCAGGAAGTGCACGACCGGGTGATGCGCGAGATCATTCAGCCGACCGTGCGCGGCATGATCGCAGACGGTCATCCCTATGTCGGTTTCCTGTATGCCGGTTTGATGATCAACGAGCACGGAGAGCCGAAGGTCATCGAGTTCAATTGCCGCTTCGGTGACCCGGAAACCCAGCCGATCATGATGCGCTTGAAGTCCGATCTGGTGACGCTGTGCGAAGCCGGCGCCGATGGCAAGCTCGACAGCGTCCATGCCGAATGGGATCACCGCGCGGCGGTCGGCGTCGTGCTGGCGGCGGCTGGTTACCCGGATGACCCGCGCAAGGGCGATGTGATCGACGGCCTTGATGCCACGGTCGCCGATGCCAAGCTGTTCCACGCCGGCACCGCCGAAAAAGACGGCACCATCGTCACCAACGGCGGTCGGGTGCTGTGCGCCACCGCGCTCGGCGAAAGCGTGGCCGAAGCGCAGCAGCGCGCCTATCTGCTGGCCAACCGGGTCAGCTGGAAGGGTATGTTCTGCCGCCAGGACATTGGCTGGCGTGCGATTGCGCGCGAACGGCAGTAAGCGCCTGCTTCGCCTTCAGCCCCTAAAAGGCCGCCGCAGTGCGGCCTTTTTGTTGGCCCTGACGCCATGAGTCGGCGCGGCAACGACAGCCAGGCTGACCGCTGCACCGACCTGCAACGGCTGGGGCTACCCAGCCCGGTGCCGCTGGGGTAGTATCCAGAGCGTTCAATATATTAGACGCAACGCTTAACGATTCCGGACACCATCATGCCGTACAGCCCGACTCCCCATGCTCCGTCCTACTACGCCGCTTCTGCCAACCCGGCACCGGCGCGGCCCCCGCTGCAAGATTCAGTAAAAACTGACGTTTGCATCATCGGTGCCGGCTACACCGGACTGTCGGCGGCGCTGCATCTGGCCGAAGCTGGCTTCAAGGTGGTGGTGCTGGAAGCGAATCGGGTCGGTTGGGGCGCCTCCGGCCGCAACGGTGGTCAGATCGTTCATTCCTATTCGCGCGACGTCGATGTCATCGAGGCCAAGTACGGGCTCGATACCGCCCGTGCACTCGGCAGCATGATTTTCGAGGGTGCCGACATCCTGCGCAGCCGCGTGCGCGATTACGGCATTGCATGCGATCTGAAGAACGGTGGCGTCTACGCCGCCATCACGCCGAAAAAAGCCGAAGGCCTGCTGCATCATCGCGAGCTGTGGCAACGCTGGGGCCATCCGGGTCTGCAATATGTCGAAGGCGCTGCGGCCAAGGCCATCGTCAATTCCGAACGCTACAGCGCGGTGCTGGTCGACCCAACCGGCGGCCACTTCCATCCGCTCAATCTGGCACTCGGTGAAGCGGCGGCAGTGGAGTCACGCGGCGGCGTCATTTATGAAGGCAGCAAAGTCACCCGCATCGATCGGCTCGCCTCGCCGGTGGTGCACACCGAGCAAGGTCAGGTCACGGCGCGCTTTGTCATCGTCGCAGGCAATGCCTACCTCGGGAATCTAGTGCCGGAACTCGCTGCCAAATCGATGCCCTGCGGCACCCAAGTCATTGCCACCGAACCGCTCGGCGCGCTCGCCGACGAACTGATCCCGAGCGACTACTGCGTTGAAGACACCAACTTCCTGCTCGACTATTACCGGCTCTCGGCCGACAAGCGCCTGATTTACGGCGGCGGCGTCATTTACGGCGCCCGCGATCCGGCGCACGTTGAACGGATCATCCGGCCGAAAATGCTCAAGACGTTCCCGCAACTGAAAAACGTCAAAATCGATTACGGCTGGACCGGCAATTTCCTGCTGACGCTGTCGCGGCTGCCGCAGTTCGGTCGGCTCAACAGCAACATCTACTACGCGCAAGGCTGCAGCGGTCACGGCATCACCATGACCCATCTCGCCGGACGTCTGCTCAGCGAAGCCATTCGCGGCCAGGCCGAACGCTTCGATGCCTTCGCCAAACTGCCGCACCTGCCCTTCCCCGGCGGCCGCTTGTTCCGGGTACCGGCGACGGCTCTGGGTGCGTGGTATTACCAATTGCGCGACAGCTTGGGTATTTGAGTCCGGCTATTTGAGTCCGGCTATTTGAGTCCGGGTATTTGAGTCCGGGTATTTGAGTCCGAGAATTTGAATTCGGGAATTTGAATCTGGCGCGTCACTGCTGTCGACAACAAAAAGGCCCGCGATGCGGGCCTTTTTGCTCAGTGCCATCGCTTACTCATTACGCAATAAGCGCTTCGGCGCCACGTAACCATCGGCGTTGATTTCACCAACGCCGAGAAAGCGGCCCTGCTCGTCATACAGCGCCATCTGGCCGTCACGTGGCGCGCTTTTCAGCAACACGGCCTGACCGTGGCTGATGAAATGCGCCAGCGCCATCGGCATCACCACTTTCGGTAGCGACTGCACCAGACAATCGACCGGCAACAGCAACGCGTCGAGCGCCGCCAGCCCCTGCGCGTCTTTCAGTTCCGCCGTGGCATCGGAATTCAGCATCTGTTCGGCGCGGAATGGGCCGGCGGCGGTGCGGCGCAGCACGGTGACATGGGCGTAGCAACCGAGCGCCGCGCCGATGTCATCAACCAGCGTGCGGATATAGGTGCCCTTGCTGCAATGCACGTCGAGCGTGAACGTCGCGCCATCAAATGCCAGCAACTGGCAGCTGAAAATCTCGATCTCGCGCCACTCGCGTTCGACTTCGATGCCCTGACGCGCCAGCTCGTACAGCGGCTTGCCGTCCTTCTTCAACGCCGAATACATCGGTGGCAATTGCTGCTGCTTGCCGAGAAAGGCCTTGATGACCTCGCGCAGCTGCGGCTCGGTCACCGCAACCGGTGCACGGGCAATGACCTTGCCTTCGGCATCGAAGGTATCGGTGCGTTCACCGAGTTTGCCCGTGACGGTGTAGCGTTTGTCGGCGTCCAGCAGGAATTGGGAAAACTTGGTCGCTTCACCAAGACAGATTGGCAACAGACCGGACGCCAGCGGATCCAGGCTGCCGGTGTGGCCGGCTTTGTCGGCCTGATACAGGCGCTTGATCCGCTGCAGCGCCGCGTTCGAGCTGACACCGGTGATCTTGTCGAGCAGGAATACGCCACTGATGTGACGCTTCGGCAAGCGTTGCTGCTGTTGCATACCGTGAGATCCAAACAGAGAGTCGAGGTCGGGCGGCCGGATGTGCCGCCACGCATGCCGCGGGCTTACTCTTCTTCGTCGACGCGGGAGCGTTCTTCGCTGACGTGTGCGCGCGCCTGATCGGCCGCAATGGCCGAATCGATCAGGTTGGACAGCTGCCGGCCACGCACCAGACTGTCGTCATAATGGAACATCAGCCGCGGCAGCTGGCGCATGCGGATGCGCTGGGCCAGCATGCTGCGCAGGAAGCCGCTCATGTGGTTGAGCACTTTCACCGCGTCGGCAATCTGCTCGGCATTGTCACGGCCGAGAAAGGTCACGTAAACGTTGGCATTGAGCAAATCGCGCGAGACTTTGACCCCGGAGACGGTGGTCATCGGCACCCGCGGGTCTTTCACTTCGCGTTGCAACAACAGCGCCAATTCGCGCTGGATTTCGTCACCGACCCGGTCGGTACGTTTGAATTCTCTGGCCATGAGACGCGGCCCTCTACTGAACTTTGCTTAAAGAAGTAAGGCGGACTCGACGCTGCGCGCCGTGATCCGCCCTACCGTTACTGCTTGCCTGTCGGCACTCAGATCGTACGTGCGACTTCGACGATCTCGAACACTTCGATCTGGTCGCCAGCGCGAACATCGTTGTAGTTCTTGACGCCCATACCGCACTCCATGCCGGCACGCACTTCCTGCACGTCGTCCTTGAACCGGCGCAAGCTGTCCAGCTCGCCTTCGAAGATGACGACGTTGTCGCGCAGCACGCGGATCGGATTCGAGCGCTTGACGATGCCTTCGGTGACCATACAGCCGGCAATGCTGCCGAACTTCGGATGCTTGAAGACTTCGCGCACTTGCGCCAGACCGATGATGTTCTGCTTCTTCTCCGGCGACAGCATGCCGGACATCGCCGCTTTCACTTCGTCGATGACGTCGTAAATGATGCTGTGGTAGCGAACATCGACGCCGTTGGCTTCCAGCACTTTCTTGGCCGAGGCATCGGCACGGACGTTGAAGCCGAACACGATCGCGTTCGACGCCGCCGCCAGGTTGGCATCGGATTCGGTGATACCACCGACACCCGAAGCGATGACCTTGACCTGCACTTCGTTGGTCGACAGCTTGGTCAGCGATTCGTTCAGCGCTTCGACCGAACCGTTGACGTCGGCCTTGACGACCACGTTCAAGGTCATCGTTGCGCCTTCTTGCATGTTGGCGAACAGATCTTCCAGTTTGGTCTTCTGCTTCGACAACTTCACATCACGCAGCTTGCCCTGACGGAACAGCGCCACTTCGCGCGCCTTGCGTTCATCGGCAACCACCGTCGCCTCATCACCGGCCATGGGCACGCCATCGAGACCCAGCACTTCGACCGGAATCGACGGACCGGCTTCAGTGACGGCACGACCGGCTTCGTTGTTGAGCTGGCGCACGCGGCCAAACTGGGTGCCGGCGAGCAGGATATCGCCCTTGCGCAGCGTACCGCCCTGCACCAAGACGGTCGCAACCGGACCACGGCCCTTGTCGAGGCGGGCTTCGATGACAACACCGTATGCCGGGCCTTCAATTGGCGCTTTCAGTTCCAGCACTTCGGCTTGCAGCAGGATTTTTTCCAGCAAATCATCAACGCCTTCGCCGGATTTCGCCGAGACGTAGGCGAACTGGGCGTCACCGCCCCAATCTTCGGCGATCACGTTGTGCTGGGTCAGTTCGGTACGCACGCGATCACGATCAGCGGTCGGCTTGTCGACCTTGGTCACAGCGACCACGATCGGCACACCGGCTGCGCGCGCGTGTTGAATGGCTTCCACCGTTTGCGGCATGACGCCGTCGTCAGCAGCGACCACCAGCACGACGATATCGGTTGCCTTGGCGCCGCGGGCGCGCATGGCGGTAAACGCGGCGTGGCCGGGGGTATCGAGGAAGGTGATGACACCGCGCGGCGTTTCAACGTGGTAGGCGCCGATGTGCTGGGTAATGCCACCGGCTTCGCCAGCCGCGACTTTGGTGCGACGGATGTAGTCGAGCAGCGAGGTTTTGCCGTGGTCGACGTGACCCATGATGGTCACCACCGGTGCCCGGCTGGTCTGCTCCAGTTCACCGCCCTTGCTCTGCTTCAGCAGCTCCGCTTCGAGCGCGTTCTCGCTCATCGGCTTCGGCGTGTGACCGAGCTCTTCGACCACCAGCACCGCGGTTTCCTGATCGAGCACCTGGTTGATGGTGGCCATGATGCCCATCTTCATCAGCGACTTGATCAAGTCGGCGACTTTCACTGCCATTTTCTGGGCGAGTTCGCCCACGGTAATGGTTTCCGGAATGGCAATTTCACGCACGACAGGGGCCGTTGGTTTGGAGAAGTTTTGTTGCAGCGACTGCGGCACGCGCTTGCCTTTGCGACGGCCACCGCCGCCGCGACCACCGGCAAATTCATCACCGGCTTCGCCGATCAGATCCTGCACGCGGCTGCGCTTGAGCACATGCTCGTTGACCGCCACGGTATCGTTGCGCTTCTTGACGCCATCCTTGTGGGTATGGCCGGCCGACTTGTGGCCGCGCTTGTCATCGTCATCGCGTTTGGCAACGGCCGGCTTGGCGGGCACGCCCGGTTTGGCGGCGGCAGGCTTGGCCGCCGACGGCGCACCACGACCGGCATCGGCCGGGCGCTTGGCATCCGCTTCGGCCGCGCGACGTTTCAAATCTTCTTCGGCACGGCGGGCCGCTTCTTCTTCGGCGCGCTTGCGCGCTTCCAGTTCGGCTTGGCGACGCGCTTCTTCTTCCTGACGGCGACGCTCTTCGAGATCCACCGGACGCGGTTCTTCTTTCAGCTCGGCCGGTTTTTCGGCCGGGGCCGTCGGTGTCGCGGCGGCGCTGGCCGCGGCTTCGAGTGCAGCCAATTCTTCCGGCGTGCGCTTGACGAAGGTGCGCTTCTTGCGCACTTCCACCTGCACTTGCTTGGTCGTGCCGGTAGTGGTGGCAACTTTCAGGGTCGACAGCGATTTGCGTTGCAGCGTGATGCGCTGCGGGCCCGAGGTGTCTTCACCGTGGCTCTTGCGCAAGTACGCGAGCAGATCCTGCTTCTGTTGTTCGGTGATGGTGCTGGTCTCGCCTTTGACGGCGATGCCGGCGTCTTTCAGCTGCTCAAGCAGCTTTTCCACCGGCGTGCCGACCGATTCGGCGAGTTTGGCGACAGTCAGTTCAGCCATGTCTGGTTCTCCGGTTGCGGTTGTTCTGGTTTTTGCTTGCCACGTTCTTCCGCAACTTAGTTGTCACCTGCAAACCAGGGGGCACGGGCCGTCATGATCAGCTTGGCGGCACGCTCTTCGGTCATGCCATCGATGCTGACCAGCTCGTCAACCGATTGCTCGGCCAGATCGTCCATGGTGCAAATGCCTTTGGCAGCCAGCACGAATGCCAGATGCTTGTCCATGCCGTCCATGTTCAACAGATCATCGGCCGGCTCGTTCTTGCTGAGTTTTTCTTCGTTGGCAATGGCGCGGGTCAGCAGCGCATCTTTGGCGCGCTTGCGCAGCTCATTGACCAAGTCTTCATCGAAGCCTTCGATCTGCAGCATTTCAGCCAGCGGCACATACGCCACTTCTTCCAGGCTGGAGAAGCCTTCGTTGATCAGCAGCTGGGCCAGATCTTCATCCACACCGAGTTCGTTGACGAACACATCCTGGACATTCTCGGTTTCGGCCGCGTGCTTGGCTTCGGCTTCGGCGGCGGTCATCACGTTCAGCGTCCAACCGGTCAGCTGCGAGGCCAGACGCACGTTCTGGCCTCGGGCGCCGATGGCCATCGCCAGTTTGTCGTCGGCCACGGCCAGGTCCATGCTGTGCGAGTCTTCATCGACCACGATCGAGCCGATATCGGCCGGCTGCATCGCGTTGATGACGTACTGGGCCGGGTTGTCATCGAACAACACGATATCGATTTTTTCGCCACCGAGTTCGTTCGACACCGCCTGCACGCGCGAACCGCGCATACCGATGCAGGCACCTTGCGCGTCGATGCGCTTGTCCTTGGTGCGAACGGCGATCTTGGCGCGCGAGCCCGGATCACGCGCTGCGCCCTTGATCTCGATGACGCCTTCGGCGATTTCCGGCACTTCGATACGGAATAGCTCGATCAGCATTTCCGGCTTGGTCCGGCTCATGAAGAGCTGCGGCCCCCGCGCGTCCGGCTTGGCGGCGTACAGGTAAGCGCGGACGCGATCGCCCGGACGGAAGCTTTCGCGTGCCATCATGTCTTCGCGCAGAATGATGGCTTCGGCGTTATTGCCGAGATCAAGAATGGTGCCATCACGGGTCGATTTCTTGACCACACCGGTGATCAGCTCGCCGACGCGGTGGTAGAACGCCGCCAGCACTTTCGCCCGCTCGGCTTCGCGCACTTTCTGCACGATCACCTGCTTGGCGGTTTGCGCCGCGATGCGGCCGAACTCGATCGAGTCAACCTGCTCTTCGATGAAGCCACCAATGCCGATGCCCGGTTCCATTTCTGCCGCGGCCGACAGCGTGATCTGACGCAGCGGGAATTCCATCGGCTGATCATCAGCGACCACTTCCCAGCGACGGAAGGTCTCGTAATCGCCGCTCTTGCGATCGATCTTGACCCGGACATCGATGTCCAGATGGTTCTTTTTCTTGGTCGCGGTTGCAATGGCTGCTTCCAGCGCCTCGAAAATGGTTTCCGGGTTGACGTCCTTTTCGTTCGAAACGGTCTCAACCACCATGAGAATTTCTTTATTCATGGCACACCTCTTTTCTCAGGAATCTTGTTGGCTGTCTTGCTTGGAATCGTTCTTGGCTTTCTGCAGTTCGGCTTCGACGTCCGGCACCACGTGTGCCTTGTCGATCTGTTCCACCAAAATGCGGATCGATTTCTCCGGCTCGATCTGCAGCGTGATCTGTTCGTGATCCGCCGCCACCAGCTGACCGGTGAAATTGCGCCGACCGGCCACCGGCAACACGGTTTTGACCTTGACGGTCTGGCCGACAAACTGGATGAAATGCTCGGCGGTGAACAGCGGCCGGTCCCAACCCGGCGACGACACTTCGAGCCGGTAATCGCTGCTGATCGGATCGGCCACATCGAGCACGCCGGACACCTGATGGCTGACCAGCGCGCAATCATCGACGGTGACGCCGTTCGGGCTGTCGATATAAATGCGCAACAAGGCGCGCCGATTGAGGACCTGGTATTCCAGGCCCCACAGCTGCATGCCGGCGGCTTCGACCGCCGGCTTGACCAAGGCTTCCAATGTGGCTTTATCGGCCATTCATGACTCCGGGCGCGGGCAAATTTCGCGCAAAAAAAAATGGGCACAAGGGCCCATTTCTGATTTCGAATCGGTACCGCGGTCTGCACCGGCGGCGCGTATTCGGGGTGACAAGCTTGTGCGTCTTGCCACCGGGCACTGCTGCGAGCGGCGCATTGCCTTGCTCGCGCTCCGCATCGCCATCACGGCGATGCGTTTGCTGCTGCCATCAACGCGCTCAAGCTTAGCTTGAAATTTGCGCAATCGCAGCGGCCACCAGCAAAAAAGCCCCGGTACTCGGGGCTTCTTTACGCTGTGTTACACGCTGCGTCAGAAGGTCATGACATCAGCACACAGAAACCTGGTTGCGGGGGCAGGATTTGAACCTACGACCTTCGGGTTATGAGCCCGACGAGCTACCAGACTGCTCCACCCCGCGTCTGAGGGCGGGCATTATAGGCAGGCAACCCTAACTACACAAGCGGAATATCGGACGGCCGATTTGTCGGCGCAAATGCCGCTGCCGGCCACGTCGGCAGGCCTTGTGTTTGCTGCCACAGCTGGGTCGACAATGCACTGAGCGCCGTTGCCCGGCCGCTGGCCAACCACGCCGCCAGCGCCGCTGCGACGTCCGGATATTGCACGGGCGCCGGCATCGGATCGGCCAGCAGCATCGCAACCGCCTCCGGTTCCAAGCGTGTCATCACCCGCGCCCGGCCCAGCTGTGCCAGCGCCTTGGCGTTGCTCTCCTGCTCGAATTGGGCGGCCAGCGGTCGCACCAGCAGTTTCTTGCCCAGCACCAAGGCTTCCGAGGGCAGCTCGAAACCGGCACCGGTGACAATGCTGGCGCAATCGGCCAGATCGGCTTTGAAGCCCGCCCGCGAAAACGGGCAGAGCCGGACATGGCCATGCTGCTCGGGCGCGGCCACCGCACAATAAATGAATACCTGCTGGTCACTGAATGGCCTGAACAGCTGAACCAGATCGGCGGTGTCTTCGAAGGGCAGGTAAACCAATACCTTGTTCCGCTCTGGCGGCGGCGGTGTCGGCAAGGATTCCAGAATCGGCGGCAACAATGGCTGGCCGAAACCGTGCCAGTGCAAGCCAACCGGTTCATCCACCGGTGCCATGTACTTCAGCACCAGCCGGGAAGGGATGTTGATACCCCGTTTCGGCACCGGATAGCGAAACGCGTATTGATGACCGACACCGGCGCTGGCAACCCGCTGGCGGCGGGCAGCCCAGGCGGTGACCGGTTCGAAATCGCTTAGCACCAGGTCGTAACCGGCGAGGTTCAACGACCGGATATCACGCAGCAAGGTCAATGGTTTGGCCTGCAGCACGGTTCGCAGTGGATCGATATGGCCGTGATGCATGGCGAAGGTAAGTCCTTGCTTCAGCTGAAAGTCGCCAAACAGCTCAGCGCCAAACAGCTCCTCGCGCCGGCGGCCGGATACCAATACATCGACCGTGCAGCCGGCCTGTTGCAGCGCCGGAATCAGCGCCCGGGCACGGGTGATGTGGCCATTGCCGGTCCCCTGCACGCCATAAAGGATTTTCATCAGTCAGCGCTCCGCCCGACCGACACCGATACGCGGGCCAGCGGGCAATACAGGCAGATGGGAAAACGTGTCGAAGGAAGCGGCGGTCTCGGCACGCTTCGCACGGTCAGGCTCAGGCCAACAGGCTCAGTGCCACGGCGGCGCAGCTGCCGCCAAGCACCATGCCGGCCAGAATGTCGCCCGGGTAATGCACCCCGAGCAGCACCCGCGAGCTGCCAACCGCCACCGCCCACAGCCAGGCGAACGGCGCCAGCAGCGGGAAGAACGCGGTAATCAGCGCCGCCCAGACCGTCGCGGCAGCGGTATGGCCGGACGGGAAGCTGAACTCGTCGCTCGGCATCAGATAGGGCGTCGAGCCGAGCTTTACGAAGGGTCGCTGCCGTTTGAAGCGCTTTTTCAGCAGCACGTACAGGGGCACGTCGAGGCTGTAGGCCAGCAGTCCGGCCAGAAAGAATTGCCAACCGGTATCGCCGCCGAAGGCCGCGAACAGCAAGCCGAACGCCGCGTACCACGGGCCATCGCCGGTGCGGGAAATCCAGCGCGAAATCGCCGCCAGTTGGTCGCGGTGCTTGCGCGCCGCACACCAGCAAAAGGCACTGGTATCGGCGCGATGGAGTTTATGCAGTATCAGGGTCGTCTTTATCATGGCAGCCTGAATACTGGACGCCGCCTGTGTCAGCCGAGTGGCTGTTTTCTGACCAGATTGTGACAGTCAGCCGCCGACGGCTCGCCATGAGGTGGCAGGCCGCGGGTGAAAACGCTATAAAGGCGCGCCGAATTTGCCCGCCAGACGCGGGTCTTGCCGTGGAGTGCTGCCGCTATGCCGAAGCCGGGAAAAACCGGGCTGGTCCGCCTGTTTGATGCCTTTGGCTATTCGATGAAAGGCTTTCAGGCCGCTTGGCAAAACGAAGCCGCATTCCGGCAGGAAGCTTTGCTGGCCATGGTGCTGCTGCCCGCCTCGTTTTTTCTCGCCCGCAGCGGACTCGAACTGGCGCTGCTGATCGCCGCGGTCATGCTGGTGCTGATCACCGAATTGCTGAACAGCGCGATCGAAGCCATCGTTGACAAAACCACCCCGGAAATTCATGAGCTCGCCGGTCGAGCCAAAGACATGGGCTCGGCCGCGGTGTTGTGCGCGTTGATCGCCTGCGGCGCGCTCTGGCTGTTCATCGCACTGGATCGGTTTGTCCCCGGTTGGTTCCCGTTCCGCTGAGCTCATGCCGCGCGCATTTTTCGGCGCGCGATTCTCAGCGGGGTAGCTGTCATCGACCGGTAAACAATCCGTTACCCGGGTGTTATCTGCCGCCGCCAGACTGCGACAAACATGCAACCGGGTGGCGTCGTCATGCCAGCGTCCAGTGCTGCCGTTTCTGTCGCAATTCCTGAGCTCACCACGCCTGTGGCCGTCACGACGGCAACACCGCAGCCACGGCGCAAAAAGCCATATTACCGGGCGATATTTTTGTCGGATTTGCATCTGGGCACCAAGGATTGTCAAGCCGAGGCGCTGCAGGCGTTTCTGAAATCGGTGCGTTGCGACACGCTCTATCTGCTCGGCGACATTGTCGATCTGTGGGCGATGTCGAAACTTTCGCACTGGCCGCAATCGCATTCCGATGTCGTCCGCGCCGTGTTGTCGAAAGCTCGGCGCGGCACCCGCGTCGTTTACATTCCCGGCAACCACGATCGACCGCTGCGCCAGCATGTGCAGCAGATCTTCGGCAATATCGAATTGCACCGCGAAGGCGTCCATGTGTCCGCCACCGGCAAACGCTATTGGCTGATCCATGGCGACGACTTCGACAGTCATGTTCGCTGTAACCGCCTGCTGGAATTGATAGGCGACAAAAGCAATGACTGGCTGGTGCGGCTGAACCGCCACGTCAACCGGCTGCGCGCCCGACTGGGTCTGCCGTATTTTTCACTCGCCGGGTACATCAAGCAGCGCATCGGCAGCGCGCGCGCCTACATTGAACGCTTTGAAAATGCGGTTGCCGAGGAAACAGCACGGCGTGGCTTCGATGGTGTGGTCTGCGGCCACATTCACGTGCCGGCCAGCAAATCATTGGCCGGTGTTGCCTATCGCAACAACGGCGACTGGGTCGAAAGCTGCAGCGCGCTGGTCGAAGACGACGACGGCGAAATCCGGTTGCTGTTCCGACCGTTGCCACGCCAGCGCAGCGGCCAAGTCGAACCGTTCTCACTGCCGCCATTGGCGGATGCCGCCTGATTTCGCTCGCCAAAACAAAACGGCCCGCAGATGCGGGCCGTTTTGTTTTGCAACAGGCAATCAGCCGCCGAACGCTTTCAGGCAGTATGCGAGGATGGTGCTCGGGAACAGGCCCAGCACCAGCATCGCCAGACCATTGGCGCTGATCGCGACGCGCATCGCGGTCGACGCGGTAATTGGCGATTTGTCTTCAGCTTGATCGAAGAACATCACCTTGACCACTTTCAGGTAGTAGTAGCAGCCAATCAGTGAGAACACCGCACCGGTCAGCGCCAGCCAGACCTGACCGGCGTTTACCGCGGCCATGAACACCTGCAGTTTCGGCCAGAAACCGATGAACGGCGGAATACCGGCCATCGACATCATGATCAACATCATCAGCAGCGCGTACCACGGGCTGCGTTGCCACAGGCCTTTCAAATCACTGAGGTTGTCGCTTTCAAAACCGGCGCGCGCCAGAAACAGGATCATGCCGAAGCCGCCGAGCGTCATCAGCGCATAGACCAGGATGTAGAACATCGAGGCGGCGTAGCCTTCGCTGGTACCCGACGCGATACCGATCAGGAAATAGCCCATGTGAGCGATGGCCGAGTAAGCCAACAGCCGTTTCAGGTTGCTCTGGGCAATGGCGCCGATGTTGCCGATCACCAGCGAGGCCACCGCCAACGCGGCCAGCATCACGGTCCAGTCGGCTTTGACTTCCGGCATGGCCTCGGTCAGCAGACGCATGATCATCGCAAACGCGGCAATCTTCGGTGCGCTGCCGAGGAAAGCCGTCACCGAGGTCGGGGCGCCGTGATAAATGTCCGGAATCCACATGTGGAACGGCACCGCGCCGAGCTTGAACGCGATACCGGCAATGATGAACACCAGCGCGAAGCGGTACAGCATCAGCGCGCCTTCATCGCTCGGCAACATGCTGAGGTGCGGAATGGTGATGTGGCCAGTCACGCCATACAGCAGCGACATGCCAAACAGCAGGAAGCCGGATGCCAGCGCGCCCATGACGAAATATTTCATCGCCGCTTCTGGTGCCTGCTTGCTGTCACGCTGCATCGCCACCATCGCATACAGCGACAGCGACATCAGTTCGAGGCCGAGGTAAATGGTCAGCAGGCTGTAAGCCGTGATCAGCACCATCGCACCCAACATGGCCAGCAGGCTCAGCAGGTAATACTCACCACGCATGAACTGCCGTTCGGCGATATAGGCGCGGGCATACAACAGCGCAATCGCGGTAACGATGTACAGACCGACTTTCAGCACGGTGCCGAGGCCGTCGTGCATGAAGTGGGCGCCGTACACCAGCGCGTTCGGCAGCGACGACAGATTGATGGTGATCAGCAGCGCACCGAGCAGCGTGGCCTGCGCCATCCAGAAGCTGTTGCGCCGGTTCGGGCCAGGCACGAACAGATCGACCAACATCACCACGCAGGACATGACGAGCACAAACAGCTCGGCCGCCATTGGGGCGAAAGAAAAAGTTTGCATGCCGTTCTCCAACATGGCGATTAGGCTCCCGGCAGTTTCGACTGCAGGCTGACCTGCAGCAGGTGTTGCACGGTCGGCTCCATCAATTCGGTCAGCATCTTCGGATACAAGCCCAGCGCCAGCACGGCAAGGGCCAGTACCACCAGCATGAACTGCTCACGACGGTTGATGTCTTCCAGTTCGGCGACATGGCTGTTGGCCACTTCACCGAACACCACCCGCTTGTACATCCACAAGCTGTAGGCAGCACCGACGATGAGCGTGGTCGCCGCGAGAATCGCATACCAGAAGTTGGCGCTAAACGCGGCCAGGATCACCATGAACTCGCCGACAAAACCGGAGGTGCCCGGCAGACCGGCATTGGCCATGGTGAACAACATCATCAAGGCAGCAAATTTCGGCATGGTGTTGGCGACACCGCCGTAATCGCCGATCTGGCGGCTGTGCACACGGTCGTACAGCACACCGATGCACAGGAACATCGCGCCGGAAATGAAACCGTGCGAAACCATCTGCACCAGCGCGCCCTGCACGCCGAGCGCGGCCTGCATGTCGTGATCAGTGGCCAGCAAGGCAAAGGCGACGAAGAAACCCAGGGTGACGAAACCCATGTGCGCGATCGACGAATAGGCGACCAGCTTCTTCATGTCCTTCTGCACCAGCGCGACAAAGCCGATGTACACCACGGCAATGAGGCTCAGCGCGATCATCACGTCGGCCCATGCCAGCGAGGCATCCGGCGCGATCGGCAGGTTGAAGCGGACAAAACCGTAGGTGCCCATCTTCAGCATGATCGCGGCCAGCACCACCGAGCCGCCGGTCGGCGCTTCGACGTGCGCATCCGGCAACCAGGTGTGAACCGGGAACATCGGCACTTTCACCGCAAACGCGATCAGGAAGGCAGCGAAAATCCAGTGCTGCACGTCCAGCGTCATCGGCAGCTTGTGCAGATCGAGAATGCTGAAGCTACCGGCCTGAATGGCCATGTAAATCAGCGCGATCAGCATGAACACCGAACCGAAGAAGGTGTACAGGAAGAACTTGATGGTCGCGTAGACGCGGTTCGGGCCGCCCCAGATACCGATGATGAGGAACATCGGCACCAGCATCGCTTCCCAGAACACGTAGAACAGCATTGCATCGAGCGCGGCGAACACGCCGTTCATCAGACCGGTCATGACCAGGAAGGCGGCCATGTACTGCGAGACCTTGGTTTCAATCACTTCCCAACCGGCGATCACGACGATCACGGTGATAAAGGAGGTCAGCAGGATGAGCGGCATCGAGAAGCCGTCGACACCCAGCGCGTAATTGATGGTCAGGCCGGAAATGCTGAACCACGGACTCAGTTCGCCAAACTGCATATTGGGCGTTGTGAGATCAAAGCCGGTGTACAGCGGCACACAGAGCGCCAGCGTAATCAGCGAGGTAATCAACGCCAACCACTTGGCCGTGCTGCCGTTGTTGCGCTCACCGGCACCGAACAGCACCAGCAGGGCGCCGATGATCGGCGTCCAGACCAGCAGGCTGAGCAGGGGAAGAGTTGTCATGTTCGAGTGGCCCCTTGCTTAGACACGGAAATACAGCCAGCCGATCAACAGCAGCAAGCCGATGATCATGCCGAATGCATAGTGATAGAGATAACCGCTCTGCAGCTTGCGCAACTGCACGGCCAGCTTGCCGACACCCTTGGCGCTGCCGTTGACGATCAGACCGTCAATCAGTTGGGTATCGCCATGCTTGGACAAGCGCCCCCCGAGCCGCACCGAACCGTTGGCGAACAGCGCCTGGTTGATGTCATCGAAGTAGTACTTGTTGATCAGCAAGGTGTGTACGGCTTTCAACTTGGCCTGCGCGACGTCGGCGATCTTCGGGTTCTTGACCCAGATGAACCAAGCAGTGAACACACCAGCGGCAGCGAGCCAGAACGGCACCGTCATTGGCGCATGCAACGCGAACGCCACCCAGCCATGTTCCAGATGCTCTGCCACAACGGCCAGCGAGTTGTGCTCCGGCGCGACATAAATGACGCCTTTGAAAAAGTCACCCGCCAGCATCGGCTCGGCCCAGAACCAGGCCACGATCACCGACGGGATCGCCAGCAGAATCAGCGGCAGCGTGATCACCCACGGCAGATGATGCGGCACGCCGTGATCATCGTGATGACCGTGATGGGTGTGGCTGCCGTGTTTGGCGTGGCCATCATCGTGCGGCACTTTGTGGTGATGGTGGTTATCGGCATCATGGAAGCGCTCCTTGGTGTGGAACACCAGGAAGAACATCCGGAAGCTGTACAGCGCGGTGATGAACACGCCGGCCAGCACGCAGACATAGGCATAACCCGAACCGGCGATGTTCGACGCATGCACCGCTTCGATGATTGCGTCCTTCGAGTAGAAGCCGGAGAAGAACGGCGTGCCGATCAGCGCCAGCGAACCGAGCAGCGCGGTGATCCAGACGACTTTCATGTGCTTCCACAGGCCGCCCATCTTGCGGATGTCCTGCTCGTGGTGCATCGCGACGATGACCGCACCGGCACCGAGGAACAGCAGCGCCTTGAAGAACGCGTGCGTCATCAGGTGGAACACGCCCGCGGCATAAGCCGAGGCGCCGAGCGCAACGACCATGTAACCGAGCTGCGACAGCGTCGAATACGCGACGACCCGCTTGATGTCGTTCTGGACGATGCCAAGGAAGCCCATGAACAGCGCGGTGGTGGCACCGATCACAATGACAAACGTCAGTGCGGTTTCCGACAGCTCAAACAGCGGTGACATCCGCGCCACCATGAACACGCCGGCGGTGACCATCGTGGCCGCGTGAATGAGCGCGGAGATCGGGGTCGGGCCTTCCATCGAATCCGGCAGCCAGACGTGCAACGGCACCTGCGCCGATTTGCCCATCGCGCCAATGAAGAGACCGATACAGATCACACTGATCGCCGACCACTGCACGCTGTCAGTGACCTGCAATGTCAGACCTTGCTTCGCCCAGTCCGGTGCTGCCGCGAACACGGTGGCGTAATCCAGCGAACCGAACCAGTACAACACGGCCGCGATGCCGATCAGGAAACCAAAGTCACCGACCCGGTTGACCAGAAAAGCTTTCATGTTGGCGTAGATCGCGGTCGGCTTCTTGAACCAGAAACCGATCAGCAGATACGAGACGAGACCCACCGCTTCCCAGCCGAAGAACAGCTGCAGGAAGTTGTTGCTCATCACCAGCATCAACATCGAGAAGGTGAACAGCGAGATGTAGCTGAAGAAGCGCTGGTAGCCGTTGTCGTCAGCCATGTAGCCGATGGTGTAAACGTGCACCATCAAGCTGACCGAGGTCACCACGACCATCATCATCGCGGTCAGGTTGTCGACCAGGAAGCCAACCTCCAGCCGCAGGCCGCCAATGGTGGCCCACTCGTAGACGCTGGCGTTGTAGGCCGGCAAGCCGTTGACGCCATGCTGCCAGAACACATAGACCGACAACGCCGCAGCAATCGCAACACCGAGAATGGTCGCGGTGTGGGCGCCGACGCGGCCGATTTGCTTGCCGAACAGGCCGGCAAGAATGGCGCCAAACAAGGGCGCCAGCACGATGGCAAGATAAATCTTTTCCATGGTCGCGGCTTACCCCTTGAGCTCGTCGAGTTCTTCGACGTCGATGGTGCTGCGGTTACGGAACAGCACCACCAGAATGGCGAGGCCGATTGCCGCTTCCGCCGCCGCCACGGTCAGAATGAAGAACACAAAAATCTGACCGGTCGCATCACCAAGGTAACGCGAGAAGGCGATGAAATTGGTATTGACCGCCAGCAACAGCAATTCGACACACATCAACAAGGTGATGACGTTTTTTCGGTTCAGGATGATGCCGGCAATGGAGATCGCAAACAGCGCACTGCTGACGACCAGATAATGTTCAATCGTGATCATGCTTGTTCTCCATCAGCGGCCGGTGCCGACTTCTTGACCGGCTCGACCTTGACGATGCGCAGCCGCTCTTCCTTGCTGACGTGGACCTGACGGCCGACGTCCTGCACCTTGCGCATGCGGGTGCCGCGGAAGGTCAGCGCGACCGCCGCAATCAATGCCACCAGCAGAATCACGGCCGCCAGTTCGAACGGATAGAAGTATTCGGTGTACAGCAGCTTGCCGAGCACA
>DASUEK010000296.1:0-19558 GCA_036275115.1 Permianibacter sp. | reverse complement strand
CCGACCTGCCCAACGAGGATTGATCATGACCGCAACTGCCGCGGCCCCGCAGCGCCATACCAATCTGAACGCCGACGCCCTGATCAAGAAAGCCCTGGAGCGTCATGAAGGCCGCATTGCCAGCAACGGCGCCCTCGTGGTTGAAACCGGCAAGCGCACTGGCCGCAGCCCGGCGGATCGGTTCATCGTCCAAGAGCCGAGCACCCAGAACGAAATCGACTGGGGCAAGGTCAACAAGCCGTTCCCGGCGGACAAGTTCGACGTCCTGTGGGCCCGGGTCGAAGCCCACTACAACGCGCTGCCGGAAGCCTTCATCAGCAACCTGCATGTCGGTGCCGATCCGAAACACTACCTGCCGATCGAAATGCGCACCGAAACCGCCTGGCAGCATCTGTTCGGCCGCAACCTGTTCATTCGCCCGAACCAGTTCAACCCGTCCGGCAAGCCGGTCTGGCAAATCCTGAACGTTCCGGGCTTCACCTGTGACCCGGCCCGCGACGGCACCAACAGCGACGGCTGCGTGATCATCAATTTCGGTGCCCGCAAGGTGCTGCTGGCAGGCATGCGCTACGCCGGCGAAATGAAGAAAGCCATGTTCTCGGTGCAGAACTTCCTGCTGCCGGCCGAAGACACCCTGCCGATGCACTGCGGCGCCAACCAGGCCAAAGACGGCAAGGTCACCCTGTTCTTCGGCCTGTCCGGCACCGGCAAGACCACGCTGTCGACCGATCCCGCTTGCCACATCATCGGTGACGACGAGCACGGCTGGGGCCCGGGCACCGTGTTCAACATCGAAGGCGGTTGCTACGCCAAGTGCATCCACCTGAACAAGGATCACGAACCGGTCATCTGGAACGCCATCCGTCACGGCACCATTCTGGAAAACGTCGTGCTGAACGCAGATGGCACGCCGGACTACAACGACCACACCCTGACCCAAAACAGCCGCGCCGCCTACCCGCTCGACTTCGTTGAAAAGCGCGTGCTGGAAAACCGTGGTCCAGAGCCGGAAGCGCTGATTTTCCTGACCTGCGACATGACGGGTGTGCTGCCGCCGGTGTCGATCCTGAATCGCGAACAGGCGGCCTACCACTTCCTGTCCGGCTATACCGCCAAAGTCGGCTCGACCGAAATGGGCTCGACCTCGTCGATTGAACCGACCTTCTCGACCTGCTTCGGCGCGCCGTTCTTCCCGCGTCCGGCTGGCGTCTACGCCGAACTGCTGATGAAGCGTCTCGATGCCTCGGGCGCCAAGGTGTATCTGGTCAACACCGGCTGGACTGGCGGACCGGCCGGCAACGGCGGTCACCGCTTCCCGATCCCGGTCACCCGTGCCGTGGTTGCGGCGATCCAGAGCGGCGCGCTGAAAACCGCCAAGACCCAACACCTGCCGGTGATCAACCTCGACGTGCCGGTCGAGCTGCCGGGCGTCGACAGCAAACTGCTGAACCCGCGCAACACCTGGGAAGATCAAGCCGCTTACGACGTTGAAGCCAAGAAACTGGCTCAGCTGTTCATCGAGAACTTCAAGAAGTTCAAGGTCGACGCCAAAGTCGTTGCTGCGGGCCCGCAGTTGTAATCGCACGATCCTCTGCAAACACATGTCGAACCAAGGGCCGCAACCGCGGCCCTTGGTTTTTTATTGAAGGGATTCTTATTGAAGCGCTTCTTGTTGAACCGCTTTTTTGTTGAACCGCTTTTTCGTTTACGATGCCGCAACCCTACGTCATCGATCATGCCTTGGAGCCTGTAATGGACGCCGACTGGATTCTCACTACCCTCAACGATGCACTCAGCGCTCTTGAAGACGCGATTGTCGAACTGGAGTCCGACCCGGAAGCCGTTGACGAACTGCTGCCGGAACTGATGCCGATGATCTACGCCAAACTGAACTACGCTTGGAACAGCCGCGAACTCGGCCCGGAAGCGATCGACAAGCTCGATCACGATCAACTGGTAGGTTTTCCGAAAGACCTCAGCATCTGATTGGACCCGCGCCCGATCGGACAGAAGAAGGCGCAACACGATCCGCCCGCCCCGCCCGTGCTACGGGGCGACCCCGTGTCGAGCTGGCGCTGGCGAGTCGGCGCTGAAGAGTGCTCCAGTCAATATCGTCACGCACTCACACGCGCAGCACGCAATCAATCGAATGCAACAAGCACCTTGGCCACGTCCGGTCAGCTCAGGTCGGATGCTTGAACATGAACGAATGGCTGTCGTCAGCGAATGCCATTCAGCCACAAGGGTCCGGCCGGTAACTGCGGAATCTGGAACCGCGCCGGATAGGTCACGCCGACCAGATACAGTCCTTCGGCGGGGGCGGTGCCCGGCGCTTTCTTGCGGTCACGAAGCCGCAGCAACTCCGCCACCCAATCGGGCGAACGAATGCCCTGCCCGACCGTCAGCAACGTGCCCACGATGTTCCGCACCATGTGATGCAGAAAGGCATTGGCGGCGATGTCGACGACCACGTAATCACCCAGCCGACAAACCTGCAGATGATGGATATTCCGCCACGCCGTCGCCGATGAGCACTCGGCAGCGCGTACCGAGGAAAAATCCTGTTCACCGAGAAAATGCTGCGCGCCTTGCTGCATCAGGTTGACATCGAGCGGATACATGAATGGTGTGACGCCATGCGGCAGCAACGCCGTGCGCCCAGGTTTGTTGTAGATGACGTAACGGTAACGGCGCGCGAGCGCGGAAAAGCGAGCGTTGAAATCGTCGGCGACGCGGCCGGCCCAGCGCACGCTGATGTCCGCCGGCAGATGAATGTTGCCCCCCATCAGCCAGGCCTTGTCAGGCCGTTCGGCCGCAACATCGAAATGGATCACTTGGTGGCTGGCGTGTACGCCGGCGTCGGTACGGCCGGCGCAGATGGTATCGACCGGCTCGTTGGCAATTTTTGCGAGCGCTTCCTCAACCACTTGTTGCACGCCGATGGTGTGGCCCTGCCATTGCCAGCCGGCATAGGCATGTCCGTGGTATTCGATGATGGCGGCGTAGCGAGGCATGACCTGTCGTTTGCGAATCAGAAATTTCGGGAGTCAGCGGGCGTCTGTTTCATGGCGGCAAGGCTCCCTTTCTCAACCGTCCTGCCGCATCAGCAGCTAACGAAACGGATCACCACACGGACCGGAAACAACGCGGGCCGCTGACCTTGTCGGTGTCACCCGACCAGACCAGCGGCCCGATTGTAGCAATCTGCAAGCGATTACAGCTTGGCCAGCAGCGCTTGCGCTTCCTGCTTCTGCTGGGCATTTCCTTCGCTCAGCACTTCCTGCAGGATTTCCTTGGCACCATCGACTTCGTGCATTTCGATGTAGGCGCGGGCCAGATCGAGTTTGGTGGCGATTTCATCGATATCGCCCATGCCAAGTTCGTCACCGGACGGGAGCTCGGCATCCATGTCGTCGAGGTTGAAACTGCTGTCAGCCGCCGAAGCGCGGCTGGGCGTTGGTTCCTGCTCCGGCTGCCAATCGGCTTGCGCTTTCGGATTGAGGCTGGCCGGCTCATCCAGATCAAAACTGAATTCGCTATCGTCAGCCGACAAATCCAACTCCGCTACCGGAGCCGAAGCTTCTGCTTTGCCCAGGTTTGCCAGATCGGCATCCAGATCCAGATTGAATTCGCCGTCATTGTCAAAATCGCTGGCAACACTTTCTTTGCGGGTTGGCGCCCAGCTGCTTTCCTGTACCGGCGCGGGTGCAGCAGCGGTCTTGCCAACACCGACGCTGCCAAAGATGTCATCCGCACTCGGGATCGGCGTTGGTGCGGTCTTGGTGCTGAAGTGATCGGACGGCCATGCCCGCTGTTGCAACTTCTCGACCTGCTTGGCGAGCTGCGGATCGGCATCGATGGCATCCTGGAACATCGCCACCTGATCGCGGAACTTGTGCTGGTCCTGCATCTCGGCATAGCACTCAAGCAGTTTGACGCGCAGCTCATGCCGGTGCGGATCATCCTGCAAGGCGCGCAGCAACAACTGCTCGGCTTGCTCGTACTTGCCGTACGCGATGTAAATGTCCGACTCGCCAAGCGGATCGGCAACTGCCTCGGTTGAACCCGACAGGCTTTCGTTGCTGGCCGTTGCAGGCGGTGGTGCCAGGAAATCCTCGCCGACTTCCGGCAGATTCAGATCGTCCTCGATGCGCATGCTGTCGTCGTCTTCCGGCTCCAGCGGCAGCAGCGATTCATGGAAGTTTTCTTCGGCAACCTGGCGCCGCTTCCAGAACAGGAAGCCCAAGCCACCAACAATCACACCGGCCAGACCCAGCAGGTACAACAGCCAGTTTTCGCCCAGCAAATCCTCGAGGAAGGACGGCTGCTCAACCGGTTTGGCCGGCGTTGTCGGTTTCTTCTTCGGCTTTTCGGCTGGCGCTTGTTCTGCCGGTTCCGCGGCCGGCTGGTTGGCTGCCGGCTCGGTGCTCATGCTGTCAGGTGTCGTGCCCGGCGGCGTCGCCTCGGCACTACCGGCGTCCGACACCGGCGTTTCGGTCATGGTGCTGGGTGCCGGTTCTTCAGCCGGTACGCTGCTGTCTGGCGCTTTGCCGGTCACAGCGGCCAGCTGCTGATCTTTCAGCTGAACCAGTTTTTCCAGCTTCTGGGTCTTGTTGACCAGCTTGCCGATTTCACCGCGCAGCGCTTCGTTTTCCTGATTCAGCACTTCCGCGGCTTCACGCGAAGCGCCACCTTTGCCGGTGCTGAAATTTTCCGGCGGCGCTGCCAGCGTCAGACGACCGCTACCGGCCGTGGTGCTGCCAGTGCTACCGCTGCGGCGCGCGGTTTCAACCACGGCACCCGCGCCGACGAACTCGGCCAGGGCACGGCGATGCGGCACGGCGGCAATGTCGTCAGCACTCGGAATGCGCAAGGTTTCGCCCTGGCGCATCTGATTGGGGTTGTTGTTGATAAAGGCTTGCGGATTCGCTTTCAGAATAGCGACCAGCGTTTGCTGCACCGTCACGCTGTCATTTGGGCGTACCCGCGACGCAATGCTCCACAGCGTATCGTTGGCGCTGATCGGGCCATAGCTGTCTGCGCCCGCCATGGTGTTGCCGACTGGTGCGGACGGCGCGGCAGTTTCGCTCGGTTGCGCTGTCTGGACCGGCGCGCTGGTCACGGTGCCGGTGGTGGTCGCCGGGGTCTGCGCGCGCGGTCGCGCGGTAACCACCGGCGCCTCATCGGCAAACACTGGCGGATCGAGCAACAGGGTGTATTCGCGCAGCAAACGGCCGTTCGGCCAGTTCAATTCGACAATAAAATTCAGGAACGGCTCGCGCACCGCATCGGTGGTACGCAACTTGATGACGGCTTCGCCATCGGCGGAGCCTTGCACGACCATCTTGAGATCGTTGAGCGCATAGACACGCTCGATGCCGGCGCGATCAAATTCATCGGCACTGGCGATGGTGGCGCGGATTTCCTCGGGCGCAACGCCGCGCAGTGCCACCAACTGGATCTCGGCATTGAGCGGTTGGTTGAGGCCTGAGCCGGGTCGGATATCACCGAGTCCCAAGGCGTGTGCGACCGACGCCGCCACGAGACTGGCTGAACCAACGACAAAGGCAAGCTTGCGCAGCATAGTTATTCCCTTCACTGTCCCGACCGGTGCAGAAAGCCCACGGGCGGCGGAAGGCAGACGGTGGCGGCCGCGCGCTGGCGCGACCGCACCGGCCTGTCGGAATCCCGACATCCGGCCCTGTGGCAATCCGGGTCTCCGGCAGTGGTTTATTCGCCGAAACCCTAACGGGCAGCCTAAGATACTGCCCGATCTTAAGATTGTTCTTTAACTAGGGCCGAACTATAGCCTAGAAATACTCTTTGACCAACATTTCCGCGATCTGTACCGAGTTCAGCGCAGCACCTTTCCGCACGTTATCGGACACAATCCACAAATTCAGGCCATTCGGGTGGGAAATGTCCTCCCGGATACGCGACACGAACACCGCGTCCTCGCCCGCTGCCTCGGTTACCGGGGTCGCATAACCCCCGGGCTTGCGGCCATCGACCACCTTCACGCCCGGCGCTTTTTTGAGCAGTTTGGTGGCCGCTTCGGCGCTGATCGGCTGGCGGGTTTCGATGGCAACGGCCTCGGAATGGCCATAAAACACCGGCACCCGGACGGCGGTGGCGTTCACCCGGATGCTGTCGTCGCCCAGAATCTTCTGGGTTTCCCAGACCATCTTCATCTCTTCCTTGGTGTAGCCGTTGTCCATGAAGCTGTCGATATGCGGCAGTACGTTGAAGGCAATCTGCTTCGGATAGACCTTCGCGTCAGCGCCCTTGCCATTCAGCAACTGGGCGGTCTGCTGGACCAGCTCTTCGATAGCCGCCTTGCCGGTGCCGGACACCGCCTGATAGGTCGCGACGTTGATGCGATCGATGCCGACCGCGTCGTGGATGGGCTTGAGCGCCACCACCATCTGGATGGTCGAGCAGTTCGGGCAGGCGATGATATTGCGCTGCTTGTACTCGCCGAGCTGATGGCCGTTGACCTCGGGGACGATCAGCGGAATGTCCGGTTCGTAGCGGAACTGCGAGGTCTTGTCGATGACGACCACCCCGGCCGCGGTCGCCCGCGGCGCCAGCTCGGCCGAAACCGAACCGCCGGCGGCAAAAAACGCCAGTTTCACTTTTGACCAGTCGAACTGATCGGCATCCTCGATCAGCACCGGTTTGCCGCGGAACATCAACGTTTCACCCGCCGAGCGTTTGCTCGCCAGCGCATACAGCTTGCCGACCGGGAATTCCCGTTGTTCGAGGATTTCAATGACGGTGGAACCGACCGCGCCGGTGGCACCGAGCACCGCGACATCAATGGACTGACTCATGACTGGACTCTTGTAGCGAAGAAGGTGGAGCGGAAAAACCGGCGCAATTCTAGCGCAGCCGCTCGCCCGCCAGTTATGACTTTGCGTCGCCGCAGCGTTTTTGCCGGTGCGCCACTCGGTCGGTTCAAGCGCCGGTTTTGCCTTGGCCGTAGATGTGCTCGGCGCGGTGGAACATCACCCACGAGGTCGCGATGTACTTGTCATTCGACACCGGCATATTGCCGCGGTGGGTGTGGGTGAAACCGGCCGGCGCGATCACCATGCGGCCCTGCTTGGGCGCAATTTTGCGCTGCTGGTAATAAAACTCGGTTTCGCCGCCTTCACTGACATCGTTCAGATAGAACATGAACAGCAGCACCCGGTGCAGCGGCTCGCAAGCCTGATCCTGCGGGTAGATTTCCGAGTGCCAGTGAAAATAGCCACCCTGGCCGGCGTTGTATTTCTGCAGATTCAAATTGCCATAACGGTACATCTGGCCAAGCAATTGATCGGCGACCGGCTCACCCAGCGTGTCCCAGTTGTCGAGATTGAGCGTGACCGGTTTGCCGGTTTTCGGATCCGCCACCGACGGCGACATCGCGCCGATCAGCGGAAACCGCAAACCGACCATGTACTCCTTCAATTTCGGATAGGTGAAATCAAGCAACTGCTGCAGGGCCGGCTGCCATTCCGGAAACAGGTTCAGCGTGATGTCGGTGCTGTGTTTCTTGCTGGTATCGACGCCATGACCGGTACGACCGGCAATGCGTTTGTCGCTGGCTTCAAACTGTCGGATCAACGCATCACAAAACGAGGCTGGCAAGGCATCGTCGTACACAGCGATAAAATCGGCAGGAACAGCGGTTTGGTTCATGGAGGGGTTCATTCCGACACAGGCAATGCCAGGCACGATAGCGATCTGACCGACGGTCGGCAATGGCGTACAGGAGATCGGAGGAGCCGATTTGGTTTTCCCACACTACACTCACGGCCGAGTCCGACGCGCTGCGTCGGCGACTCTGGTTGTCATGCCCCGCATCGATGGTGTCCCCACCGTGAGGGTCTGCAGTGGCCGCTGGCACGGAAGGCTATCGCGTTGCACTCAGGAGCAGGTTTTCGCCTGCACATCAACCGGAGGGACATCCGCAATGAATACACCTATCAAAAAATCGCTGCTCACAACCACCATGGCTCTCGCTGTTGCCGGTTTTGCCACCGTCGCAGTAGCGGATCATGCCTGGGGACCGTACCACTGGGCTCGAACCAGTAACCCGTTCACCTTGAAGCTTGGCGACAACGTCTCTGGACCATGGGACAGCGCGCTGGCGATTGCGTCGACCGATTGGACGAAATCGACCGTGCTGAACACCACCATCGTCGCCGGTGGCACTCGCCCCAAAAACTGTCGGCCAACGACCGGTCGGGTAGAAGTCTGTAATGCCCAATACGGCAACAATGGCTGGTTGGGAATCGCCCAGATCTCGATCACCGGCGGCGAGCACATCACCCAAGGTGTCGTGAAACTCAATGACACCTATTTCAATACCGCGACCTATAACAACTCACGCTGGCGCAATCTGGTGACCTGTCAGGAGATTGGCCACACGCTCGGCCTGGATCATCAGGACGAAAACTTCGACAACGCACCGCTCGGCACCTGCATGGATTACTCCAGCAATCCCGGCAGCGCCGACGAGCATCCGAACCAGCACGACTACCAGCAGCTCGAGATCATTTACGGTCATCTCGACAACAGCACGACGGTCGGTCAGGCGCTGCCGTTTGCACCATCGGCGATGTACCTCGATTTCGATCGGCCCAGTCGCTGGGGTCGCTTGGTCAGCGAGTCGGCCAATGGTCGCAGCGCCGAATACGAGCTCGATTTCGGCCATGGCAATCGCATCGTCACTCATGTGTTCTGGGCCGATGGGCATCGCCACACGCAGCATGAGCAGGACTGACAGCAGAAAAAAAAGAGCGACGGTAACGTCGCTCTTTTTTTTTATGGGGCATGGATTCAGTCGAATGGTTTCAGTCGATTGGCTTCAATCGAGCAGCAACTCCTGCGCCGGCGCCCGCAGGTTGTACTGCGAGGCCATCGCGTAGCCGTAGGCACCGGTATCGGCGATCAGCAGCACATCGCCCTCCTCCGACACCGGCAACACGGCTTCACCGAGTTTGTCGCCAGTTTCGCAGATCGGCCCGACGATGGTCGACACCCAGGCCGGCGCGGCTTCGAGCCGCGACAAATTGACGATGCGATGGTGCGCGCCGTAGAGCGCCGGCCGGATCAGCGAGTTCATGCCGGTTTCAACGCCAACATAGACTCGTGAGCCTTTGCCTTTGATCTGGGTGACCCGGGCCAACAAAACGCCGGCCTGCGCCACCAGAAAACGGCCCGGCTCCAGCCACAGTTTCAACCCCGGGTGTGATTGCTTGAATGCCTGCAACGACTGCCCGACCGCCGCCAGATCCAGCGGCGACTGACTGTCTTCGTACGGAATGCCGAGACCGCCGCCGAGATTCAGCACCTCAACATCCGGAAATTGCGCCGCAGCCTGTACCAGACTGTCGGCGTTACGGCGCCAGTTGTCGCGATCAAAAATGCCGCTGCCGGAATGGGCATGCAAACCGATCACGCGGACGCCGAGCGCGGCGCAGCGTTCGGCCGCTTCCGGCAAATCCGTCAGCGGAATGCCGAATTTGCTCTGCTGGCCAGCGGTGCGGACATGGGCATGATGGCCTTGGCCGACGCCGGTATCGACCCGCAGCAACAGCTTGCGACCTCGGAACACCTCCGGCCATTGTTGCAGCGGATACAGGTTGTCCAGCGTGACGGTCACGCCGCGGGCGAACGCCGTTTCGTATTCACGGCGCGGGGCAAAATTGGGCGTGAACAGAACCCGTTCGGCCGGCAACTCCGGCAGCACTTTGCGCACCCGATCCAGCTCGCCCACCGAGACGCACTCCAGATCGACGCCGGCGGCCGCAAGCGTTTGCAGCACCACCGGGTTGGCGTTGGCCTTGACCGCGTACAGCAGGCGGTCGATCGCTTCCAGTCGACGCAGCGCTGACACTTGCGCCAATACGGTCGGCAAGGAATAGACATAACAGGGCGCGTGGGTCTGGGCCCGTTCGATCAGCAGTTGCCGTTGCTCGCGCCACCAGGCCGGTGCCACCTTGCTCGATCGCTCGCCAAACAGGCTTTGCCAATCCGGACCGAACACGGCCGGGTGCTGGGCATGGGCCAGCAAAAATTCATGCAGCCGCGCCGCCACTTCATCGGCATGTTCGGCATCGATCACGAATGAATAGTTCAGATCCGATGCTGCTTGGGTAACCAAGTGCACCGGATACTCGGCGAATACTTTCAGTGCCTCACCGAGCTCATGCAGCACGGTGTGAACGTGGCGGCCGACCAGCGTCACCACGGCACAGTTTTCCAGCAACCGGACCCGACCGAGTTCGTTCAGTTCGGCAATCAGGGCCTGCAGCGCCGTCGGCGCCAGATCATTGGCTTTGCCATCGAGCGTGACCGTGATGTTGGTTTCCGAGGTCGACACCAAGTCAATCGACACGCCGTGCCGCTTGAACACCGCGAACAAGTCGGCAATGAAGCCAACCTGCTGCCACATGCCGAGCGTTTCAACGCTGATCAACGTGATCGGTTTGTTGACCGACACCGCTTTCAGACCGGGCACCTCATCGGCTTGCGGTTGCACCCAGGTGCCTTCCATGTCCGGGTAACCGGTATGGGCAATCCGGATTGGAATGCGCGCCAGCCGCGCCGGCCGGACACAGCGCGGGTGCAGCACTTTGGCGCCGGTGGTGGCCATCTCCTGTGCCTCGTCGTAATCGAGACTGCGCAGCAGTTTGGCGTTGGGATATTGGCGCGGATTGGCGGTGAACATGCCGGGCACATCGGTCCAGATCTCGAGCACATCGGCGCCGAGCAATGCCGCCAGATAGGCCGCCGACGTATCGGATCCGCCGCGACCGAGAATCACCGTTTCATCGCGGCCGTTGCGGGCAATGAAGCCTTGGGTCAGCGTCATGCCACCGCGCTCGAACACGGTCGCGCGATGGACATCGCTGCGCACCGGTTCGCAATGGGCATTCAGGTAATGGCTGATTTCGCCGCGGTGCGGCTGCGGCACGCTGGTCAGCCAGTCGCGGGCATCCTGCCAATGACAGGTCACCGCTTCACGCTTCAGCTCACGGTTGAAAAACAGCGCCAGCAACCGGCTCGACATCAGCTCACCGGCGCTCTGGATTTGCGCCTGCTGGGCCGGTGTCAGCGGCAGCGTCGCGCTGGCGCGCAGGCCGCGGATGCGATCCAGCTCCTGCCGCCAACTACGCCGGGTGTTGTCGTCCTCCGGCAAATTCAGCGCCTGTGCGAGGGCAAGATGCTGGTTGTCGATTTCCGCCAGCAAGGGCTCGACCGGCTCGCCTTGCGACAACCGGACCAGCTTGTCAGTGACCTTGCTGAGCGCCGACACCACCACAACCACCGCGTCGAAGCCCTGTTTTCGGCGCGCGACCACGATGTCGGCGATGCGACGGACGGTTTCCGCGCTCGCTACACTGGTGCCGCCAAACTTCAGGACTGCCAAACGACCGGTACTCATGGTGAACTCGATTCCTCTTTGCCTCGTAAACGGCGCCACGGCTATCGTGGTCGCCAACGGTTTCCTGCGCGCGGAAAAGCCCCGCATGCAGGCGTTCGAGACCGGCTGCCGCGCACACCTGTGCGCACTGCAGCCGGCTCGACACAGGTGTATCATGCGCCGCTCACCGCCCTGAAATGATGTTTAGCGATAGGTAACGCCATGCCCCATCCGTTTGAAGAATTTCGCGCCCGTCGACTGGCCGGCAACGAGCTGGTGCTGAAGACCGAGAACCTCGGTATCAAGCGCCTGTTCTCGCTCGACAAGATCACCTATGACGACGGTGCCCTGCCGCGCAAGACCAAGGAACTGATGGGCCTGACCGGTTCGATGGTGCTGCGCTGCAATGACTGCATCGACTACCACCTTGATACCTGTGTCCAGCAGGGTTGCAGCAAGGAAGAAATTGAAGAAGCGTTCAACATTGCGCTGATCATCGGTGGCTCCATCGTCATTCCGCACCTGCGCCACGCTTATGAAAGCCTGGAATTCCTGTTGGCCGAACGCGCCGGCAAACAGCAGGCGTAAGCACTGTCAGGTGAAACGTATCACCGAGTGAAAAGCAAGAAGGCAGCCTTGCGGCTGCCTTCTTGTTTGTCGCTATAAATGCAGCCCCGCTCAGCTGCCGAGCACCTGCCGCACAAAGGGCAAAGTCAGCCGGCGCTGCTCGCTCAGCGAGGCGTGATCCAGCTTGTCGAGCAAGGCCAGCAAATCCGCCACCGCCCGCGAATGGCGGCTGATCAGGTACTGCGCCACATCTGGCGGCACCCGCAAGCCGCGCTCCTCGCCGCGCTGGATCAACAACCGCTGCTTGTCATCGTCGCTGAGTTCCTGCACCGCAAACACCAGCATGCTGGCGAGGCGCGACTGCAGATCCGGCAAGCCGCATGGCAACAAGGCCGGCGGCCGATCGGCACTGAACAGCAGCTGGCCGCCCCGATCGCGGACGGCATTGAACAGATTGAACAAGGCCAGCGCCCAGGCCGGATCGGCACAAACGGTATCGAGATCATCGACACAAAGCAGATCGCTACCGTCAAAACCGGTCAGCACTTCCGGTTGCAAACCCGGCAAGGTGAGCGGCAACAAGGCCACATTGCGTCCTGCGGCATCGGCTGCGGCCGCCACCGCGTGCAGCAAGTGGCTGCGGCCACTGCCGGGGCCGCCGTGCAAAAAAACCGTCGCGGCCGGCGTCGGGGCCAGCGCGAACTGCCGCAGCGCGCGCAACAGCGCATCGTTACCGGCGGCGAGAAAGTTGTCGAAGCTGGCATCGGTGCGCAACCGGATACCGAGCGGAAGTTGTTGCATCAGCACATCAGAACCTGCACCTGAACCCTTGCCCACCGTCACGTGATGTCGCTACGCGAGGCGCCAAGGAAGAACGGCGACTCCCGGTAACGCACCAAGCCGTGACGCAGCAGGACCAGCGCCACTGCAGCGGCCGGCAAAGCCAGCAAGACGCCAGTGAATCCGAACAGTTGGCCGCCGGCCAACACCGCAAAAATGACCGCAACCGGATGCAAGCCAATCCGATCGCCGAGCAGCAAGGGCTGCAGTACAACGCCTTCCAGCACCTGCCCGCCAACGAACACCGCGACCACCCAGACCGCCATCATCGGGTCGGCAAACTGCAACAAGGCTGCGATCACGGCGAGCAACAAGCCGAGCGAAAAACCCAGGTATGGAATGAAACTGGCAAGGCCGGTCAGTACACCGACCAACAAAGCCACATCCAGTCCGACGATCATCAGGCCAACGGTGTAATAAGTCGCCAGCGCCAGCATGACCAGGATCTGGCCGCGGACAAATGCCGCCAACGCCTCATCGCATTGCGCCAACAACGGAGTGAACCGCTCGCGCCAACGCGCGGGCGCCAGCTCTGCAGCTCTGCGTTTGACCAGCGGCCAGTCACGCAGCAAATAAAAGAAAATCACCGGGATCAGCAACAGATTGGCGATGAACGCGAAAATGGCCAGTCCGGAACTGCCGATGGTGGCCAAGGTACGGGCGATGATGGTACCGGACTGCGGAATGTGCTCGGCCAGCAGCGAGCGCAGATAGGTCAGATCAAAACTGACGTCGGTGCGGCCGGTCTGCTCGATGAGCCACGGCAGCAGCACCTGCTCCAGTGACGCCAGCGCTGCCGGCAAGCGCTGGACAATCAAGCGGATTTCATGCTGCAGCAGCGGCACCACCAGCAAGATGAACAGCACGAACACCAGCACGATCAGCAGCAGCATGGTCAACACGGCGAGCGTGCGCGGCCATTTCCAGCTCTGCAGTTTTTCCACCACCGGATCGGTGAAATAGGCCAGCGCCGCCGCCACCAGAAACGGCGTCAGCATCGGTGCAAGCAGCCATAGCAACAGGAGCAGCACGGCCGTAATTGTCAGCGGCAATCCGTACACGCGCCAATTCATGATGCGATACTCCCTGTTGGTTTGACGCCGTTCGCGTCGTTGTCAGCGGCCATCATGATTCAGCCGGCATCGCGGTGAGGCGGAACTCGCCGGCGCTGGCGCTCCGCGGCGCAGCGGCGCCCCCAGGTCCAGACATAATCCAGGCCACTGCTGAGCGTGCTGAAGCTGACCAACACAATGCCGATCATCAGCACCGGCGCCGGCATTGGCCACAAGCCCAGATTGAACAACACCACGGTCAGCAGCAGGATCTGCAAAGCCGTGTTGGCTTTTGACAGCAAAGTCGGTTGCATCGGATACGGTCCGAACAACCAGTGATAGGTCAACGCGCCGCCGACAATGAGGATGTCGCGCGCCAACACCAGCGCAAACAACCACCATGGCAACACCTGGATCGCTGCCAGCACCCCGAATCCGATCAGCAGCAGCAATTTGTCGGCAAGCGGATCGGCAATTGCACCGAACCGGCTCTGCCAGTGAAAGCGTTTCGCCAAAAAACCATCCAGCGCATCCGACCCCCCGGCGACTACGAACACCAGCAATGCCCAGCCGAACTGACGCTCCAGCAACAGCAACGCCAGCGGCACCGTCAGCAGACAGCGCAGCACTGTCAACAGATTGGGCAAATGGCGCAGCGCAGTCATGCGAGGGCTCGCAGGTTCAGGCTCGGTATCCGGTCATCAAGGCTGCCAGTTGAATTCGAGCACGACGCCGAATTCGGTACCGGGCACCACTTGCAGACGCGGGTCGAGCGCGGTGGCTTGCAACAACGCCGATTGATCGGCAATCAGGCGCAGACTGAACAGCGCCGTGCCGGCGCGCACTTCCTTGATATCGGCTTGCCGCACAGCCTGCAAACCACTGAAAAACTGGCTGAGCTGGCCGTAATCTTCGAGCCGGCGCACGTTGTGGACTTTCACCAGCACTTCCGAGTCCTTGTTCGGGTCCAGCACGACAGCATATTTGCCGGCGACAAACTCGGCGATACGGCCAAGCAGTTGCTGCAGCAATTCGGCGCGCGACGGCGCAATGGCCGCGACACTTTCACGCAGACTGCCCTGCTCAAAACTGAGTTCGCCCTGCCAGCTGTCACCCACTTTTTCGATCCGACCGGCCAGCACGGCTTCGGCACCGTAACGACTCGACAGGCTTTGCAGCGGCTGCAGGAACCGGCCCCAGACATCACTGATGCTGATCTGATTGGTCTCTTCCAAGTCCAGAATCGGCAGCACCACCGGCAAGCCGCGGGCGCGCGCCGCAAATTGCAGATCCTGAATCAGACCCGGCTCGTCATCATTGCCGAGCAGCCGACGACCGTTATCATCGGCGACAGCCAGCCAGACGGCAGTCAATGGCCGGCGCGCGCCCCAGATCGGTGCTGCCGCATCCTGCAGCAACTGCTCCAGCGCGCGACCATCAAAACTCACTTGCAACAGCAGCGTGTTGCCGGTGCCGGCCGGCGCATCGACCGCCGCCGGCAGCAACTGGTATTGGTAACGCTGAACATAGGCCGCCGCTTTGCCAAGGTTCGCCTGCACCTGCGGCAAGGCCAGTACACTGCTGGAGCCGGACAGCTTGATCAGCACTTGCTGCAGCGCCGCAACCTGACCATCAAGCCTGGCGGCTTCACTCTGTTCCGCGACCGGAACTGTGCCGGTGTACAGGTCGGTGACTTCCACGGCCTGCGCCGGCAGCAGCCAGAACAGCGTGACCAACATGGTCAGCGGTTGCCGCCACCCAAACACCTTGCGCCAGCCGATCGTCTTCATACCTGCCTTCATTCCCGACTCCACCCGCACCCGGCGCCCGCCGGAATCCGGGCGCGCTCATGGCCCGCCATGATAAGGGAAGTGTCTGAATTGCCATAGCTTTTACCTCCGTACCGGGTCGGCAAAGCTGGCAACGGTGACGGCAGTCACCCCGGCGGGTGTAGTCAGACCACGCCGCGCCGGCCGGCAATACTGCCGCTTGCAGCCACGACGGCAGGCGGCCAAGCTCAGCTACAACGCAACCGGCACTCGGCGACACCAGCCCGGCGCCCGCTTTGAAAAGGACAAGGCATGAACGGATTCGCCCTGATGCGCCTGCGCCAAATCGGCCTCGCACTCGCGCTGCCGACCCTGCTCACCCTGGCCAGTTGCGGCCACACGATGAACGCAGCGCAGATCGCAGCAACGTCAGGTTCGGTCGTCCACAACGCGGCGGAATCGTCGCCGCAAACGATGGCCGACGCTCCCCTGCCCGCTGGCAGCCGTTTAATCTCGGTTGGCGAGCACCGGCTGCACGTCCGCAGCCTCGGCATGGATCATGACGGGCCGGCCATCGTGCTGCTGTCGGGACCGACCGATCACTGGCACAGCGACAGCGGCTGGTTCGCGCTGCTGCAACCGATGCTGGCCCGGCACTTCCGGGTGCATGCCATCGACCGTGCCGGCCATGGCTTTGGCGATACCGGCGTCGATGGCTCCTACCAGCGCTTCGCCGACGATTTGGCCGCGCTGCTGCCGCAGCTGGAAACCGAACCGGTGCTGGTGGTCGCCTTTGCCAGCAGCAACCTCAGCCTGCATCAGTATCTGGCCCGCCACGGCCAGCGCGGCCTGCGCGCGGCATTGCTCATCGACCCGGACGGCCTGCACCCGGACTTGCTGTCGTTCTATGCCGAGCAGGCCGGGCCGTTTCAGCAGGGCGACAAACTTGCCGAGTATGTGAACGCCGGCAAATACGATGCCCGCGCCGAAAGCTTTTATCGGAAAGAACGCGAGCACCTGCAGGCCATCCTGCCGGTGGCGCTCGCCGACCAGATGGATTGGCCGTTCTACGACGCCATTGCCGGCGAGCGCCGCAACCGCGCCCGCATTCTGACCCGCTTCGCCGCCGTCGGCCGCTATGACCAGGACGTTCGTGGCGCCGCCGCTGTGCCCTGGCCGGCGACACTGCCGGTCTGGAGCTATGACACTGACTTCGAACGCAACGCCATCGATGCGGCAACGGAACCGGCCGAGAAAACCAAGTTGGAACAGTGGCGCCAATTGAGCAGCACTTATATGACCGACCTGCCGGGCCATTGCCGAATCGGTTCGGCGAGCCGCGAGCATCTGGCGACCGTCGCCGAGGCCGACCGACTGGTCCGGCTGATCGAGCAACTGGCACGCGGTTCAAGCTGCCCGCCGGAGACCCGGTAAGGTCGGCGCTGAGGCGTCCGACTCCAGCGGGTTTGCACCGCCATTTCATGACAGCCGCGCCCTGAACCGGTAGAATCTGCGCCCCTCATTTGCGCCTTTCCACTCAGGTTCCTTGGAAACCGTCATGACCAGCCCGAACAAGCCTTCCCTGTCCTACAAAGATGCCGGTGTTGATATCGAAGCAGGCGATGCCCTGGTCGAGCGGATCAAATCCGTGGCCCAGCGCACCCGTCGGCCGGAAGTGCTGGCAGGTCTGGGCGGCTTTGGCTCGCTGGTCGCGCTGCCGACCGGCTACAAAGAGCCGGTACTGGTCTCCGGCACCGACGGCGTCGGCACCAAGCTGCGTCTTGCCATTGATCTGAAGCGGCACGACACGGTCGGTATCGATCTGGTCGCGATGTGCGTCAACGACATCGTCGTGCAGGGCGCTGAACCGTTCTTCTTCCTCGACTATTACGCCACCGGCAAGCTCGACGTCGACGTCGCCGCGTCGGTGGTGGGCGGCATCGGCAAGGGCTGCGAGCTCGCCGGTTGCGCACTGGTCGGCGGCGAAACCGCCGAGATGCCGGGCATGTACCACGCCGGTGATTATGATCTCGCCGGCTTCGCGGTGGGTATTGTCGAAAAATCGAAAATGATCGATGGCAGCGCTGTCCGTGTTGGCGACGTGCTGCTCGGTCTGGCGTCGAGCGGTCCGCACTCGAACGGCTACTCGCTCATTCGCAAAATCATCGAAGTCAGCAAAGCCGATCTGAACCAGAAAGTCGGCGATCGCACGCTCGCTGATGCGCTCATGGAACCGACCCGCATTTACGTCAAGACCGTGCTGTCGCTGATGAAGCAGGTCGATGTGCATGCGCTTGCCCACATCACCGGTGGCGGTGTCACCGAGAACGTGCCGCGCGTGTTGCCGAACGGCACCAAGGCCGTCATCAAGGCATGGGATCTGCCGCCAGTATTCAAGTGGCTGCAGGAAAACGGTGGCGTTGCCCACCGCGAGATGTACCGCACTTTCAACTGCGGCATCGGCATGGTCATCGCGTTGCCGGCTGACGCGGTCGACACCGCCACCGCCCTGCTGCGCAGCATGGGCGAAACCGTGCATCAGATCGGTCACATCGCCAGCACCGGCAACAACGACGAACCGTTTGTCGAATTGGTGTAAGTCACGCGTGGGCAGGTGCATCCGCGCGATGTTCCTGCCCACAATTCATTTCCGCAACGACGTCCGGCGTTGCAGACTGTCCGCTCTCCTTGCTGACCGCATTCCGACATGACCTGCAAACTGCTCGTGCTGATTTCCGGCAACGGATCCAATCTGCAAGCCATCATCGATGCCTGTGCCGCCAAAGCGATCGGCGCCGAGATTGTCGGTGTGATCTGCAATGTGCCGGGCGCCTTCGGCCTGGAGCGAGCCAAACGCGCCGGTATCGCCACCGCAGTGGTCGATCACAAGGCGTTTGCCTCACGCACCGAGTTTGATGCAGCGCTGCTGCAAACGATGCAGCAATTCGATGCCGATCTGGTGGTGCTGGCCGGCTTCATGCGTATTCTCAGTGCCGATCTGGTCAATGCCTATGCCGGCCGCATGCTCAATATCCATCCATCGCTGCTGCCGAAGTATCCGGGTCTGCACACCCACCAGCGCGCACTCGATGCCGGCGACGCCGAACACGGCTGCACCATCCATTTTGTCACCGCCGATCTCGATGGCGGCCCGCTGATCGCGCAAGCCGCCTGCCCGGTGTTGCCGGACGATGACGCCGCCCGGCTTGCCCAGCGCGTGCACCCGCTGGAACACCGGCTCTATCCCGAGGTCATAGCGTGGTATGCCAGCGGCCGCCTGCGTTATCAACAAGGTCAGGCCGTGCTGGACGGTCACCCCTTGACGAGCCCGGTACTGCAATAATGAGCCCATCCGCGATGAAACACCCGCTTAGGCACTGGCTTTCATCGTTTGCGCTGTTGTTGCTGCTGGCGAGCGGTGTCCGGGCCGAATCGCCCATCGCGCTGTCCCCGATCGCTCCATTTAAGGCCGAATACGATCTCTATTACGACGACGACAAGGTCGGCGAGTCCAGCCTGCAATTGAGCACGCTGGCCAACGACGAGTGGCAATTCGAAACCCGTTCGCAGGCCAGCCTGTACCTGATGAGTTTTTCCGATCACGAGCAAAGCCGGTTTGTCTGGCAAAACGATCGGCCAAGACCCTTGGCGTTCAGCAAGGAACGCAAACGGCCGGGCAAAACCGAACGGGTGCAGCAAAAATTCGATTGGCAGACCCAGACCGACAGCGGCACGCGCGGCAAGAAAAGTTGGTCTACTGCACTGCTCGGTGATACCCACGATCTGCAAAGCCATCTGCTCGCCTTGCAGCTCGATCTGCGCGCCGGCAAACGTGATGTGCAATACGCCGTCAGCAAGCACGGCCGTGTGCGCGTTTACCACTACAAGGTCAGCAAGGAAGAAACGATCGA
>DASUEK010000295.1:0-12238 GCA_036275115.1 Permianibacter sp. | reverse complement strand
ATGAAAGCGACCGTGCTCGATGAGCAGGGCAAGCAGGTGACCATGCCGATGGGCTGCTACGGCATCGGCGTGTCACGTATCGTCGCGGCGGCCATCGAGCAGCATTTTGACGACAACGGCATTGTCTGGCCGGCCGCCATCGCGCCGTGGCAGGTGGTGCTGTGCCCGATGAACCTCGGTCGTTCCGAAACCGTGCGCGCCACCGCGGAAAAACTCTACGCCGAGCTGCAGACTGCCGGTATTGATGTGGTGTTTGATGACCGCAACGAGCGTGCCGGTGTGATGTTCGCCGACGCCGATCTGCTCGGCATTCCGTACCGCATTGTCATTGGTGAGCGCGGCCTGGCCGAAGGCAAGGTCGAACTGAAGTCCCGTCGTGAGAAAGAGCCCCAGCATGTCGCCCTCGATGGCGTTGTCGCCCAGCTCAAAGCCGCGCTGGCCGGCTGATCGCCGCGGCCGTTCGCTGTGGCAGCGTCTACGCTGCCACATGCTGGCGGCTGTGCAGTGCCTGGCAATATCGGTGCTGCCAGTACCGGTGCTCACCGCACCGGTACTGGCCGCGCAGCAGGAGCGGCCGGACGAGGAAGTGCGCAGCCTGATCAAAAAGGCGATGCACGAGAAACACGATTTCGCCGACAAGTATGAAGCCCAGGTCTGGCTGGTCGACATGGCCGGCCGGCTGGAAAAACGGGCCCCGAAGATTCCGGCGGCCGAGCGCCTGCATGTGTTGCGCCGGGTACACGCCATCTCTACCGAGTTCGGCCTGAACCCACAGCTGGTGCTGGCGGTCATCGATGTCGAAAGCCGGTTTGATCGCTTTGCCGTGTCCAAAGCCGGTGCCCGCGGCCTGATGCAGGTGATGCCATTCTGGCGGGAAGAAATCGGCGAGCCGACCGACAACCTGTTCGATGTCGACACCAATCTGCGCTACGGCTGCGCCATCCTGAAAATCTATTTGGCACGTGAAAAAGAACGCTTGGCCCCGGCACTCGCCCGCTACAACGGCTCTTATGGCCAGGGCTGGTATCCGAGCCTGGTGATGAACGCGTTCTATAACCGCTGGTTCGTCATGCAGGATCGGCGCACGGTGATGACCGCGAGCGGCCAGAAAGTGGCGGCCCCACTTGCCAGCGCATCGGCATCCGCGCCAACGGCAGGTGCGAGTGCCACCGGCAGCGCCCGACAAAACTGATCGCCCGGCGCGCTCCGATCTCTTGTCACGACAACTCCAGCTACACTTGCAGCACGCTGGATGCGATGACAACACCGATTACAACAACAATGACCAACTCCCGAACTGCGCTGGTGCTCTCAGGTGGCGGTGCCCGTGCGGCCTATCAGGTCGGCGTGCTGAAAGCCGTCTGCGAGCTGTTGCCGGATCAGAAAACCATTCCATTTCCGATCATCTGCGGCACCTCGGCCGGCGCCATCAATGCCTGCGTGCTGGCCTGTTATGCCTCGCGCTTTCGCATCGGCATGCGCCGGCTTGAGCACGTCTGGGCCAATTTTCACGCCGGCCACATCTACCGTTCCGACTTCATGGGCATGAGCGCCAACTCGCTGCGCTGGCTCGGTGCGGTGTTGCGTGGCCGCCAGCGCACGGTGCCGGCGCTTTCCCTGCTCGACAACACGCCGCTGCGGCAGATGCTCAGCAAGGTGGTGCCGTTCAACGACATCGCCCCGGCCATCAACGCGGGCGATCTGTACGCCGTTTCCGTCACTTGCTCCGGCTACAACTCCGGTGAATCGGTCAGCTTCTTCGAGGGCCATCCGGAAATCGACACCTGGCGCCGCTATCGCCGCGCCGGTGCCCGCACCCGGCTACAGTTGCAACACCTGATGGCGTCAAGCGCAATTCCGCTGGTGTTCCCGGCGGTGAAAATCAACCGCGAATATTTCGGCGACGGTTCGGTGCGCTTTCTGGCACCGATCAGTCCGGCGCTGCATCTCGGTGCCCGCAAAGTGATGATCGTCGGGGTCGATCCGGTCCGAAACGAGAACACCGGTGGCCGGGTCGTCGCCAAGAATTATCCGACGCTCGCCGAAATCGCCGGTCACGTGCTCGACAGCGTGTTCATCGATTCGCTCGACAGCGACATGGAGCGCCTGCAGCGCATCAACAACACCTTGTCGAAAATCCCGGCCGATGTCCGTGTCGCCAACGGCATCAACCTGCAGCCGGTCGAAACGCTGGTGATCGCGCCAAGCCGCGACCTGTCCGAACTCTCTGGTCGCTATGCCCGCGAGCTGCCGCGCACCGCCCGCTTCTTCTTCCGCCGGATCGGCATCAGCGGCCGCTCCGGCTCGACCATCCTGTCCTATCTGCTGTTCGAGTCCGGTTATACCAAGGAGCTGATTGCGCTCGGCTACGAGGACGGCATGCGCCAGCGCGACGAGATCCTGCAATTCTTCCAACCAGCGGCCCCCTGAGCCGACCAGCGGTCCGGCCGAGCCCGTACCGCCGTGCCGGGACCGACTACACTTGGTCTGTCCCTGCCAGTGTTACGCCTAGCCATGACCGAGCTGTCCGAACTGGAGCGATTACGCCGTGAGCTCGCCACAGCCCGTGAACGCGTCACGCGGCTGGAGCGGGTCGCCAACCGGCGCCGCTATTCGGCGCAGTTGCAGGCGGCGCTCTATCGCATCGCTGACATCACCGCCGCCGATATTCCGATGGCGGAGTTTTTCCATGCCCTGCATCAAGTCATGCGTGAACTGATGTATGCCGAAAACTTCTTCATCGCGCTTTATGACGCCAATGCCGAATCGTTCTCGATGGCCTATTTCGTCGACACTGTCGACGATTTGTCATTGGATGCGCTGCAGAACATCCCGACCTCGCAACTGAAAGGCACCCTGACCGGTTATGTGCTGCGCACCGGCAAACCGGTGTTCGTTGACGAGGAGCAAATTGAAGCAATGCACGAGTCCGGCGAGATCGGCCACGCTGGCGCGGACTGCATCGAATGGCTTGGCTGCCCGCTGATCGCCGGCAATCGCACGCTCGGTGCCATGGTTGTGCAAAGCTACGATCGCAATCGCCGGTTCCGGCAAAGCGATCGCAAGCTGCTGATGTACATCTCGCGCCATATCGCGACGGCGGTGGAACGCAAGCAGGCTGATGAAAAGCTGGCCGAAGCCCACCGTGAGCTGGAGGCCAAAGTTGAAGCCCGCACCCATCAACTGAAAGAAACGCTGGATGCCTTGCAGTTGCAGATCGCCGAGCGCGAGCGCAGCGAACAGGTGCGCGAAGCCTGCTATGACATCGCCGAGCAAAGCCAGACCGCCACGGCGCTGGACGAGTTCTATGCGTCGGTGCACGCCATCGTCAATCGGCTGATCGACGCTCGCGATTTTTTCATCGCACTGTATGACGAAGACAAAGGCGAACTGAGTCTGCCGTATCTGGTCGACAAGTATCTGAAAAATCCCGGCATCATCGCGCTGCCGCGGGCCGAGCTGGAGCGCTCACCGCTGTTCACCGCCGAAGTGTTGCGTACCGGCCTGACCCTGCTGCTCAACCACGAGGATCTGCAGCAACGGCAGGACAACCCTTACGCGGGTGAAACGGCGCCGTCAGCCTGGCTCGGCGTGCCGTTGCACATGAATGGCAAACCCGCAGGCGCGATTGTGATTCAAAGCCATCAACCAGGCGGCCGGTTCTCGGTCGAAGATGCCGCGTTGCTGGAATTTGTCGCCTCGCATGTCGCGACCGCCTTGCAGCGTCGGCAAGACGCCGACTCGCTGCGCCGCGCCCACCTTGAGCTGAAAACCATCAACGATGAACTCGAACAGCGCATTGCCGAACGCACCAGCGCGCTGGCCAGTGCCAATGACGAGCTGGAACAATTGCTGGAGCAGCGCCGGCTGATCAACGAACAGCTGGCCCACGACGCCCACCACGATGTGCTGACCGGCCTGCCGAACCGGGCCCTGCTGCGTGAGCGGCTCAGCAACACCATCCAGCGCAATCAGCGGCGCAAATCCTTGCGTTACGCGCTGCTGTTTCTCGATCTCGACCGGTTCAAGGTCATCAACGACAGCCTCGGCCATTTGCAAGGCGACCTGCTGCTCTGTGAAGTCGCCAAGCGGCTACAACAAAGTGTTCGCACCGGCGACACCGTCGCCCGGCTCGGTGGCGACGAGTTCTGCGTGCTGCTGGATGACATCGACAAGACCGCCGACATCGAGGTCATCGCCCGTCGCATTCTGGCCAGCGTCTCGGCGGTGTACGTGTTGAATGGCCAGAATCTCTACACCACGACCAGCATCGGCATCACCACCAGCCTGCTCGGCTACAAGGATGCCGATGCCATCATCCGTGACGCCGACGCCGCCATGTACGAAGCCAAGGCACAGGGCAAGGCGCGCTACTGCTTCTTTGATCAAAGCCTGCACCAAAACGCGCTGAACCGGCTGAAGCTGGAAAACGATCTGCGCTACGCGGTCGATAGCGGCCAGATCATCGTGTACTACCAACCGATCTACGATTTGCGCAGCCAACAAATTGCCAGCTTCGAAGCTTTGGCGCGTTGGCAACACCCGCACCTCGGCCTGATTTCACCGGCGACCTTCATACCGCTCGCCGAAGAAACCGGGCTCATCAACGAGCTCGGCATGCGGGTGCTGCGCGATGCCACCGCGCAAGTGCACCGCTGGCGCGAGCAAGGCCACCCGAATCTGGCGGTCAGCGTCAATCTGTCCGGCCGGCAGCTGACCCAGCGTGATTTTCTGGCGCAGATCGAAAGCATTCTGGCGAGCAGCGCCTTGCCACCGCAGGCACTAAAACTGGAAATCACCGAGAGCTTGCTGATTCAGCATTTCGACATGGCGCAGCGTTTCCTGCAGCAGCTGCAAACCATGGAGATCCAGATCCTGCTGGACGATTTCGGCACCGGCTATTCGTCGCTGAACTATCTGCACCAGTTCCCGCTCGACACCATCAAAATCGACCGCACGTTCCTGCAGCAGATCGCCAGCAGCGAGAAAAGCCTGCAACTGCTCAGCGGCGTTCGCACGCTGGCAAAAAACCTGGGGCTGACCTTGGTGGCGGAAGGCATTGAAACCGGCGCCCAACTCAAACTGCTGCGCGAACTGGGTGTCGAATTTGGTCAGGGTTATCTGTTCGGCGCACCGATGCCGGCCGATCAGGCCAGTGGCCTGTTACGCCAATCGCATCCGGCCTTTGCCGCCGCACTGTCCTGACATTTGCACCGACGTCAGAAGCGAGCTGACACGCTTCGAATCAGTTTCCCTGTTGAGGATCTGCTGTGTGCGCAGCACGCAGCGCAGTGGCCAGCGAAAACAACGGCCCCTCCACCTGCAACAGCCAACTCGCTTCAGATGTCGTCGGTTGGCCGTCAGTAGTGACCAGAACACCGGGCAAGGCCACCAGCGTGTCGTTGTAAAAGAGCTTCGGCCACAACGGCCGCAGCCAAGCCGGAATGCGCGCCTCCTGAAACACATCTTTCAGTTCACGCCGGCCCTGACGCCCCGGCAACGCCAGCCGCAGTCCTGCCGTCTGCCAACGCACGCTGACGGTTTCGCCGGCACGCGGCGCCCGCACCGTCAATACCGGTGAAGCGTCCGACCGTGCAGGCGCAACCGTTTGCCAACGCAAAGCGCCGAGCGCATAGGGCAGAACCAGTGGTGACACGGGTGCCGACGAATCCTGCGCTGCCGACCAAACGATAATCTGCTCGATTGCTGCCGGCCACGCTGGCATCAGCAACACGAGATCGCCATAGACCCGCAGCGCCTGTTCGGCCCATTGCATCGTCACCTTGTCCGACGCTGCTGCCAGCTGGCGCAAAAATTCCTGCAACTTGTCGGCATTCGGCAGTTTGCAGCCTTGTCTCAACAGCCAATGGCGCAGCAGATTGGCCTGACGCGGCGCCGACAAGGCCAGCAAGCGCGAACGTTGCAACAGGCCCTCTGAAGTTGCCACCGTCGCCAAATCGATCGCGGCGAGATCGGCCAGCAAGCCGACACTCTCGGCTTGCCAATGCACTGCACGCAGCAAAACCTCGGCGGCGCCCTCGCGCTGACGCAGCAGCACCGGCATCAGCTCGCTGCGCAGCCGGTTGCGTGCCAGCGAATGATCCTCGTTGCTCGGATCATCAATCCAGCGCCAGCCGCGCGCAAACGCCAGCGCCGCCAGCGCCTCGCGCCGCACTGACAACAACGGCCGGCACAACTGACCCGCCGCAAAAGGCGCCGATGCCGGCATGCAGGCGAGCCCAAGCGGACCGGCACCACGCAGCAATTGCAACAGCAGGGTTTCGAGCTGATCGTCAGCATGCTGGCCGAGCAGCAGAATGTCGTTTGCTTGCAGGCGCGTGGCAAACGCCGCGTAACGGGCCTCGCGGGCATCGGCCTCCAGGCCTTTGTCGGTGCGGGCAACGTCGAGCGTCACGACCTCGAGCGGAATCGCCAGCGTCGCGCATTCGTGCTGGCAATGCCGGACAAACGCCTCGGCGGCGGTCTGCAATTGATGGTTGACGTGAATGGCGCGCAAACCAAGTTGATGCTTCTGGGCAAAGGCGAATGCCAGATGCAGCAGCACGGTGGAATCGCGGCCACCGCTGTAGGCGACCACCAAATTCGGCGGCGGTGCATGTTCGGCGGCGGAAAACAACAACGCCCCGAGCGCTGAGGCAAATGCTTCAGCCGGGGCGTGTGTGGTCATGACAGGGGCTCGCGGTGGCGGGGCAATTACGCCTCGGCAAACACACCAAAGCCCATCAGGCGCTGGTAGCGCTGGCTGAGCAATTGCTCTTCGCTGAGCTTGTCGAGCTCGGCGAGATCGGCGAGCAGCTGTTCCGCGAGCGTTTGCGCCATTTTGCGCGGCTCGCGGTGAGCGCCACCGAGCGGCTCTTCAATGATGCTGTCGATCAGCTTCAGCTCTTTCAAGCGCTTGGCGGTGATGCCCATGGCAGCGGCCGCTTCCGGCGCTTTCTCGGCGCTGCGCCAGAGAATGGAGGCGCAACCTTCCGGCGAGATCACCGAGTAGGTCGAATACTGCAGCATGTTGACCCGGTCACCGACACCAATCGCCAGCGCGCCACCGGAACCACCTTCACCGATCACGGTGCAGACGACCGGCACTTTCAGTTCCGACATCACTTTCAGGTTGCGGGCAATCGCTTCCGATTGGCCACGCTCTTCGGCACCCACACCCGGGTAGGCACCGGGGGTGTCGATGAAAGTGATGATTGGCATTTTGAATTTTTCGGCGAGCTGCATCAGGCGCAGCGCCTTGCGGTACCCCTCGGGGCGCGGCATGCCGAAATTGCGGCGGATTTTTTCCTTGGTGTCGCGGCCCTTCTGGTGGCCGATGACCATCACCGGGCGACCGGCCAGACGCGCCGTGCCGCCGACAATGGACGGATCGTTGGCATACGCGCGGTCGCCGCAGAACTCGTCGAAATCGGTGAACAGTTCGTTCAGGTAATCGAGCGTGTACGGCCGCTGCGGGTGGCGGGCCATCTGGGCAATTTGCCAGGCATCGAGATTGGCGAACACTGATTTGGTCAGCTGCACGCTTTTCTTGCGCAACCGATCGATTTCTTCCGTGATATTGATTTCGCCATCGTCACCGAGCTGGCGCAGCTCCTCGATACGGGCTTCCAGTTCGGCAATCGGCTTTTCAAAGTCGAGAAAATTCAGGCTCATGGGGCTCTATTGTCCGGTCAACCCGCCCTTGCTGGCCGCCGGCCGAAGAACGGCGGGACGGCGCCTGCGGGCGCAGGGGGCGTAGTCTACCAGCGGCAAGCAGGCCTAACCATCTGACCAGCAGCAGCAACTTGCTGGCCCAGAACGAAAAAACGGCATGGCAGCTGCGCCGCCATGCCGTTCAACCGGGCCAAATCGCCCACGACCTTGCCGATTAGCCGTTGCAGCTACGGCTCAGGAAGGTATGGGCCGCTTTCGCCTGCACCAGGCCGTAGCCGAACTTGTTATCAACACCGGCCGTGCCGAGGTCTTGCGCGGTCTTCAGCAAGGCATTGCTGATCTGGCTGGCGGTACAGGTCGGGAAGTAGCTCCAGACCAGCGCCGCCACCGCCGCCACGTGCGGTGTCGCCATCGAGGTGCCGTCGAAGTAGGCATAGTTGGCCGCTTCAACACCCACGGTCGCGTTCTGGCCCAGCTGGTTCTTCATGGCCGCGCCTTCGACATCCGAGGCGGTCACCGACGGAATGGTGGTGACCGTGGTGCCCAGCGTGCCGCCGAACGCACCTGCAGTGTTGTTGTACACCACCGCGCCGACGCCGCCGCTGTTCTGGCAGTTGCTGACCTTGGTGGCGAAATCCACCGTGCCGCGCTGGATGAGGCAGACCTTGCCGGCCACGGCGGTGTTAACCGCATCGCCAATGCCGAAGTCAGCCAGCGGCGCAGTGACCACTTGCTTCGGCGAACCGGCCATGTCGCCCGGGGCATAGCTGACGCCGCCCACGCTGAGCACCGATTGCGAGCCGGTACCCATCGGCACAGTCGACAGCACGCCAACGCCCGGCGCGGCGATATCCACCGCGCTGTTGTACTGCGAGAAGGTCGCCCACGCCTTGTTTTCGTCCACGGCGGCCACCGACATCACGCTGGCATACGAGGCCGGGTACGACAGGGTGGTGTTGCCATCGTTGCCGGCGGCAGCGATCGACAGGATGTTCTTCGACGCCAGGCTCTTGAAGGCGTTTTCTTCGGTGCGGCTCTTGCGACCGCCACCGAGCGACATGCTGATGACGTTGGCACCGGCGCTGGCGCACTTGTTGGCAGCAGTGACCAAGCTCGACGAATAGGCCCAGCCATTGGCTCCGAACACCTTGACGATGTGCAGCTTCAGGTTGCGGTTCGGGTTGACACCGACCACGCCGACACCGCTGTTGTTGATGGCAGCGATGGTGCCGGCCACGTGGGTACCGTGGCTGTTTTCATCGGTGTACCACCAGCCGGTGCCGCTGTCGTATTCGCCGGTGACGTTGTTGGCGCCCAGATCTTCATGGGCACGGTCGTAACCGGAGTCGATGATGCAGACCTTGCGGTTGCCGGCCAGGGCGTCACCCTGCGGCAGTTGGTCGGCTTGCACCATGCGAATGCCGTACGGCTCGAGCTGACCCGCCAGATACGGCGAAGTCGATGGGTTGGCCAATGCGGTCGGATAACGCTTCAGATCTTCTTCCACGTAGTCCACGTTCGGGTTGTTCTGCAGGCCTTTCAGGGCCTGCACCGGCACTTCAATGGCCACCGCGTCGGTACCGAAAATTTCTTGCTTGATTTGGCCGCGTGCGGCCTGAACGGCAGCCTTGCCTTGTGCAGCCAACCCTGGCTTGAACGCGACGATGACACGGGTGGATTCCGCTTGCGCGGCAGTGGCGACAGGTGTCAGGAACAGCGATGAAACAACAGCAAAGCCGATGGCCGTGCTGACAGCAGACAGCTTCATAAAACTCCCTAGCGTTGCGCGAATAATTAGAATCGGATTACGAACAGCTCGCACACCGCTGCTGCCCGTATCGCAACAGCAAAATGCGGAGGGTGGTTATAAATTGCACTGTTCATAAGGCGCAGCGAACTTATGTCGGCCAACGAAAGTGTGTCAATAGTTCACACAAAATTGTCTTGACTGTATCGATTTGTATCAGAGAAGTCGCACAACAATACTAAATGTAGCGGCAAAAAGCGGGCGACAACGCCATATCTCGTACGTCATGACGAATTCGCGACCGACGCGGCCTTTGCCCGCCCCCACCTGCGCCGGTCCGCATGCACACACCGGCAGCGCCCTCCATCAGGCCGTGGCGTCCACCAGCCGAGCATCGTTCGCTTGTGGCCCGGTGGGTGCGGCCCGTTGCGGATCGCCCGCGACGCCATCGGGGCTTCGCTGCCATCACGAGGGCACCGGTAACGGCCTGCCGCCATCCGGACGGCAGCAACCACCCTGCTACACTTTGCATTCCTGATGGCGTGGATTCGATCGCGCATGCCCGTTCCGACCACACGCAATCTGCACACGCTATGGCTGGCCGCCACACTGAGCATGGGCGTGGCTGCTGCGGCTGAGCCGCCGATAACCGCAGACACCCTGAAACAACTGCCGGCCATTCCCGACAGTTTCAGCGCACTGAGCTACCCGGATCAGATCCGCTGGCTACAAGACGCCATGGCCACCAGCGACAGCGCCGCTCGCCGCTATCAACTGCAACGCGAGCTCGCGTTCCTGCACAACGAAAACTACGCCAACGACAAGGCACAGCCGATTTGCCGCGACATGCCGCCGCTGGCGTTTGATCTGAACTACCGCATGCTCTGCATCGAGATCAGCGAGCACAGCTACGACACTTACATCCGGCACATGCTGACAGTCTTCGATGACGCCATGGCCGCCAACAAAATCGCGCTGGCGGCGTCCGCCTTGTCCGGCGTGGCATGGAAGCAATCCAGCAACGGCGACATCGCGGCCGCATTCCGCAGCTACGAACGGGCACTGGCACTTGCAGAGAAAGCCAACCCGGAGTCGCTCTACGCCATCATGGTGGACACCGCCACCCAGTACGTCATGCACGGCGACAAAGACTACATCCAAAAAGGCATTCAACTGCAAAAAGGCGCCATCGCCAGACTCGAAGAGCAGAAAACCGTCAATCCGCAAGCCGCCAAATATATCGACGACTACATCACGCTTATCCGGCACAACATTGGTATCGCCTATGCGCTGCACCTCTACGATTACGGCGAAGCCTTGATCTGGTTTGACAAAGTCAGCTTCGACAACCCTGACCTGGGGCGCTCTGCTCTGACCTTCGCCGCTTTGTCCGCCGCTGAGCTCGGCAACGCGAACCTGGCCAAAGCCAAACTCGCGGCAGCAAAACAAGCCATCAAAACCGCCCAAGTCAATACGGACTACCTCGACTGCTATCAGCAGCTGGTGCAGATGCAACTGGACCAGACCGGTGCGTTGCACCTTTGCCGCGACATGCCGGCGGAGACACCGCTGGAAGTCATGATGGATGTCTACAAACGCATGGCAGGCATGACACCACCGGAGTGGCGCCTGATCGGCCTGGAAAAACTGCATGCGCTGTACATCAACAAGCTGGAACCGCAACTGAAGCTGAGCTCGACCCAAGCCGCTTCACACGCCGAACTGAGCCGGTTGCAAATGGAGTCCAAACTGAAAAGCGAACTGCTCGAAAAAGAGCAGGCACTGAAAGCCGCCGAACAGGACAAACGCGAAACCCAGAGCATGCTGATGGTGGCCGGCACCACCATCCTGCTGCTGATCATTCTGGTAATTGCCATCCAGCTCCGGCAAAACCGCAAACTGGCTCGCCAATACGAATCACTGAGCGTACGAGACGGTCTCACCGGCCTGAACAATCGGCGCTACTTCGAACAAAACATTGAGCGTGAACTGCACTTCATCAAGCGCGCCCAGCAGGATGGCACCGGCCACAGCCTCGCCATCTACCTGTTCGACATCGACCACTTCAAACGCATCAACGACAACCACGGCCACGACGCCGGCGACGAAGTGATCATCGAATTTGCCCGCCGCATCAAAGCCACCATCCGGGAAACCGATTTGCTGATTCGCTGGGGCGGCGAAGAGTTTCTGCTGGTTGCCCGCCTGCAACACCTCGGCGAGCAACACCATGTCGCCGAGCGCATCCGCAGCATCGTGGCAGCACAGCCCTTCAAACTGTCCAGACAACTCGCCCTCAATGTGACCTGCACCATCGGCGCCGCCGTGTACCCGAACGCGCCGGGAAAGGTCGTCGAGATCGATTGGAGCAAACTGGTGCAGCTGGCTGACCTCGCTCTCTACTATGGCAAGAAAACCCAGCGCAACGCCTGGGTCTGCGTCGACAATCTGCTCGACCTCAACCAGATCGACACCGTATTGAGTCAGGACCTGGCGCTGTCCATGCAACAACAACGGATTGCCGTCAGTAGCCACTTTGCACCATCAGCGGACTGCACACCGCCTACGACACAGGCACCCAGCACAAATTGATGCGCGGAAAACCGCTTCAGCAACAGGTGACGACCGTAACGGAAAGTCACGCAACACCACTGAAAGCCAGACGCTGCACTGCACTGCAAATAAGGCCGCAGAAAGCTCGATCAACTTTAAGGCTTGACATAAGAGACGTCGCCCGGCGAGCCGGTCGACGTCCTGTCAATGCGAGGACTAGGAGCCGTGCGGCGCAAAGAAGGCTCTGTTGATGATGGAAAGACT
>DASUEK010000294.1:0-3437 GCA_036275115.1 Permianibacter sp. | reverse complement strand
ACCTCACGCCTCTGCCCCATTTGTTCCTGCAACGGGATTGCCCGATGCCACCGCGCTGCTGCAACAGTTGAAGAGCGGCAGCGTGACTGTCAGCCAACTGGTGCAACAACAGCTGAATGCGTTATCAGAAGTGCAATCGCACCTGAACGCGGCGACGGCCATTTTGCGTGACGAGGCGCTGCGGGCGGCGGCGCAACCGCTAGCCGGTGAACGGCAAGCCGGCGCGCTCGCCGGCTTGCCGTGTTCGGTGAAGGAAACCTTTGGCTTGGCGGGGATGACGGTGACGGCGGGTTCGCTGCGGATGACACCGGAAGTGCACACCGCGGATGCTGCTGTGGTGCAGAAGCTGAAAGCGGCCGGCGCCATTATCACCGCGCGCAGCAATGTGCCGGAGTTTGCGATGACCGGCGAATCGAGCAATCCGCGTTATGGCCGCACCAACAATCCGCTTGACCCCACTCGCGTGGCGGGCGGCTCCAGCGGTGGTGAAGGCGCGCTGGTGGGTAGCGGTGCCAGCGTGTTTGGCATGGGTTCGGACATGCTGGGTTCCATCCGGATTCCGGCGGCGTTTTGCGGCATTGTCGGGTTCAAGCCGGCCTCTGCTGCGGTGGACAAAACCGGCACCTGGCCGAAAGTCGAAGGCTTTCTCGACAGCTGGTTGTGCATTGGCCCGCTCACGCGCAGTGTGCGTGACGCCCGGCTGGTGTATGACGTGATTGCCCGCACGCCGACGCCGGCACCGCGCGAGTTGTCGGGCTTGCGTTTGCTGCGCTCGACGCGGTTTCCGTTTGCGGTGCAGCAAGCTTGCATCCGCGATGCGCTCAACGCCGCCGAGCAGCATCTGCTGGCAGCCGGCTTGCGTGAAGAAACACCGGCGTTTGCCGATGTGAGTGCGCTGTCGTTTCAGGCACCGCTGCTGATTTTGCGCGAGCTGGGCGACATCTGGCGCGCACTGCTAAGCCGGCCGGGTGACAAGTTCAATATTTGGCGCGAGAGTTGGCGGCAATGGCGCGGCACCGGCGAGATCGACAACGGGTTTTATCGCTGGCTGATTCAGGACGCCACGCTGGCACAGGTGGTCAAACCGCACAGTGCGCGGCAAACGCAGCAACTGGTGCAGCGCTTTGCGCAGGCGCAGCGACATTACCAATCGCTGCTGGGCGACGATGGCATTCTGCTGCTACCAACACTCGGCATGGTGGCGCCCAAGCACGGCGAGATGAACCGGCAAACACTCAAGCCCGGCGTCAACCGGCATGTCACGCCCTTGCTGTTCTGCAATTACTGCGATCTGCCGGCCATCAGCATTCCAGCCTGGCGTTACCGGGATCCGGCCTCGGGTTTGCCGGCGGCGGTGATGCTGGTCTGCGCGCCGGGCAACGAAGGCCGGCTATTGGATGTGGCGGCGGCGCTGGAGCCCGTATTGAATTGAGTAAGCCTCGAATTGATGCGGCCTTCACCTGAGGAGTCTTACTCCCGCGCGGATTGTCACCGGCTAATCCGCTTCTACACTGTAGAGCGGGCTGGAGGCTGCGGATGCAGGCGCGTTCATGATTTGGCCTCCTCGTGGCTGGCTGCCCCCTCTCCCCACCCCTCTCCCACGAGGGGAGAGGGAGTCCTTCCCTTCCCCCCTCGTGGGAGAAGGTGGCGCGAAGCGTCGGAAGAGGGGGCTGCACAATCAACAGATTAATCGGCGCTGATGCGTATCGTCTTTCATGTGTTCAGCGCACCCAAAACGAAGCACAAGTAAATTGCAGTACAAACAAACTTCAGCTGCCGCTTCCGGCGGCGATGTCATCACCCACGTACAGCGAGAATTCATGTGAATAAAAAACTGCTGAAGCGCTGGCTGACCAGCACCGTATTGGCCGTGCTGTTGCCATTGACTGTGGCGACCGCGGCCACGCCGACCGATGTGAGTCTGCTGGCCGGCCTGAAAGCCCGCAGCATCGGCCCGGCCGGCATGAGCGGCCGGGTCGCCGCCATTGATGTGTCACCGCATGACAACAACATCATTTACGTCGGCGCGTCGACCGGTGGGGTCTGGAAGTCAGTGAACGGCGGTTCGCATTGGCAACCGGTATTTGATGATCAGGATGTGCACGCCATTGGCGCGTTGGCCGTCTCGCCGCTCAACCCCAACCTCATCTGGGTCGGCACCGGTGAAGGCAATGTGCGCAACTCGGTGTCGGTGGGGCGCGGCGTGTACCGCTCGCTGGATGCCGGCAAAACCTGGCAGCACATGGGCCTGAAAAACAGTGAGCGCATTCACCGCATCATTCCGCATCCGCGCGACGCCAACACCGTGTACGTGGCGGCGATGGGCCAAGCCTGGGGCGAGAACAGCGAGCGCGGGGTGTACCGCACCCGCGATGGCGGCAAAACCTGGCAGCGGATTCTCCATGTCGATGACAAAACCGGCGCTGCCGAACTGGTGATGGACCCGAGCAACCCGGACAAGCTGTTCGCCAACATGTGGCAGTACCGGCGCTGGCCGTGGTTCTTCAAATCCGGCGGGCCGGGCAGCGGGCTTTACATGAGCATCGACGGCGGCGACAGCTGGCGGCAGGCGACGGAAAAAGACGGCCTGCCGGCTGGCGAACTCGGCCGCATGGGCATTGCCGTGGCACCGAGTGATCCGCGCATTGTTTACGCACTGGTCGAAGCCAAAGACAGCGCGCTGCTGCGCTCGACCGATGGCGGCTACAAATGGGAAACCGTCAACAAGGACATCAACGTCAACGGCCGGCCGTTTTATTACGCCGACATTCGCGTTGATCCGCAGCGGCCTGACCGGTTGTACCGGCTCGCGACCTTCACCGATGTCTCCGATGACGGCGGCAAGACCTTCAGCACCTTGATCGGTTTGCAACACCTGCACCCGGACAATCACGCGCTGTGGATCAATCCGCGCAACGGCGCCCACATGATCAACGGCAACGACGGCGGCATCGGCATCAGTTACGACCGGGGCGAAAGCTGGCGCTTTGTCACCAATCTGCCGTTGGCGCAGTTCTATCACGTGCGTTATGACCTCGCACAGCCCTACAACCTTTACGGCGGGCTGCAGGACAACGGCTCCTGGCGCGGTCCGTCGTCCATTTGGGAGCAAGGGCCGATCCGCAATTCGCATTGGACCGAACTCGGCTTTGGTGACGGCTTTGATACCTCGCCCGATCCGGACAACCCGCGCCGCGGTTACGCCATGAGTCAGGATGGTTTCCTGCTGCGCTGGGATCTGGACACCGGTGAGCGACTGATGATTCGCCCGGCCGCACCGGATGCCAACACCCGCTTGCGCTTCAACTGGAATGCCGGCTTCGCGCAAGATCCGTTTGCGTCCGGCACGATTTATTACGGCAGCCAGTTCCTGCACAAATCCACCGACCGCGGCAACACCTGGACGGTGATCAGCCCGGATCTGACCAGCAACAATC
>DASUEK010000293.1:0-7837 GCA_036275115.1 Permianibacter sp. | reverse complement strand
GTTCGGCGGCAAATTGCCGGAATTTGCCGACAAGGCAGTGGGCGAGAAATTCTTCCATCTGCTGCTGCGCCGCTGGATCGACATCAACAACCAATTCTGGGGCGACAGCGAATACGCCTACACCCCGATCCTGATGGAAGCCGGTGACGACGCCAGCTGGACCGCAGAACTGCAGCAGGAATGGGAAGCGAGCTACGGTGCCGGCTGGGCCGAGGGCTTTGCTGCCGGCGTCGAGTTTCTGGCGGCCGACTTTGAGGCCGCCGGCGACAACAACGAAGGCATCGAAGATCTGCTGCTGGCGATTTTCTCGCTGGCCCACGGCAAGGATCTGCGCAGTGACAACCCGGACGAATCGCCGCTGCGTTTCGATCAGCGCAAAGCCATCGTTGATTCGCTGACTGTGCAATTGCAAACGGCCGCCGAATATTTCGCCGAGCATCCGTCGAGCTGGCGCAAGCAGCCGATCCGGGTCGAGAAGGTTGGTCGCAACGATCCGTGTCCGTGTGGTTCCGGCAAGAAATACAAGAAGTGCTGCGGCGCCTGAACCGGCGCCCGGCAAGAACAATGACTGCGGAGTAACGGCATGCAGCTGCACTGGATCGATGCCGCGATCATCATCGCGTATCTGCTCGGCATGCAGGCGATGGGTTGGTACTTTTCCAAGCGCAACACCAGCACCGAAGAGTATTTTGTTGGTGGCCGCAGTTTTCGCGGCTGGATCATCGGCTTGTCGATGGTCGGGGCGTCGATCAGCTCGGTGACCTTTGTCGCCTACCCGGCCGATGCCTACAAAACCGCCTGGTTGCGTTACCTGCCGAACCTGATGCTGCCGCTGGCGGTGTTGTTTGCTGCCTATGTCGTGCTGCCGTTTTTTCGCCGTGGCAAAACCCTGACCGCCTATGAATACCTTGAACAGCGCTTTGGTCCGTCGGTGCGCAGTTATGGCGCCGTCGCCTTCATTCTCGCCCAGCTGGTCCGGCTCAGCACCATCCTGTATTTGCTGGCGCTGCTGATTCAGCAAATCACCGGCTTCGATCCGGTCTGGTGTGTCGTCATCACCGGCGTGCTGGTCGGTGCTTATACCGTGCAGGGCGGCATCGACGCCGTGATCTGGACCGATCTGGTCCAGACCACACTGCTCGCGTTCGGTGGCGTGATCTGTCTGATTGTCATCGTCAACGCCATGCCGGGCGGGCTCGATCAGATCTTTGCCATCGCCAATGAGCACGGCAAACTGGCCATTGCCGATCTGAAAGACGGCACGTTGCAGCCGACCGGCTGGTCGCTCAGCTTGAGCGAAAAAACCGGCAGCATGTTGCTGCTGCTGGGGCTTGCGACTTGGCTGACCGAATACACCGGCAACCAGAATACCGTGCAGCGATTCGCGGCCGCCAAATCGGATCGCGATGCCCGCATCGGCATGCTGGTCTGCGTCGTGTCGAGTCTGCCGATCTGGGCGTTCTATATGTTTCTCGGCACCGCGCTGTTTGCGTTCTATCAGGTGTTTCCGGATCCGCAGGCAGCGGCAATGCTCGACGGCAGCCAGAAAGCCGAACAGATCATGCCTCACTTCATCACCCAGCATCTGCCGACCGGTGTCGTGGGTCTGGTGCTGGCCTGTGCGCTCGCCGCCGCGATGTCGTCGCTCGATGCCAGCATCAACGCGATCGCGGCGGTGTTCTCAGTCGATTTCTACAAGCGGCATTTCCGCCCGCAGGCGACGGACCAACAACATCTGCGCGTTGCCAAGATCACGTCGGTGGTCGCCACCGTGCTGATGATTGTCGGTGCGTTGGCCTTGTACAGCGCCACCACCAAAACGCTGCAGGACACCTCCACCGTCTTGATATCCCTGCTTGGCGGCGGCCTGCTTGGCTTGTATCTGCTTGGTTTTTTCACCACCCGTGGCGATGCGCGCGCGGCGTGGGCCGGCATCAGCTGCACGATTCTGTTTACCGCCTGGACCATCGCCTCCAGTCGCGGTTGGCTTGCTGACAGCTGGCGGGCGCCGTTTGATACCTATTACACGATGCTGCTGGCCAATCTGCTGATGTTCGCTGCCAGCTATCTGGTGGCGAGCCGGCAGAGCGACCGGCGCGAACAATTGCCCGGCTTGACGGTCTGGACCCGCTGACGCGGAAGCCGTCGTCAGGGCCGGCGCCGTCAGCGCGAAGTATGCCGACTGCGCCGGAACAGGGCCCAGCACGTATACTTGTCCGGTTCCGTTCCCTTCTGCTGCTTTAGCGACCATGGCCTACCGCGATCTGCGTGATTTTCTGAACTTGCTGGAGCAAAAAGGCCAGCTCAAACGCATTGGCATCGAAGTCGATCCGCACCTTGAGATGACCGAGATCGCCGATCGCGTGCTGCGCGCCGGCGGCCCGGCCTTGCTGTTCGAGAACGTCAAAGGCCACCGCATGCCGGTGCTGGCCAATCTGTTCGGCACACCGGAGCGGGTCGCACTGGGCATGGGTCAGGACAGCGTCAGCGCGCTGCGTGAAGTCGGCGAAACGCTGGCCTTCCTGCGCCAACCGGAACCGCCAAAAGGTCTGCGCGAAGCCTGGGATCAATTGCCGGTGTGGAAGCAGGTGCTGAATCTGGCGCCCAAGGAAGTGCGCAGCGCGCCCTGCCAGGACATCGTTTGGGAAGGCGATGACGTTGATCTGGGCAAAATCCCGGTGCAAACCTGCTGGCCAGGCGACGCCGGCCCGCTGATCACCTGGGGACTCGTCATCACCCGCGGGCCAAACAAGCCGCGACAGAATCTCGGCATCTATCGTCAGCAAGTGATTGGCAAAAATCGCGTGATCATGCGCTGGCTCGCCCATCGCGGCGGCGCGCTTGATCTGCTCGAATTTCAGCAAGCCAATCCGGGCAAACCGTTTCCGGTCTGCGTTGCACTCGGTGCCGATCCGGCCACCATTCTTGGCGCTGTGACACCGGTACCGGACAACCTGAGTGAATACGGTTTTGCCGGCTTGCTGCGCGGTTCAAAAACCGAAGTGGTGAAAGCGCTCGGCAGTGAGCTGCAAGTGCCGGCCTCGGCTGAAATCGTACTCGAAGGTCATATTTATCCGGGTGACATGGCACCGGAAGGTCCGTTCGGCGATCACACCGGCTATTACAATGAAGTCGAAACCTTCCCGGTGTTCACAATTGAACGGATCACGATGCGCAAAGATCCGATCTATCACTCGACCTACACCGGTCGGCCGCCGGATGAACCGGCCATTCTCGGCGTCGCGCTGAACGAAGTGTTCGTGCCGATCTTGCGCAAACAGTTTCCGGAAATCACTGACTTCTATCTGCCGCCGGAAGGTTGCTCGTACCGGCTTGCGGTGGTGACGATGAAGAAGCAGTACCCCGGCCACGCCAAGCGGGTGATGCTCGGCATCTGGAGCTTCCTGCGCCAGTTCATGTACACCAAATTCATCATCGTCACCGACGATGACGTCAACGCCCGCGACTGGAACGATGTCATGTGGGCGCTGACCACGCGCGTGGATCCGAGCCGCGACACGGTGCTGATCGACCACACGCCGATCGATTATCTGGATTTCGCCTCGCCGGTGTCCGGCCTTGGGTCGAAGATGGGCATCGATGCCACCAACAAAATGCCGGGCGAAACAACCCGGGAATGGGGCACGCCGATCACGATGACGCCGGCCGTGAAACAGAAAGTGGACGCGATCTGGCAGCAGCTCGGGCTGGATTGACGCCGTGAGCAAAACCTTTTCGGTGACGCTGCAACCGAGTGGCCATTGCTTGCAGGTTGGCGCTGACGAGAGCGTGCTCGACGCGGCGCTGCGACTCGGTTACGACGCGCCACATGCCTGCCAGCAGGCCGCGTGTGGGATCTGCCGCGGCCGGGCGTTGAGCGGCCAGCTTGGCTACGAAGACGATGTCACCCCGTATGGATTGTTTGAACAGGAAATTGCCGATGGCTATGTGTTGCTGTGCATGGCCAGACCGCTGTCCGATGCTGTCATTGAATGGCGCGATGTCCGTGCGCCCGGTGAGTTCGCCGTGAACAAATTCAGTTGTCGAGTCCAGGAAGTCAGTGCGCTCAGCGATGACACCTGGCGAGTGGTGTTGGCGCTGCCGGCACACGCGAAGATCGGCTTTCACGCCGGTCAGTACCTGCAATTGCTGATGCCGGACCCGGCTGGCGCCGGCACCGTCGCGCGGGCGTTTTCGATCGCCAGTGCGCCGGAACAAACCGGCCAGATCGAGCTGCATATCCGCGCCGTGGCCAATCACCTGTCGGCACTGGAGGTGGTGCGCCATCTGCAAACCCGCAGCGTGGTCACCATTGAATTGCCGTTCGGCAACGGCCGGCTGCCGGACAATGATCGGCCACTGCTGCTGATCGCCGGTGGTACCGGTTTTGCGCCAATGAAAGCGCTGATCGAATCGTCGCTGGCGCGGGCGGAAACGCGCGCCCTGCACCTGTTCTGGGGCGCGCAGACGGTGGCCGGTTTGTATTGGCATGAGGCCTTGCTGGCGCTGTCCAAACAGCATCCGCAGCTGCATTACACGCCGGTGCTGAGCCAGGCCAGTGACGACTGGCATGGCGCGGTCGGCTTGCCACACCAGCTGGCTTGTCTGAGTCACCCGGATCTGAACGGCTTCGAGATATTTGTCAGCGGTTCGGAAGGTATGGCGCGCGCGGTTTATCAAGAATACCGTCAACGTGGCGTTGATCCGGCGCGTTTTCACTGCGACTGGATTGATATGCTGCGTGCGCAAGGCGAACTTGGTTGAAACGGCAGTTGAGTCAGACCACGAATGAAAACGGCGGCCGATGGCCGCCGTTTTCGTTTCGCTTTTCGTTCAAGGCAGATAACGCTGGATGATCTGGTTGTAGCGGCCATCCTGACGCATCGCGGCCAGCGCTTTGTCGAACGCCGCGACAGTGTCCGGTGCAACCGAGGCCTTGCTGAACATCAGACTGACTTCGCCGGTCTTGATTTGGAACGCGCTGCGGACGATATCGTCGGACAACTTTTTCCGGCTGATCATCGCAGCGGCAACGAACGGATCTTCCAGCATGCCGTCAATCTTGCTTTCCAGCATGTTGGCGGCGTGCGCTTCGCTGAACGGCGCCGAGACAAACTGCGGGCTCAGCGCGGCATCATCAAGCAGCTGTTCGAGCTCGCTGCCGTAGACGTAGCCGTCGGTGATGCCGATGCGCATTTTTTTCTCGCCACCGACCAGTTCGGCCAGCGAGTCGGCGCGCCAGCGATCATTTTCGCCGGCCCGGACATACAGCGAGAAGGTTTCCTGCCGGTATGGCTGCGAGAACAAGGCAAACGCTTCGCGCTCGGCCACCCGCGAGGCACCGGCCAGTATGCTGACCGAGCCGGCACGCAGATCGCTGATCAGGCCGGCCCAATCTTTCTGGACAAAACTGAGGCTGCAGCCGGCATCCTTGGCCATTTCACTGACCAGCTCGACATCGAGCCCGCGGACATTGCCGTCCGCGTCGGCGAATTGATAGGGCTCGTACGGATCCCAGCCCATCACCAAGGCACAGCTGCCCGCCGGCGCTGGCGCAGCCGTTGCGCTCGCCTCGGTGCCAGTGCTGCTGGCGGCGGTGTCATTGGCCGGTTCGGACGGCGGCGTTTCGCCGGAACAAGCCATCAACAAGGTCAGCAGGGCAGCAGAGAAAACGGAGCGAAGGGTTCGAACGGACATGGTGAGCGCCTCAGGAGCAGGAACTGGTTCAAGCGTAGCCCAAAGCGCCCACCATTTCTGGTGCGTTTGTTCGATTTTTTTGCCCGTAGCCAATCAGGCTTTGATGCCTTTCTTTTTCAGCTCGGCTTTCAACGGTTCGTCCGGCTGTTGGCCAGCGGCCCAGAGGTATTGCTGGCGCGACAACTCGGCCTTGCCCATCAGTTCGTAAACCTGACCAAGCCGGAACGCCGCCCAGGATTTGGCCGGCATGTCCGTCGTCAGATCGGTGCGCGCCAGGTAGGCCTGCAAGTGCCCTTCGGCCGCTGCACACCACGCCGGATTGGCAGCAATCACGGCGGTCCGGCCCAGTTGGTATTGCACTTGTGCTGCGAGCTCGGTATCGGTTGTCTTCAGCAGACTGCCGAGCACCTCATACGCCGCCTCGTATTGTTTGGCGCGCACCAAGGCCATGCTTTCGCGGAAACGGAATTCTTCGGCCTTGGCAGGATTGAGTTCGGCGGCCTTGGCGAAATGACCGCGCATTTTGTCGTATTGCTCTTGCTGCCCGGCCAAGGTTGCGCGCGCCTGCTCCGCTTCGGCCGGGTCAATCAGGGCAATCTTCGCCACGACGGCTTCAGCCTTGTCGATGCCGCCGCCAACCACGCCTGGCGCCTGCCGATAAAAATCGAACAGACCACGCCAGGCATTCAGCAGTTTCGGGTCCAGTTCGCTGGCCTTTTCGAGCGCATCCCGGCAATCGCCAGCCAGACCTGCCTTGCCAAGCATGCCTGTGTCCGGGTGACCGGCCAATTGACAAGCGGCTTGACCAAAGCGCAGCTGCACCAACGCCGCCTCTGGCTGCTCGTCGGCCCGCTCCTCAAGCAACTCAACCACCGTTTCAAAGTCGTCATGACGGGCAAACAGGTGGCCGAACAAGGTCTGCGCCTCCCTATCGCTGAGGTCTTTGCTCAACAACGCTGTTACGGTCGCCTCGGCACCGGGAAATGGCCGATTGGCATAGCGATTCGCCGGCGCTGTCTGGACCGCAGCATCAGCGGCGATAGCCGTGTTGACAACAGCCGACAGCGCCGTGCTGGTCAGCAGCAAAGTGGCGGGCAGCAGTCCCTTCATGTTTTGCATCCTCGAGTAAGTGTTGGATGGATGGCACCAGCTTCGTCATTCCGGCTTCGCGGCGAAACAACAGCGGCTTCAACCGTTCATTTGCACCGAACAACAGGAGCGCATGGTGCCAGCCGGTGATAAATGCTCGCTGAACGGCCGGCAGAATGACAGTGTCGAAAGTCATGTCCAGTTTATTTGCCGGCGACCAGCATAGCTAACCTCCATCGAGGCTAGACTGCCGCGCCTGCCGTCTACCGCAAGAACTCGTCCGATGTTGCTGCTGCTGAAGTTGACCCTGGTGCCGACCCTGATTGTACTGGTCAGCCTGGCCGGTGCCCGCTGGGGTGCGCGGGTAGCGGGATTGTTGGCCGGTTTTCCAATCATCGCCGGGCCGATTCTGCTGTTTCTGACCGTGCAGCACGGTCCCGCCTTTGCGGCACAGGCCGCGCTATCGACGCTTTATGGGCTGCTGGCGCTGATCGCTTACTGCCTGAGTTTTTGCTGGCTGGCCCGACGCTGGCCGTGGTGGCTTTGTTTGCTGGCCGGTTGGTTGGTATTCCTGGCGGTGGCGAGTGCCTGCCAGTTGCTGCCGCAGCAATTGGCGGTCGCTGCGGTATTGAGCGTGCTGGTGATTACGCTGGCGCCGGCGTGGTTTCCGCGCCTGGTCAGCAACCTTGCCGCGCAGCCGCTCGCGCGCATCGAGCTCATCTGGCGCATGGCCGCTGCCGCCACGCTGGTGCTGTCGCTGACGGCGCTGGCCGCGCTGCTGGGTGAGTCCTGGTCCGGCGTGCTGACGCCCTTTCCGGTCGCCGGCAGTGTGCTCGGCGTATTTGCCTTGCGTGCCGGTGGCGCCGCCCAGGTGACAGCCTTGCTGCGCGGGATGACGACTGGTCTCTACGGTTTGTGGCTGTTCTTTCTGGTCGCTGCCATCGGGCTTTCCGCAGCCCAGCAGACCAGCCATGTTGTGCTGACATTTGTGCTCGCGTTGCTGCTGGCAATTGCCATGCAAGCGATTTTGCTGCGTTATCGCCGGCATTGA
>DASUEK010000292.1:0-10713 GCA_036275115.1 Permianibacter sp. | reverse complement strand
GTGATTTGCAGTTTTCGGTGGCGCAGGTGTCCTACCGCTGACAGGCGGTGGGTGTGGCACCCGGATTGAAAAAGGTGAAGACGTGAGCGAGCAGGCAGTCAGCAGAACCTTGTATTCCGTACGCGGCAACAGCCAGAAGCTCGATGGCGGCGCGATGTTTGGTAATGCGCCAAAAGCGTTGTGGTCGCGCTGGGTTACGGTCGATGAGCAGAACCGTATCGATCTCGGTTGCCGGGCCTTGTTGGTGCGTGAGTTGGTGCGCGAACCGCACGGCGATACGGTGCGGCATATTTTGTTTGAAGCCGGCATCGGCGCGTTCTTTGAGCCGCGCCTGCGCGAGCGTTACGGCGTGGTCGAGACCGAGCATGTGCTGCTGCAATCACTGGCGGCAATTGGTGTGACGCCAGCGCAGATTGATGTCGTGGTGTTGTCTCACCTGCATTTTGATCACGTCGGCGGCATTCTGGCGCCGTGGCAAGATAGTCAGCCGATGCAGCTGGTATTCCCGAACGCGCGCTATGTAGTCGGCGAGGATGCCTGGCAGCGGGCGTTGCAACCGCATCCGCGCGACAAAGCCTCGTTCATTCCGGGCCTGACTGATTTGCTGCTCGCGACCGGCAAGTTGGAGCGGGTCAGCAATACGCACTCGACCGTGCTCGGCGCTGGCTATCGCTTTCATCACAGCGAAGGTCATACCCCCGGCATGCTGCTGGCGGAAATCGACATGCCGGCCGGGCCGGTGGTGTTCTGTGCCGATTTGATTCCGGGCACGCCGTGGGTGCATGTGCCGATCACCATGGGCTACGACCGGTTCCCGGAATTGCTGATTAACGAAAAGCGCGTGCTGCTCGATGACTTGCTCCATCGCCGCGGCCGGCTGTTCTACACCCACGACCCGAAAGTGGCGCTGTCCGCCATCGCTCGCGACGACAGCGGCAAGTACAGCGCCAAAGACGGTCTCGTCGAGGTGGTGGCGCTGGCACATTGAGCGCCGGTTCCTCCGGCTCTCGTTCCATTCGGTTTGATTTTTCTCTGCCTGCAGGAAGGTGTCATGTTGGAAAAACTGTTTCAGCTGTCAGCGCATGGCAGCAATGTCCGGACCGAATTGCTTGCCGGCTTCACCACCTTTCTGTCGATGGCGTACATCATCTTCGTCAACCCGGCGATCCTCGCCAGCGCCGGCATGGACAAAGGTGCGGTGATGGTGGCCACCTGTCTGGCCGCCGCGCTTGGTTGCTTCCTGATGGGCTTCATTGCCAATTATCCGATCGCGCTGGCGCCGGGTATGGGCCTGAATGCGTTCTTCACCTATGGCGTTGTGCTCGGCATGGGGCACACCTGGCAGGCGGCACTCGGCGCCGTATTCGTGTCGGGTTTGCTGTTCTTCCTGCTCAGCGTGCTGAAAATCCGCGAGTGGGTCATCAACGCCATACCGCGCACCTTGAAGCTCGGTATTGTCACCGGCATCGGCGCGTTTCTGGCGATGATCGCGTTGAAGAACGCCGGCATCATCGTTGCGCATCCGGCCACTTTTGTTGCGCTGGGTGATCTGCGCGCGTTCGCGCCGCTGATGAGCATCATCGGCTTCTTTCTGGTGGCGGCGCTGGCGGCGCGGGAAGTGCGCGGCGCGGTGATGCTGGCGGTGCTGGCAATTACCGTGGTTGGTCTGGTCGCGGGCGACGTTCAGTACAGTGGTCTGGTGGCTGCGCCACCATCGCTGGCGCCGACGTTTCTGCAGCTGGATTTGAGCGGCGTGCTCGATCTCAGCATGCTGAGCGTGGTGTTCGCTTTCCTGTTCGTCGATTTGTTCGACAACACCGGCACTTTGATCGCCGTGACCCAGCGGGCCGGTTTGACCGATGCACAGGGCAACGTGCCGCGGCTGGGTCGGGCACTGGTCGCCGACAGTCTCGCAGCCGTCGGTGGCGCCACGCTTGGCACCTCGACCACCACCAGCTACATCGAAAGCGCGACCGGTGTCGCGGCCGGCGGCCGCACCGGCCTGACCGCCGTGGTGGTCGGCGTGCTGTTTCTGCTCAGCATGTTCCTGTCGCCGCTGGCCGGCATGATCCCGGTGTATGCCACCACGGGTGCCATTTTCTATGTCGCGGTGCTGATGCTGCTGCACCTGAAAGACATTGATTGGTCCGATATCACCGAAGCGGCGCCGGTCACCGTGGTGCTGCTGTTCACGCCGTTAACCTTCTCGATTGCCCACGGCATTTCGCTGGCGTTCATCACCTACACGTTCACCAAGGTGCTGTGCCGCAAGGGCCATGAAGTCAGCGTCAGCGTCTGGCTGTTGACGGCGCTGTTTCTCGCCAAGATTGTTTTTCTGGATTGATGTGTTGATGGCAACAAACAGGGCGCCGAGGCGCCCTGTTTGTTTTTCAGGCGTTCCGTGTTTGGCGGTTACGGCACCAGCAAGTCGCGAATCGCGGCCAGTTCCTGTTTACCGTTGACGAGTTCGTCGGCGGTGAGTCCGGCCAGCTCGTGTGGAAATACCAGCCATTCCTCGCTTTGCTGGACAAAATAATCCGGCTTCAGGTTGACCTGGCTGTTCTTCGGCTTGTACCACGGGCAGGCGATTCGGATGTCGTGCGGCGTGTTGCGCCGGGACAGCTTGTGGATTTGTGCGATCAGCGCCTCGATGCTGCGACCGGAGTCGAACACGTCATCGACAATCAGCAGGCTGTGCTCGGCATTGGCGTTTTCGATCAGGTAATGCAGGCCGTGCACGCGAATTTCCTTGGCTTGCTGGCCGATGCCGTAATAGGACGAGGTCCGTACCGCGATATGGTCGGTTTTGATTTGTTTGAACTCGAAATACTCCTGCACGGCAATGCCGATCGGGGCGCCGCCGCGCCAGATCCCGACGATGAAATCCGGACGAAAGCCGGACAGGAACACCTGATGGGCCAGGCGGAACGAGTCGACCAGCAGTTCTTGGGCAGTGATGAAGCGTTTTTGGCTCATGGCGGCAGGCAGGGCAGGGTCATGGCGGGAGGCGGATTATAGGTGGTCAGTGCCCACTCTGCCGCGAGGGGCTGGCCGGGCGCCGCTTCCGGGGAATCGAGGGAATCGATTTCGAGCCAGCCGGGCGAATGGCCTGCAGCGGAGACTCAGCCGGTGCGGGCTGTCAGAAAAGCTTCATCAATTTCTTTTGCCCCAATCGGAACTCGGGATCGGGGCCCCGGTCAGAGTTTGCGTCACCAGGTTGCCATCAGGGTGTGGCCGGCGGTGACAGGGTATTCATCATGGTCTCCTGTCTCCAGGGGTTAGGGTCCCAGCAAAGGGTTGCCAGAATCGGGCTTCCAGAACTGGATCAAGGCTGCTTCGGCAGCCTTTTTTTTGCCTGCGCGCCGGCAAATCCGCACCGCTGGTTGAGGCCGGCGGGCGGCTCGACTACGCTCAAACCGTGACCGGGCGGAACGCAGGGTGGGGCATGTACAAGGCGATGTATGAACACGACGATCTCATCAACCTGAGCGAGGAGATCGTGTTTGAGCAGATCCATCACATCATCCAGGACGGCAAGCCGGCGTTCGAGCCGACCGCGCTCAATATCCAGGATATCGCCGCGATTGCCCTCAACCAGATGCCGCCCAAGTACGTCACCAGCATCCTGGAACGGCACAATCCCAGCGAAGAGCTGCGCGAAGAGGTGGCGGAACTGAAGAAATACGCCCGCCGTCAGGTCATCAAGGCGATCAACAAGGTCAACAAGCACCCGCACGGCTGACCGCTTGCGCGGCGGTCATCGCTGCCTTTCATGAAACGGCGACCCGGCGGTCGCCGTTTTGCGTTTTGCCAGCGGAACGGCAATCTCTCTACACTGGCGCCCGGTTTACAGGAGCCCGCCCGTGTCTGCCATTGCCGAATTGCCCAGCCCGTTTGTCGTGCCCACCCGCGAATACACCGTCGCGGTCGATGGCATTGCCATTGCGATTGCCGAGTGGGGCGAACCGGGCGGGACGCCGCTGCTGCTGCTGCATGGCTGGCTCGACAATGCCGGCAGTTTTTATTCGCTCGCGCCGCTGCTGGCGGCGGCCGGTTTCCGCTGCATCGCCGTGGATTTCGCCGGCCACGGTGCTTCCGGCCATTTGCCGGGCGGCGCCCAATACCACTTCATCGACGGCGTTTACACGCTGCACGCGGTGCAACAGCAGCTCGGCGTGCCGGTGCTGCCGCTGCTCGGTCATTCCATGGGCGGTGCGCTGGGGCTGCTGTAAGCGGCGGCGTTTCCGGAAGCGGTCAGCCATTTCATCAGCATCGAGGCGTTCGGGCCACTGACCCGGGTCGAGTCCGACGGGCCGCAGCGTATGCGTGAAGCCTGTGAAGAGCGACTGTCACGACAGGTGGCGCGCAAGCCGGTTTATCCGACCGTGGCGGATGCGCTGCGGGTGCGGGCGGCGGTGGGGGATGTGCCGGAAGCATTGCTGGCGCCAATCGTTGAACGCAACCTGCAGCCGGTCAGCGGCGGTTACAGCTGGCGCTCCGATGCGCGCTTGCGCTGGCCGACCCTGCTGCGGATGAGCCCGGCCCAGGTCGGCGCGTTTTTCGCCAGTCTGCGGGCGCCGTTGCTGCTGGTGCAGGGCGATCGTGGCATGAGCCAGATCACCCCCGCGGTGGCGCAGCACGCCCGGCTGTTGCCGCGTTTTGTCCACCATCTGCTGGCTGGTGGCCACCACGTCCATCTGGAGCAACCGCAGGCGGTCGCGGATGCGGTGCTGGCGTTTCTGGCCGGCTGACGCGGCGCCAGGCTGAGGTGGGAGCAGGACAGAGCCCGGTGCTGGTGGCTCAGTGGCTGAGCAGGCTGTACAGGGCCTGGCGAATCACTTCCGGGGTAAAGGGCTTGTCGAGCAGGGCCGAGACGCCGGCCTGTTCAACCTGGGACAGCCGCGCCCGCTCGGTTTCGCTGGTGACCATCAGAATCGGAATATAGGCGCCGTCGCTGCGGGCGCGGATGGCCTCGACCAATTCCCGCCCGTCCATCTCCGGCATGTTGTAGTCGGTTACGACCAGATCAAACAGCTGCTCGTTGAAACAGGTGATGGCGTGTTTGCCGTCGACCGCCAAGGTGATGTGCTGGATGCCGAGATCGCTCAGCATGCGTTTGATGTGCGCCCGGGCGGTGCTGCTGTCATCGACCACCAATACCCGCACTTCGCTGACATCGTAGTTTTCCAGCGCCAGCTCTTCCGGATCGATGTAACGCAGGGTGGCGCGCAGGGCGCGTTCGATATCGGCCGGCAGAAACGGTTTCGGCAGGATGGCAACCACGCCGGCCTGCTTGATCGGATCGATGGCGCGAAAACGGGTTTCGCTCGAGACCAGCATGAAGGCCAGATTCTGCCAGCGTGGATCGGCGCGCAGCCGCAGCAGCACATGGGTCGCGTCCATGTCCGGCAGATACATGGCGCTGATGACCAGATCGGTTTCGTGCTGGTGCAGGTAGGCCAGCGCCTCGTGGCCGCTGGCGGCCGTATCAACCTGATGGACGCCGGCTTCACGCAGATGGTTCAGGACGATCTTCTGTTGGGTGGGCGAGGGCTCAATCAACAGAATATGCAAATCCTGCATCGCAATGCTGGGCATTGGAACCGCCTGAGGCTGACTACACTGCGAGCAAGTGTAGCCGGTTCGGACCCGTCCGGCCGCACTGGTCAAAAAGCGACCGCCGGCGGTTTGACCGCTGGCCCGACCATCGGTTACCTTGCGCGCTGTTTTTCGAGTAAATTCTTGGGTTTACCCCGCAACAGACGGCGCTTTCCGCCCGGAGCAAAACAAGATGGAAAAAATCTGGCTGCAGCATTACCCGCCTGGCGTGCCGCACGAGATCAATCCCGAGCAATTTCCTTCGCTGGTGCAGGTGTTCGAGGATGCGGTCAGCCGCTTCCGTGATCGCCCGGCATTCAGCAATCTTGGCGTGACGCTGAGCTTTGCCGATCTCGACAAGGCCACCCGTGATGCCGCTGCATTTTTCCAGAACGAATGGCGGCTCGGCAAAGGCGACAAGCTGGCGCTGATGATGCCCAACCTGATCCAGTACCCGGTGCTGCTGTTCGGTGCGCTGCGCGCCGGCATCACTGTGGTCAACGTCAATCCGCAGTACACGCCGCGTGAACTGGAACACCAGCTGAAAGACAGCGGCGCCACCGCGATCGTCATTCTGGCCAACTTTGCCCACACCCTTGCGGAAATCGTTCATGAAACGCCGGTCAAGCATATCTGCGTGACCGAGATAGGCGATGCCTGCCCGACTCTGAAGCGTTTGCTGGTCAACGCCGTGGTCAAGCACGTCAAGAAGATGGTGCCGCCTTACAAACTGTCGGGCGTGATTGGCTATCGCAGCATCGTCGGCAAAGGCGCGGCGCTGCCGTTCAAGCCGGTCGATGTCGGCCCGGACGATTATGCGTTCCTGCAATACACCGGCGGCACGACCGGCGTCTCGAAAGGTGCCGTGCTGACCCATCGCAACATGGTCGCCAACGTGATGCAGGCCTCGGCCTGGTTGAAGCCGTTCCTCGAGGAAGGCAAAGAGATCATCATCACCGCATTGCCGCTCTATCACATCTTCTCGCTGACCGCGAACTGCATGACCTTCATGCACGTCGGTGGTCACAACATCCTGATCACCAATCCGCGCGACATGCCGGGTTTCATCGCCGAATTGAAGAAGTGGAAATTCACCGCGCTGACTGGCGTCAACACGCTGTTCAACGGCCTGCTCAACACCCCGGGTTTCAGCGAACTCGACTGGACGTCGTTCAAGCTGGCGCTTGGCGGCGGCATGGCAGTGCAGCCGGCAGTGGCCGAGCGTTGGCAAGGCGTTACCGGCAAACCGCTGCTGGAAGCCTATGGCCTGACTGAAACCGCGCCGGCCGTCACCATCAACCCGCTCAGCCTGAAGAGCTACAACGGCACCATCGGTTTGCCGGTGCCGTCGACCGAAGTCAGCCTGCGCAACGACGCCAATCAGGAAGTAGGGCCGGGCGAGCCGGGCGAGCTGTGTGTGCGTGGTCCGCAGGTCATGCTCGGTTACTACAACCGGCCGGATGAAACCGCAAAAGTGCTGGATCCGGATGGCTGGCTGCACACCGGCGACGTCGCCATTCATGACGAGAACGGTTACTTCAAGATCGTTGATCGCAAGAAGGACATGATTCTGGTGTCCGGCTTCAACGTGTACCCGAACGAAGTCGAGGCGGTGGTATCGGCGCATCCAGGCGTGCTGGAAGTCGCGGCCATCGGCGTGCCGTCCGAGGCGACTGGCGAGGCGGTGAAGGTGTTCATCGTCAAGCGCGACAGCAACCTGACCGAGCAGCAGGTGATCGATTTTTGTCACGACAAGCTGACCGGTTACAAGCGGCCGAAGCTGGTCGAATTTCGTGACAGCCTGCCGAAGAGTAATGTCGGCAAAATCCTGCGGCGTGAGCTGCGTTAAGCGTTGGCGGATTGATACCGCAACGGGAGTTCTACCGAGTTGACTGGACACGACAACGGTAATGCCGGAACGACACCTGCCGCGGCTGGTGGGGTCGAAGCAACAGGCGCGGTTTTCCCCGCGCCTGTTGCCTTTCCGGTACACCACATCAGTGATGATTTGGCACTGGCCACGGCCTGTGCCCGCTGGCGCAGCAAACCGGCGATTGCGCTCGACACCGAATTCGAGCGGGTGAAAACCTTCTGGCCCAAGCTGGCGCTGATCCAGCTGTGCGATGGCGAGCAGGTCGCCATCATCGATCCGCTGACCATCAGCAATTGGCGGCCGTTTGCCGAGCTGTTGCAAGACCCGAAAGTGGTCAAGGTCATGCACGCCGCCGGCGAGGATCTGGAAACCTTTCTGAGTGCCTGCGATGCGGTGCCGACGCCGCTCTATGACACCCAAACCGCGCTCGGTCTGGTTGGCAAAGGTGTGTCGCTCGGTTATGCCGGCGCCGTGCAGCAATACTTTGGCATCACGCTCAGCAAGGACATGGCGCGCACCGATTGGTTGATGCGTCCGCTCAGCGAGGAACAGCTGCACTATGCCGTCGCCGATGTCACCTACCTGCTGCCCATCTGGCAAGACACCGCACGCCTGCTGGCCGAGCGCGATCTTGAGTCATGGCATCGCGAGGACGGTGAGTTTGCCGCGCGCCGGCTGACCCAGCAGGAACCTCCGGCGTTTTTGTATCGCAAGCTGAAAGCGGCATTCGTGCTGAAAGGCGCACAGCTCGCAATTGCGCGGGAACTGTGCGCGTGGCGCGAACAGGAAGCGCGCGGCCACAACATCCCGCGCGGTCACCTGCTCAAGGACGAGAGCCTGATTCTGATCTGCCAGAAAGCGCCGAAAAACTGGCCGGCACTGGCGGCATTGGAGACGCTGCATCCGCGTGCGCTGCGCGTGCACGGCCAAGCCATTTTGCAGGCGGTCGAACGTGGTCTTGCCTGTCCGCAAGCGCAGTGGCCGGCGCCGGTGCGCCGACTGATCGATTTGCCGTACGGCAAAGCCACGATGGAGGCGATGATCGCCGCCGTGGCCGCGTTTGCTGAGCAGCGTGCCATTCCGGCGGAAATGGTATTCAGCCGGCGCACGCTGGAAAGCCTTCTGCTCGCCATCGCCGATGGCCAACCGTTCCCGCCCGCGAACTGGCAAGGCTGGCGCCGGGCCGGCGTACAATCGGCATTGGCGATGGCTTTGAACGCTGCCGGGCTGAACTTGCCCGACTGGTGGTGAGTCCAAATTTTTGTGGCAGCCGCGGTGCTGCCACCCAACCGCGTGAGACGATTCCGTGAAGTGTTACATCTATCGCAGCAGCAAGCAGGAAGAGATGTATCTTTATCTGCGCGAGCGTGATGCATTCAAGCCGGTGCCAGAGGTGCTGCTCAGCCGTTTCGGCAAAGCTGTTTTCGTCATGGAGCTGGATCTGGCCAGCCGGACCAAACTGGCGCGCGAAGACATCAACCACGTGCGGACAGCCTTGCAAGAACGTGGTTTTCATCTGCAACTGCCGCCGACCATTGAGGCGCATCTGGATGATGGTGATTAAGCGAACGGTTCGACCGCTGCGCGTGGCGTTAAGCGCGGCATGGCTGTGTGGCGTGCTGTCATCACTGGCGAACGCGCAAACCGATACCCCGGTTACCACCGTCGCTGCCGAAGCGAAATCCGGGCCGGCGAACAGCGCTGCGATCGTGCCAGCTGGCGGTGCATCGGCCTCAGCCGACACGGCGTCAACGAGCAACGCAACAACCGATAACGCGATGGCAGCACAAACGGCGAGCGCGCAAGCCGCAAGCGAGGAAGAACGGGCGCAACAGGCGTTCGTCGCCGGTTGGCCAGCCTACCGCGATGCGCTGCGCGCGCATACGCTGGCGGCCGGTATCTCGCCAGCCACCGTCGATGCGGTGTTCGCCGATCTGACGCTGATTCCTCGGGTGGTCAATCACGATCGCACCCAGCCGCACAAAGTGATGCGCCATGAGGAATACCTGCTGAAAGTGATCAATGAGCAGCGTATTCGCATGGCGCGGGAAAAATTCCGCGAACATGCCGCATTGCTCGCAGAGCTCGAAGCCAAGTACGGTGTTGAAGGCAAATTCATCATCGCGCTGTGGGGGGTGGAGAGCAGCTTTGGTCGCCTGACCGGCAAACATCATGTACCGAGTGCACTCGCAACCATGGCGTACGAAGGCCGGCGTCGCGAATTTTTCCAGAAGGAATTTGTCGCCAGTCTGCGCATCATTGAGCAGGGCCATATCTCCAGCGAGGCGATGCGTGGCTCCTGGGCCGGTGCCATGGGCCAGTGTCAATTCATGCCGAGCAGCTTTCTCCATTTCGCCGCCGATGGTGACGGCGATGGCCATCACGACATCTGGAACAATACTTCTGATGTACTGGCCTCGATCGCCAACTATCTGCACAAGAACGGTTGGCGCCGTGGTGAAACCTGGGGTCGTCAGGTGCGGTTGACCCAGGCGCTTGATCTGAGCGCTGCGCAACTCAAAGACGCGCGCGCGCTGACGGAATGGCAGGAGCTTGGCGTCCGTCGCGACACTGGTGCCGATCTGCCGGCGCGGGCGATGAAAGCCAAACTGTTGCTGCCCGACAGCGAATGGGAGCGCGCTTATCTCGTTTATCACAATTACGAGGTCTTGCTGCGCTGGAATCGATCCCGGCATTTCGCCACCTCGGTCGGTTACCTGGCCGAGCGGATCGGTTTTCCGCCGGTTTCCGCCGCTGGTGATGAACCGAAGCCGGCGGCGAATGCCACGACAAAAAGCGATCAGCATGCGCGAAACGGTGGCAATGATCAGGCCCAGACGGAAGCGCCATGAGCACAGTGAACACGTCGTATCGACACGTTTTTCTCGATGGTGCTGCGTGCCCGTATCCGGTCGGTAAAGCCGTGTGCGTGGGGCGCAATTATGCGCAGCATGCCAAAGAGCTGAACAATCCAGTGCCGGAACAGCCGTTGCTGTTTCTGAAACCGAGCACCAGTTTGACCGCGCTGTCGCCAGCGTTTTCAGTGCCGGCTGATGCGGACTGTCACCATGAACTGGAGTTGGCGCTGTTGATTGGCACGCCACTGCGTCAGGCCAGTGCCGAGCAGGCGAAAGCGGCCATTGTCGGGATCGGTCTTGGTTTGGATTTGACGCTGCGCGATCGCCAGCAGGCATTGAAAACTGCCGGCCATCCGTGGGAACTCGCGAAAGCTTTTGACGGTG
>DASUEK010000291.1:0-5403 GCA_036275115.1 Permianibacter sp. | reverse complement strand
GTTGGTGCAGGACACGCCGCGCAAACTGGACGAGGTACGTGCGCTGATCCGTACGCTCGATATCCCGGTTCGCCAGGTGCTGATCGAGTCGCGCGTGGTTATCGCCAATGACGACTTCACTCGCGAACTCGGTGTGCGCTTTGGCCTGTCGGACAAGAACAGTCAGAGTGGTTTCTCCGGCACACTTAATGGTGCCGAGAGCATGGCCAATACGGGAACCGCTGATTTGGCGGACCGGCTGAACGTCAACATGCCGGTTGAAAGTCCAGCCGGCTCGATCGGTGTCAACCTCGGCCGTTTGACTGACGGCACCATCCTTGATCTGGAACTGTCGGCGCTGGAAGCAGAAAGTCGCGGTGAAGTGATTGCGAGCCCGCGCCTGATGACGGCGAACCAGCGCGAATCGTTCATCGAAACCGGTGTCGAGATTCCGTATCTGCAGGCATCGTCGGCCGGTAATACCAACGTGACCTTCCGCAAGGCCGTGTTGAGCCTGACCGTCAAGCCGCTGATTACCCCGGATGACAATGTCATACTGGATCTGACCGTGACCAAGGACAGCTTGGGTGTTGATACCCCGCGCGGTCCGGCGATTGACACCAAAGAGGTCAATACCCAAGTGCTGGCACGCAGCGGTGAAACCATTGTGCTCGGTGGCGTCTACGAGGAAGAAACCTTCAACAACGTCCGCAAGGTGCCGTTGCTTGGCGACATCCCGGGCTTGGGCTGGCTGTTCCGCAACAAGGAAAACCAGAACAACAAACAGGAGCTGCTCATTTTCGTGACGCCGAAGATCATCAAGGATCTGAACGTCAAGTAAGTCCTCCAGCGACGTGTTTCAACGCCCGCCGAGCCGATGGCTCCGGCGGGCGTTGTGCTTTATGGCGTCATGCAAGTTGACAGGGGCCGGTCAGGCCCCTACCCTTGCCGCCTTGCTCTTGTAAGAGCGGAGTGGCCCTTTTCCCAAGTCTTTGACTTTTCAGCAGTTAATCCATGAAAACCAATAAGCGCAATATCTTCCTCATCGGCCCCATGGGCGCAGGCAAGACCACCATTGGCAAGCAGCTGGCCCAGATGCTGAAAATGGAGTTCGTCGACGCCGACCAAGAAATCGAAGAACGGGCAGGCGTCGCGGTCGACTGGATTTTCGAAGTCGAAGGCGAAGAAGGCTTCCGCCGCCGCGAACAAAAAGTCATCGACGAACTGACCCAGCGCCAAGGCATCGTGCTCGCCACGGGGGGTGGCGCCATTCTGGCGCGCGAAAACCGGACTGCACTGGCCGGCCGCGGGGCGGTGGTTTTCCTGGAAACCTCCATCGAACAGCAGTTGGAACGCACCCGCCGCGACAAGCGCCGGCCGCTGCTGCAGACCGATGATCCGAAAGAGACGCTGGAATCGCTGGCGCGTCACCGCGATACGCTTTACCGCGAAATTGCCGACTACGTGGTCTCGACCGATCGCGGTTCGGTCAAGGCGGTCGCAAAAGACATTTGCGACATGCTGCAAGGCGACTGACGCCATGGCGACGGCGACCACTGTCACCGTCCCGCTCGCGCAGGGCTCTTATCCCATTCATATTGCGACCGGCCTGCTGGCTGACGCGGACCTCTGGTCGCGGCTGCTGGCTGGCCGGCAAGCGTTTTTGCTGTCCGACCAAAACGTCGCCTCACATTGGTTGCCGCGTCTGCAGCAAGGGCTCGCTGGGGTTGAGCTGCCGTCGCTGATTTTGCCGCCCGGTGAAGAGCAGAAATCGCTGGCGCAGTTTGGCGCGGTGATGGATGCGCTGGTGGCCCACAAGCGCCGTCGCAACAGCGTGCTGATCGCACTCGGTGGCGGCGTGATTGGCGATCTCGGTGGTTTTGCGGCAGCCTGCTATCAGCGTGGCATTGCCTGCATTCAGGTGCCGACCTCGCTGCTCGCCATGGTCGACTCATCGGTCGGTGGCAAGACCGCGATCAATCACCCGGCCAGCAAGAACCTCATCGGCGCCTTTCACCAGCCCGATGCCGTCATTGCCGATCTCGACACCCTGACCACACTGCCGCCGCGCGAATTCCGCTCCGGTCTGGCCGAAGTCATCAAGTACGGTTTGATCGCCGACGCTGACTTTCTGCACTGGCTCGAACAGTCGCTCGATGCCTTGCTCGCGCAAGACGCCGGCGCGCTCAGCCATGCCATCGCGCGCAGCTGCGAGCACAAAGCCGCCATCGTCGCCCGCGACCCGACCGAGCAAGGCGAGCGGGCGCTGCTCAATCTCGGCCACACGTTCGGTCACGCCATCGAAACCGAACTCGGTTATGGCCGTTGGTTGCACGGCGAGGCGGTGGCGGTCGGCTTGGTGCTGGCCGCCGAGCTCGCGGCGGAAACCGGTCACCTGCCCGACCGTTCGCTTGCCGCGCGTATCCGGGACTGGCTGCAACGCGCCGGATTGCCATTTGCCGTTCCGGCCAATGTCGACCACGAGGCGTTGTTGCGGCACATGGCACTCGACAAGAAAAACCTCAGCAGCAAACTGCGCTTCATTTTGCCGACAGCGGTCGGCCGGTCAGCGATTGTTGACGGGATCGAACCGGAGCCGGTTCGCCGCGTGTTGGGCCGTTGACCGCGCCGTTTGCCGGCAAAATCGACCACCACGCCAGTGGCATTGTCACTGTTTAAACCCGGCCTAGGCTTCGTTTACACTGCCGCCACAACAAGACCGGCATTACGCCGCTGTCCGTCGCAGGGATGTTTGTGGCCACCGATTCCCGCAGCAGTTTTCATTGCGCCACGCCGGCGCTGTCCCAGCTCGAAGACGAGCTGCAGCATCTTTGTCATTACGGGCGCAGCCTCATCCTGGTGATTGGCGAGCCGGGTGCCGGCCGCAGCCATGTTGCCCGCCGCTTGAAAGCGGCGCTGTCGCAAAACCTGCCAACCGCGCTGATCGCCGCGCAGCCGCTGATGACCAGCCAGCAACTCGATCAAGACGCCTTGCGCCAGCTGGGACTGACCCAGATCGCGCTGGTCGAATCGGACCTGTCGCTCGCCATCGCCCGCGCGCCGGCCGGCCGTCGCACCTTGATCATCGACGACGCCCAGGATTTGAACCTGCATGTGCTGCGCAGCCTGCTCGAATGCGCAGTCAGTGAACGGGAGCGCGAAGATCCGCGACTGACGCTGGTATTGTTCGGCGACGACATGCTGGAAACCGCGCTCGCCGAACTCGATTACGCCGGCCTCGATCAGAATGATCGGCATCGGCTGAGCCTGCCGGCCTTCAGTGCCGACGATGCGCAGCGTCTGGTCACCGTCTGGGCGGCAGCGCAGGGCGTCGACGAGCCGGAGCGCAGCCGTGTTCGCGCCGTCTGGCAGCAGCAGCAGGGGCGCCCGGGCGCCATCCTCACCCAATTGGCGGAGTACACCGTGAATCAGCATCACAACGACACGCAGGACGAAACGACTGACGACGACATCCGCAGCGAGGTTCGCGAACACAGCGTGACCGACGACGCCGAAGCCGGCTCGCCGTATGCGTGGCTCAAGCTGCCGCTGATCGGCCTTGGCGTGTTCGTGCTGGCGCTGCTGCTGATGTACCAGCGCGAGCTGAACGACTGGATCAGTGGCACGCCGGAAGCGGAACAAGCCAATGGCCAGACCCGCGAGTTGAGCGAAGCCCAGCGTCAGGATCTGGCGATCGATGCCCAGCCGGTACCGACCGAGCAGCAAGCGCCGGCGACGCTGGAAATCATCGAAGAACCGACCGGTGATGGCGTTGCCAGCGACGCCACGATGCCGACGTCGGAAAGTGCCGACGGCTACAGCGCCGATCCGTATGCCGCCGACAGCACGGTGACCGAACCGACTGCCAGCGACGTCAGCCCGACCACCAGTGAACCGGTCGTCAGCACACCGGCCATGCAGCCGAGCGCACCGGTCAGCAAGCCGGCACCAAGCCAGCCTGTTCCGAGCCGGACTGAACCCGTCAAATCGGAACCGGCAAAATCCGAACCCGCCAAAACCAGCAAGCCGGCCAGCAACGGCCGCTACACCAGCGACGAGCAAGCACTGCTCAATGCCAGCCCGGGCTACTTCGCGGTACAGATCATCGGCTTGCGCGATGACGAGTCGATGGCGAAATTCATTCGCCAGCACAAACTCGATCGCGGCCTGGTCTACCACGGCCTGCGCGACGGCAAGCCGTGGCAAGTGCTGGTGCTGGCGCCGTTCGCCGACCGCGCTGCCGCCGAGCGCGCGCGCGATGCATTGCCGGAAGCCGTGCGCAAAGGCGGCCCGTGGATCAAGTCGATCAAGGCCATTCAGGACGAGATCAAGGCCGGCAAGCGCTGATCCGGCGCAAGCCGGTGACCGCCGCTGTCAGGTAAAATGCCAACGCCACCTTCGGGTGGCGTTGTCTTTTGCCGCACGCGGCGCCTACCTCACCAGCCAAATCACCACCGGGGATTTACCATGACCAGCTCCAGCCCACTGCAGAATGACCGCTACCTGCGCGCCGCGCTCCGGCAACCGGTCGACTGCACCCCGGTCTGGATGATGCGGCAAGCCGGTCGCTACCTGCCGGAATACCGCGCCACCCGCGCCCAGGCCGGCAACTTCATGGCGCTGTGCCAAAACCCGGAACTCGCCTGCGAAGTCACGCTGCAACCGCTGCGCCGCTATGCGCTCGACGCCGCGATTCTGTTCTCCGACATTCTCACCGTGCCGGATGCCATGGGCCTCGGACTCGAATTCGCCCAAGGCGAAGGCCCGCAATTCGCGAAGCCAGTGCGCAGCGCTGCCGACGTCGCCCAGCTGCCAACACCGGACATGGAAACCGAACTGCGCTATGTGATGGATGCCGTGCGCACCATCCGGCGTGAACTCAACGGCAAAGTGCCGCTGATCGGTTTCTGCGGCAGCCCGTGGACCATCGCGACCTACATGGTCGAAGGCAGCGGCTCAAAAGAGTACTCCCACATCAAAGGCCTGATGTACGGCGAGCCACAAACGCTGCACGCGCTGCTCGACAAATTGGCGCGCGTGCTCACCGATTACCTGAACGCGCAAATCGCCGCCGGTGCGCAAGCCGTGATGATTTTTGATACATGGGGCGGCGTGCTGAGCCTGGCCATGTACAAAGAATTTTCACTGCGTTACATGCAGCAGATCGTCAGCAATGTGACCCGCGAAAACGACGGTCGTCGTGTACCGGTGTCGCTATTCACCAAAGGCGGTGGCGCCTGGCTGGACTTAATGGCACAAACCGGCTGCGACATGCTCGGTGTCGATTGGACCACCGATCTTTCGGATGCCCGCGCCCGCGTGCAAGGCAAAGTCGCGCTGCAAGGCAATCTCGATCCGGGTGTGCTCTACGGCACGCCGGAACGCATCCGCGAAGAAGTCGCGCGGATGCTGGCGAGCTATGGT
>DASUEK010000290.1:0-3367 GCA_036275115.1 Permianibacter sp. | reverse complement strand
AGGGTTCGATGCCGTAGCTGCGCAGTTCGTTGATGATGTTGATGACTTTGCTATTGCGCAGGTCCGGGCAGTCTTCTTTGAAAGTCAGGCCCAGAACCGCCACGCGGGCGCCGTGGATGGGCCGACCGGCCTTGAGCATTTCCTTGACGGTTTCCTGGGCGACGAAGCGGCCCATGTCGTCGTTGATTTGCCGGCCGGCGAGAATGACTTGCGGGTGGTAGCCCAGTTTTTCGGCTTTGTGGGTGAGGTAGAACGGGTCGACGCCGATGCAGTGACCGCCAACGAGGCCCGGACGGAACGGCAGGAAGTTCCATTTGGTGCCGGCGGCTTGCAGGACGTCGACGGTGTCGATGCCCATGCGGTGGAAGATGACGGCGAGTTCGTTCATCAGTGCGATGTTCAAATCGCGCTGGGTGTTTTCGATGACTTTGGCGGCTTCGGCGACTTTGATGCTGGCGGCGCGGTAAACGCCGGCGGTGACGACCGAGCTGTAGACATCGGCGACGATGTCGAGGGTCTTGGCATCCTGACCGGAGACGACTTTTTTGATTTTGGTGAAGGTGTGTTCTTTGTCGCCCGGGTTGATGCGCTCGGGCGAGTAGCCGACGGTGAAGTCGACGCCGCATTTGAGGCCGGATTCACGTTCGAGCACCGGCACGCAGTCTTCTTCGGTGGCGCCGGGGTAAACGGTGGATTCGTAGACGACGATGTCGCCTTTTTTCAGCGCTTTGCCGACGCTGACCGAGGCCTTGAGCATCGGGGTCAGGTCGGGGATGTTGGCGTCGTCGACCGGGGTCGGGACGGCGACAATGAAGAAATCGGCTTTTCTCATCTCGTCGATTTTGTCGGTGTAGAGGATGCGGGTTTCGGCGAGTTCGGCAGCGGTCACTTCACCGGTGTGATCCTGACCGGCTTTGAGTTCGGCAATGCGTTTGGCGTTGATGTCGAAACCAATGGTTTCCACCGAACGACCAAAGGCGACGGCCACCGGCAGGCCGACGTAGCCGAGTCCGATGACGGCGATTTTGCGGGAATGCGGCATTTTTAGTGTCCTTACAATGACGGCAACAACTCCATGAGGGCCGGCATTCTAGCAAGGCTGCGGCTCCGCCAGAAGTCAGATCACGTATGATGGCAACCTTTCTTGAGACCGCAACCGCCCCTACCATGACCTCCCTGCCCGTCGCCGGCTTCTGGCGCCGCCTCGCTGCTGTTGTCTATGACCTGTTGGTTGTCATCGCCCTGTTGATGGTGGCAGCCGGCCTCGGCACCTTGGTCGCCGAATTACTGGTACCCGGGTTGAACACCCAGAAGCCGGACAGCTTGCGCCATCATCCGTTGTACCTCGCTTGGCTGCTGCTGTGGTGGCTGGGTTACTACGCTTGGAGCTGGCGCAAGGGGGGACAAACGGTCGGCATGAAAGCATGGCGGCTGCAGGCACAAAGCCTGATCAGTAGCCGGTTGCTTGGCTGGCAGATCCTGGTTCGTCTGGGCGTGTCGCTCTTTGCCGCCGCCCTGCTGTTGGCGGTATTTAGCCTGTTGAAGCAGCTCGCACCAGCCGGCTGGAACACGCTCGCCTTTCTGCCTTTGCTGTTGCTGCAATGGCCGCCCTGTGCGGCGCAGGAAAAATGGTCGCAAAGCCAAACCGTTGTCCTGCCGAAACCGGTGAAAACCTGAGCCAAACCGTCCCGAACAAAAAGCGCCTGTTGGCGCTTTTTGTTCGGGACACACCACGGTCGGGAGTGACAGCTAGCGGGCTTGCCGCAACAACCAGAGCGCACCAGCCAGAAAAACCAATGGTGGCAACAGCGCACCGAGCACCGGCGGCAACTGATACACCAGACTGACTGGTCCGAAAATCTGGCCGAGATAATGGAAGGTCAAACCGACCGCGACACCGGCTAGCACGCGCGCACTCACCGTGACCGTACGCAGCGGACCAAACACCGAAGCGATGCCAGCCAGCATCATCGCGAACAGGTTCAGCGGCTGGAAGACCTTGCGCCAGAACTCGAGATCGTATCGCGACGCATCAAGCCCATTGCTGGCCAAGTACTGGCTGTACGACCACAACCCGGCACCCGACAATTCCTGCGGCTTTGTTTGCAAGACCTGCAAATGCTCAGGCGCCAGTTCGCTCTGCCAAATTCGTTCGGCAAATGGCTCGGAGACTACCGTCTCGCCATCAAAGCGGGTATGACTGCCACGCAGCAAACGCCACTGACCATCGCCTTGGTACTCAGCGCGTTCGGCAAAATAGGCCTCGCTGAGTTGCTGTGGCGCAGAAAAGGTGAAGATCTGCACCTCACTGGCGCTTTGATCCAGCAATACATGCTTGAAATAGACGTAATCACGGGTGGAGCGTAACCAAACACCTGACTCAGAAGAACGAAACAGTTTGTTCGGTGCAATGGCGTTCAAGCGCAAATCCTGTGCCGCATTGCTGGCATGCGGCACGATCAATTCACTCAGCATCATGCCGGCCAGAATCAGCACAACCGCAGCCCGAATGGTCGCGGCACCGATGCGCACGGGCGACACGGCTGCCGCTCTCATCGCAGTCAATTCGCTGCTGGATGACAGCACGCCCAAGCCCATCACCGTGCCGATCAGTGTTGCCATCGGCAACAATTCGGTCAGCCACAACGGCACATAAAGCAGGGTATAAATCAGCGCCTTGCCAGCCGTGTATTCGGCTTCGCCTACATCGCTGAGCTCGTCAAGGAACGAAAACAAGAACCGCAGCGCGGTCAGCAGAAACAACACCATCAGGGTCGGCTGCAACACCGTACGGACGATGTAGCGATTGAGAATCCGCATGTCAGCCATTCCCTTGTGCCAGCGGCGCGCGCCGGATTTCCCGGCGCCGAATCAGCCATAATCCGATGACAAAGGCCGCCAAATGAATTGGCCACATGCCGAGCCAGCCCGACAGCTTGCCCTCTTCCATCGACGAACGCGCCACCATCAACAGCATGGTGTAACCGAGATACAGCAGCAGACCGGGCAGGATCTTGGCGAATTTGCCTTCACGCGGTTTCACCCGACATAGCGGCACCGCGAGCAGCGTCAGAATCGGCATCGACAACGGCACCGACAAACGCCATTGCAACTCAGCCATGTGTTCGGGCTTCGGATCGTTCAGCAACTGCCAAGTCGACACGGCCTTGGTTTTGCGTCGCATCTCTTGCACGGAACGCGGTTGCAGACGCATGAAATATTTGTCGTACTTGACCACGGTCCAGGTGTTGCTGCCGGGCGTCAGTTCGTAGCGATAACCGTTTTCCAGCACCAGATAACGCTGGCCATCACGCTCGTCCTGCCAATGATGGCCCGCCTGCGCCGCCAGAATACCGGCCGGCTCGGC
>DASUEK010000289.1:0-9340 GCA_036275115.1 Permianibacter sp. | reverse complement strand
GCCGGGACCGGACAACAGCGGCGCTGGCTTGCGAACCTTTTTCAGCAACTGATCACGGTTCGGATTATTGGCCAGTTTCAACGCCCGTTTTACCGCGGCGTTTTCCAGATGCGCTTTCGGCACCACTTCATCCGCGAGGCCTATTTTCAGCGCCTGCTTGGCGCGCACTTGCTTGCCGGTCAGCATCATGTCGAGCGCATTGGCAATGCCGACCAGTTTCGGCAAGCGCTGGGTGCCACCACCACCGGGCAGCACACCGAGCTGCACTTCCGGCAGGCCGACGATGGTCTTGTTGTCATCGGACAGCACGCGCTCGTGACAGCAGAGCGCGAGTTCGAGACCGCCGCCAAGCGCCGGACCGTGCACGGCTGCGACCAAGGGCACGCCAAGCTTTTGCAGCTCAAACATGGCCTGATGACCTTCGCCACTCAGTTTCTCGGCCTGTTCCGGCCGCTCGATGGTTTTCAGCATGTTGATGTCGGCGCCGACCACGAACGAATCCGGTTTACCGGAGGTGATCACAATGCCCTTGATGCGGGTATCACCGCGCAGCGCGCCGAGGATCTCGTTGAACTCGGTGGTGAATTCGGCGCGCAGGGTGTTGGTGCTTTCACCCGGCACATCCATCTTGATGACGGCAATGCCGTCGCCGCGCAAGGTCAGGGTGAAACTGCTGGTTTGTTTGAGAATCATTTTTTTGTTCTCTCGTAGGGTGCGTCTGGACGCACCTTGCTTCTGTCGTTTGTCAACGGCGCATCAAGATGCGCCCCACGCCATTCGTTTGATTTATTCCGCTTCCAGCACCATCGCGGCGCCGAGACCACCAGCCGCACAGGCGGTGACCAGCGCCAGCTTGCCACCGCGGCGGCGCAGCTCGCGCAGGTTCTGGCTGATCATCCGGGCGCCGGTGGCGGCGAACGGGTGACCGTAGGCAATCGAGCTGCCGAGCACGTTGAACTTGTCCATGTCGATCTCGCCGATCTTGCTGGCGCGGCCGAGTTTCTCGTTGGCGAACTTGTCAGAGGCGAACATCTTGACGTTGCTGAGCGTCTGCGCGGCAAAGGCTTCGTGCATTTCGATGAGGTCGATGTCTTTCAGCGTAATGCCGGCCTTGTCGAGCGCGCGCGGCGTGGCGTACGACGGGCCCATCAACATATCGATGTCGGCTTCAATCGCGGCGTAGGCGTACGAACGGATGTAGCCAAGAATGTTGAGGCCCAACTCACGGGCGCGCGATTCGCGCATCAGCAGCAAGGACGCGGCACCATCGGTGAGCGGCGTCGCGTTGGCAGCGGTGACGGTGCCGTGATTCTTGTCGAACGCCGGCTTCAGCTTGGCGTAGTTTTCCAGTTGCGAATCAAAGCGGATATTGTTGTCGCGCTTGAACGCTTCCTTGAATGGCGGCAGGTGCACGGTCATGACTTCGGCGTCGAGCTTGCCTTCATTCCAGGCTTTCGCGGCCAGCGTGTGCGAGCGGTGCGCCAGCGCATCCTGTTCGGCGCGGCTGATGCCGTGATCGCGCGCCATCTGCTCGGCGTTGTCGCCCATGGTGAGGCCGGTCGAGTATTCGCGCACGGCCGGCGGCACCGGTGCCAGATCTTTCAACGACAATTTTTTCAGCATCGCAAGGCGCTGGCCCAGCGTCTTGGCTTTCTGCAGCTCGACCAGCGTGTTGGCAAAGCGACGCGAAAACTGGATCGGCACCACTGAAGACGAATCGGCACCACCGGCAATGCCGACATCGATGTCACCGGCCAGAATCGCTTCGGTCACTGAGCTCGCGGCTTGAAAGCTGGTGGCGCAGGCACGCGACACCGAGAACGCGTCGGTGTGCACATCCATGCCGGTGCCCAGCACGATTTCGCGGGCGATGTTTGGCGCTTCCGGCAGCACCAGCACCTGACCGAACACCACCCGGTCGATGAGCTTGGGGTCGATGTCGGTACGGGCCAGCATCTCGTTGACCACGAGCTTGCCCATCTCGATGGAATTGACGCCCTTGAAATAGGTCAACTGGCGCCCAAATGGCGTGCGCAGACCATCGACCACGGCCACGCGTTCGGCAAACTGCACCGGGCGCGCTTTACGCCGGACCGGACTTTCCACTGGCGACTGACTCATTTCCAAGCTCCTGAAGCGGGTTCGTTGTTCGGATTCATTGTTCGGATTGTTGTGTAGCTTGTGGCCCGCCAAGGCGGGCCGACTGGTCGGAGGATTGTAGCGATCCGGCCGGGCATTTCAAACGCTCGTTTGAAGGCAGCAGAAAATGAGCGCTAACTTGTAAAGGATATTTAGTTACGCAGACGGGTCGAAGCTGCCCGTTTACACTCAGTAGACGCAAAACCCTTAAGTCAAACAACAAGATAGCTGACCCATGAGCCTACGCGACCGTTTTTCCGCCCTCGAAACCCGCCTGAACCAGCAGGTCATCGGCCAGCCCGACCTGAACCGCAAGCTGCTCATCGCCCTGCTCGCCGACGGCCACCTGCTGGTTGAAGGCGCACCCGGCCTCGCCAAGACCCGGGCGGTCAAGGCGCTGGCCGAGGCCATCGAAGCCGATTTCCACCGGGTCCAGTTCACCCCGGACCTGCTGCCCGCCGACCTGACCGGCACCGAGATCTACCGGCCACAGGATGGCAGCTTCGTGTTTCAGCGCGGCCCGCTGTTCCATCATTTGTTGCTCGCCGACGAGATCAACCGTGCCCCGGCCAAAGTGCAATCGGCGCTGCTCGAAGCAATGGCCGAACGGCAAATCACTGTCGGCGGCGAAACCTACGCACTGCCGCGCCTCTTCCTCGTGATGGCGACGCAAAACCCGATTGAACAGGAAGGCACTTATCCATTGCCGGAAGCGCAGCTCGACCGCTTCCTGCTGCACGTCAAAGTCTCCTACCCCGACGCCGACAGCGAACTGGCGATTCTGCGCCTGGCCCGCGGCGAAGCGCAGCAGCAGGCACCTGCAGTCATCGAACGAATGAGCCAGCACGATATTTTCGCCGCGCGTGAGGACGTGCTCGCGCTGTACATGGCGCCAGAAGTCGAGCGCTATATCGTCGAGCTGGTGCTCGCCACCCGTTCGAGCGCGCGCTATAGCGCCGATCTGTCACGCTGGATCGCGTATGGCGCCAGCCCACGCGCCACCATCGCCCTCGATCGCTGCGCCCGCGCGCAGGCCTGGCTCTCCGGCCGCGACTTTGTCAGCCCGGATGATGTCCAGCATGTGCTGGCCGATGTGCTGCGGCATCGTTTGTTGCTGTCGTATGAGGCGGAAGCGGAAAGCATCGATGCCGAGCATGTGGTGGCGCGTTTGATGACATTGGTGGCGGCACCGTGAGGAACGTTTTGTTTTCATGTGGGAGCGGCTTCAGCCGCGATGGCGGTTCGCACATTTGTAGGAGCGAGCTTGCTCGCGATTCCGCCTTTAGCCCCTCGCCCCTTGCGGGACAAAACCGCTGGGAGCGGTTTTGGACAGCGAAGCTGCCCGAAGGGGACATGGCAGGACGCCATGTCTCAATGGGGTTGGGGAGAGGGGGACGCTGATGCGCGACATGAGCCATTCGACTCCCACCATTGCCGGGTCCCGCCCCGGCGGGCGGCCTACTTTCTTGACGCAAGAAAGTAGGCAAAGAACATTGCCCTGTATTCCTCGCCGACAAAACTGCTTCGCAGTTTTGTCGGTTCCCTGTGCTGCTCACTCCAACTGGGGCTTTTCTGACAGTGCGTCCCTGCACAGTCAGAAAAGGCTTCGGCATCCTGCCTCGCCCCTGCGCTTTCGCTTCGGGCTGTTAACCCAGTTTCCGCTGCGCAGCTCGGCTCGTCAGACGGGCGGTACACGCTTCGCGCGGAAAACAAAAGCATTCGGCATGCTTGCGCTGCTGAGCTTGCTCACCGCCTGCCTGCCATACCCGCACAAAAAAGTCCGCGCGCCCACTATTGACGGTCAAGTGTTCGTAGCCGGTCAGCCGTTGGCGGGCGTGAATGTCTATCTCCACTTGGCGCTGGACCATCCGGAACACTGCGAGCCTTCGAAACTGGTGGCGCGCACGGATGCTGACGGCCGCTTTCATTTTGATCAGCAGAGCGATCAACATTGGGTGGTAATGGCGGCGTCGACCATCGACAACTGGGCGCTTTGCATTGAATCCACACCGGACATGGAGTCTGCGCACGGGTTTGTGCCGGGCTGGTTCAATTCGACCGTGCAAGTGCGTGAACCTGCGGTGCAATTGCGCTGCGACATCGATAGTGCAGCCATCGCTGCCTCGCCCTTTGGTATGGCCTGCACCGTGGCGGATGACGCAGCACCAAGCACCGCCCCCCACCACAACGGATCCGCGCAGCCATGACTTCCGTCGCGCTTGCATCGCTGGAAGGCGTCACGCTGACGCTGGCGGAATTGCTGCAACTGGAGCGGCGTGCGCGCCATGCCAGCACACCGCGTTATGTCGATGCGACTGGCGGAACCCAATACCGCACCCGGTTGAAAGGCCGCGGCATGGATTACGACGAAACCCGCAGTTATCAACCCGGTGATGAAATCCGCCACATGGATTGGCGGGTGATGGCGCGCACCGGCAAGGCGCACACCAAGGTGTTCCGCGCCGAACGCGAGCGGCCGGTGCTGTTGCTGCTTGATCAAACCGTGCCGATGTTTTTTGGCAGTCGCCATGCACTCAAGAGTGTGCTTGCGGCCCGACTGTTTGCGCGCGCGCTGTGGCGGGCGCTGGCGGGCGGCGATCGGGTGGGCGCGCGGATTTTTTCCGAGCACGGCGGCCAGCAATTTGCACCGGCACATCGCCGTTCGCTGGCCTTGCATGTGCTGCAGGCGGTGGTAACCCAGCATCAGCAGCAGCTGAACGATCTTGCTCATGACGCGCAGGATGCAACCGAACTGATGCGCCAGCAATGGCAGTTGCTGCGCAGCCAGAGTTTGCACGGCTATCAGATCCAGGCCTTCGTCAACCTCGGCTCGATGGCGGACGATCAGCACGCGGCGATGGCCTGGCTCGCCAAGCACAATGAGTTGCGGCTGTATCCGCTGTACGATCCGCTGGAAACCGATCTGCCACCGCCCGGGCATTATCTTGGTACCGATGGCCAGCAGCGCTTGCTGCTGAACACCGCTGACCCGGCGCTGCGCGAACGCTACCACGCCCGCTTTGCGGCAACCGAAACGCAACTGCTGCAGTTCTGTCGCCAGCACGGTGTGCTCTGTTTGCCGTTGTCGGCCAGCGATGGTCTGGCACACGGCGTCAAACAATTCGAGGACGCGGCATGACCGGTTTGCAGTTGCCGCACGACATTATCGAACCGGCACCAATCGGCTGGTGGCCGCTGGCGCCCGGCTGGTGGCTGCTGATCGGCATCGCCGTCATCGCCTCGCTCGCGCTCGCCATCTGGCTATGGCAACGCTGGCGCAAACTGGCGCCGCTACGGCAGGCGCAACAGGAATTGCGCGCGCTCGAACGCCAGTGGCAGCAACAACGCGATCACCGCGCCACCAGCGCCGCGTTGTCGGCGCTGCTGAAGCGCATTGCACGCTGCGCCTACCCGGCGGACAACAGCGCATCGCTCACCGGCACCGCGTGGCAGGCATTCTTGCTGCGCACCGGTAATGGCGCGTTTGACAACGACAGCGTGCAAGCACTGCAACAGTTCTATCAAGCCGAGCCCAGCGCGCCGCCTCCCTTTGCTGCTGCCGCAGCCTGGCTGCGCGCGCAGCGACGCGCGCTGTTGCAGAGGACGATGCCGCTGTGGAGGTCGCGCCGTGTTTGAGTTTGCGCTGCCCTGGCTCTTGCTGCTGCTGCCACTGCCGCTGCTGATTCGGCCACAACGGCCGGAACAACAGGGCCGCGCGCTGTGGCTGCCGTTTTTCTCGCGCTGGCAACAACTGGCCAGCGAGGTGCCGCCGTCACGCGATCCGCGTCGGCGCTCGCTGTTGTGGCTGTTGTGGATCTTGTTGCTGCTGGCCGCAGCCCAGCCGCGCTGGCTGGGCGAGCCGATCAGCCAGCCGCGTTCGGGCCGCGATCTGATGCTCGCCATCGACATTTCCGGCAGCATGGAAGCAACCGATTTGACGCTCAACGGTGCGCCCGCCACCCGGCTCGACGTGCTCAAGCATGTGGTCAGCGACTTCATTGAACGGCGAACCGGCGATCGCATCGGCTTGGTGCTGTTCGGCGAGCGCGCTTACCTGCAGGCACCGCTCAGTTTTGATCGCCACACCATCAAGCAGTTGTTGCAGGAAGCCGAGATTGGTTTGGCCGGCGCCCAGCGCACCGCCGTTGGCGATGGCATGGGCATGGCGCTCAAACATCTGCATGACAGCCCGGCGACCCGGCGCGCGATGATTCTGGTCACCGATGGCGCCAACAACAGCGGCACGCTGACGCCGGAACAAGCAACGGAACTCGCCAAAAGCGAAAACGTCACGGTTTACACCATCGGTGTTGGTGCCGATGAAATGCTGGTGAATGACTGGCCGTTCGGCCGCCGCCGGGTCAACCCGTCTGCCGATTTGGACGAGGCCGCGCTGACCAGAATTGCCGACGCCACCGGCGGCCAGTATTTCCGCGCCCGCGATCAGCAAAGCCTCCGTGAAATCTATCGCGTGCTCGATACGCTGGAGCCGGTCGCCAGCGACAGCGATACCGTGCGGCCGCAACAAGCGCTGTTTTATTGGCCACTGGCCATCGCGTTCCTGCTCGCATCGTGGCGCTGGCTGCTGGCCTTGCGTCGTGCACCACAGCCGCCCGTCGCCACCGGCAATCCCGCGGAGGAGCGCGCATGATCGACAGCTTGCTGCACCTGCTGCGTGATGTCGAATGGCTGCGACCGCTGTGGTTGCTGACGCTGCTGCCGTTGCCATGGGTTATCTGGCGCTTGGCACGGCAACCGACCGGCGCCGGTCGCTGGCAAGACATCATTGATGCCCACTTGCTGCGCGTGCTGCTGCAACAAGGCGAAAACGGCAAACGTTCGCGCTGGCCGCTGCTTGCCATCGCGCTGGCCTGGCTGCTGGCCGCCGTGGCACTGGCCGGGCCGAGTTTTCAACAGCAACAAGTGCAGCTGTATCAACGCGACAGCGCCCGCGTTTATGTGCTGGATCTGTCACCGTCAATGAACGCCGATGACGTCAAACCGTCACGGCTCGCGCGAGCGCGCCTGAAACTGCTCGACGCGCTCAACACGCCGCGTGACGGCGAACAGGCCTTGATGGTGTATGCCGGCAGCGCGCACGTGCTGACACCGCTGGCAACCGATGCGAAAACGCTGGCCGCGCAAGTGCCGGTGCTGAGCACGGATCTGCCGCCGGTCAGTGGCAACCGGCCGGAGCTCGCCTTCGCTCGTGCGCTGCAATTGCTGCGGGATGCCGGCCATCGCAACGGCGAAATTGTCTGGATCACCGATGGCATCGATCCGGATCAGGTCGAGCGCGTTGTCGCGGTGCTGCAACAGCAGCCGGTGAAGCTGGCCGTACTCGCCGTTGGTACCGCCGACGGCGCGCCGGTTCGGCAAGCCAATGGCGCGTTGCTGACCGACAAGGCCGGCAAAGTCATTCTGGCGCGACTGGATCTGGCGCCGCTGCACGCGGTGGTCAATGCGGTCGATGGCAAACTGGCGACACTCACCGCCGACGACAGTGACTGGCAATCGCTGACTTTTGCCGACGCCGTCTGGACCGGCAGCGAACGGCAAGTCGAAGGCGATACCCGCTTGCGCGAAGACATCGGCGCCTGGCTGGTGTTGCCCTTGCTGCTGATCGTGTTGCTGGCGTTCCGGCGCGGTAGCGTGCTGCCCGTCATTGTTTTTGTCATCGCTGGCGCCAGCCCGCGCAGCGAAGCCGGCTGGTGGCAGGATCTCTGGCAGACACCGGATCAGCAGGGCGCAGCGCTGTTGGCAAAAGGCGACAGCAAAACCGCCGCGACGACGTTCAACAATCCGGATTGGCGCGCCACCGCGCAGTACCGCGCTGGCGAATTTGCCGACGCGGCCCAGCAATTCACTGGCACCGGCGCCAACGCCCATTACAACCGCGGCAACGCCTTGGCCAAAGCTGGCAAACTGGACGAAGCACTTGCCGCCTACGATGCCGCGCTGGCGCAGCGACCGGATTTTGCCGAAGCCAAAGCCAATCGCGACGCGGTCGAGAAATACCGCCAGCAGCAAAACAATCCTTCTGGCGAGCCGCAGAAAAGCCAGCAACAGCAGCAACAAGGTGAAGCGGGCGACAGCACCGCCAATCCGCAGCAGCAAACGGAAACGGAACAGAACACAGCGCAGTCCGAGCCGTCGCAAGACAGCGCGACGGATCAGCAAGACGCCAGCGGCCAGCAAGGGGAACCGGACCGCAGCAAGGCCTCGCCGCCCGACAAGAACGGTGCGCCCGCGCAGCAGAAGCCCGAGGCGACCGCCAACACTCAAACGCAAAACAAGCCGGCGCAAACCGGCAACGACCAGCAATTGGCAGCACAGGACGATGAGCAAGCCAAACCGGCCAACGAAACCCCGCTGCCGACTGCACTGAAACAACTGCCGGATGATCCGGGCGGCTTGTTGCGCCGGAAAATGAAACTCGAATACCTGCGTCGTGGTCAGGAGACGCAGCAAACCGATCAGGAACAACGATGGTAAGGCCGTTTTTGCGCACACTCACCGCCCTGCTGGCGCTGTTGGCAACCACCGCGCACGCCGAGCTCAGCGTCAGCCTCGACCGCAACCCGGTCCGGGTCAACGAAACCTTCACGCTGGAAGTGAAAACCGACGACAGCGATGCCGATGAGCCGGACATCGACTGGCCGGCCGGCATCCAGCAGCTGCGCCGCAACAGTATCAATTCGCGCTCCATCGTCAACGGCAAAGTCAGTGCCGAGCGCAGCTGGCGCTACAGTTTGGTCGCCCGGCAGACCGGCGAGTTCACCATTCAGGCCATTCAGGTTGGCGCCGATCGCAGCGAGCCGCTGTCCGTGTCAGTGTTGGCTGCGGACAGCAAAACCGTCAGCAGCAACCAGCCGGTGCTGCTGAAAGCCAGCGTCGATCAGCGCCAGGTCTACACGCAGCAACAACTCATCCTGACCGTGCAATTGCTGCGCAACGTGCCGATGCGCTTTGCCCAGCTGAGCGAGCCGAACTTGCCAACGGCCTTGGTACAAAAACTCGGTGATGACAGCGAATACGAAACAGCGATCAACGGCGTCGGGTATCTGGTCATCGAACGCCGCTACGCAATCTTTCCGCAACAGGCCGGCGAGCTGGTGATCGATCCGATCCGGTTCCAGGGCGACATCAGCCAGGACCGCCAGCTGTCGCTGTTTGGCAGCTTCAATGAAACCCAGCCGAT
>DASUEK010000288.1:0-5042 GCA_036275115.1 Permianibacter sp. | reverse complement strand
TTGATCGGATACCACAGCGCATAGCAGCCGGTGGCGAAGCGCTGGTAGCCATCCAGCAAGGCATGCACGATTGCCGACCAGGAATCGGCTTCACTTTCGTACGGCGGATCGATCAATACCAAGCCGCGCTTTTCCACTGGCGGCAACTGCGAACGCAGCGCGTGATAGCCATCTTCCTGACGAACGAACACACGGTGACGCTCTTCCATCAGGTGTTGCAGCTCGCGCGCCTCGTCAGCTTGCAACTCGCAACAGACCGCGCGATCGATCGGCCGCATCAAGCGGGCGATCAATTCCGGTGAGCCCGGGTAATAGCGCCAGTCAGTCTGACCGCGATCTTTGTTCAGCCTTGTCAGCAGCTGCTGCAATTCACGGACGCCAATTGGCGCATCGGCCCAGTCTTGCAGGCGACCGACGCCGCCCTGCCACTCGCCGGTTTCGCGGGCCAGTTTGCCGTGCAGATCATAAAGTCCGCGCCCGGCATGGGTATCCAGCACGAAGAACGGTTTGTCTTTGCGCTTGAGCGCTTCCAGCAACAGCACAAGTACGACGTGCTTGAGCATGTCGGCAACATTGCCGGCGTGAAAACTGTGGCGGTAATTCATGGCTACCATCTCGAGCAGAAGACACCCGTATCCGGGCGCCCTCTGCGTTGGCGGAACGAAAATTCAGAACTGGGCGCTGATGCCCAAACCAATGTCATATTGCGACCAGGTGCCGGACTTGATGGTCCAGTTGCAATCGCTGTCATCACAGCGAATGCGGGTGTCACTGCTGAACACGGTGCTCAGCCAGCGCGCTTCAGCCAGCAACTGCACATGGTCCGTCAGCGGCAGCGCGAGCCCGACAAACAAGGTATACGCCGGCCGGGTTTCCCGCTCGTTGGCCGTCAGATCCGGACTCAATCGCAACACGCCGATGGTGGCGCCGACGTACGGCAAGAACGGCTGGTCCTGCCAATATTTGCGCCCCCCAAATTGAATCGATTCCTGCAAAACCTCGGTGGATTCGCTGTTGCTGGTCAGATCGGAGCGAAAGCGCGACAGCCACAGATCAAACGCACTGTCGGCGGCGTTGAAATAGTGCAGGCTCAGCGCCAGCGCATTGCCTTCGTCGACCGAGACCGTGCGCTCCTTTACCGCCAGATCATCGCCAAAGCGATAGCCGGCCATGACCGTCATGCCCACTTCGGCCTGCGCGGCAAGGCTGGCCATCGACAGCGTCAACACTGCAAGCTTGCGCATGATTTGCCTCACCCGGAGTTTGTGTGCCGGCAGTATACCGGAGTCATTGTCACTCGCATTGTCGCCCCGAAGTTCGCACGTTATGATGTCGACCGCCACGCCGTGCGCCAGCCAAACACCTGCGCGTGTGGCCGGTGCAAACCCACTCCGGCGGTCTTGCTGGCCGTGGTGGTGGTTGCTGTGATCCCTGCCTCGCGGGCGTAGTTCAATGGTAGAACTTCGGCTTCCCAAGCCGATAGCGTGGGTTCGATTCCCATCGCCCGCTCCACTCTTTCCTGCCTTTCGCAGCCGTTGTCGGCGTCCTTTTCAGATGGGCGAACATGACTTCCGGCACCGTTGCCAACAAGGCTGACTCGCTACAATTGCTGCAATCCCCTTCGAGGTATCGGCATGTCTACGCCCAGCCCACAGTGTCCGGCCACGCCGGAACCTCGTCCACAAACCGATTGGCTGCTGCTGGTAGGTCTGCTGACCTGGGCCCTGGTCGCCAGCATTGAGCTGATGTGGCGTGGCAGCACGTTGCTGGCGACGCAGCCGGCGCAGTTGCTGCTCACTGTTCTCGGCTACCTTGTCGCGCTACTTGGGTTTCTGTTGGTGGCGCTGGCATCACCCAGCCGATGGGCACCGGGGCTACCGAAACTGGGTGTGGCCTTGCAGGTGATGGCCGTGCTGGGTTTGCAGTTGCTGGACCACCGTTCGCTGAACCAGATCCTGCTGGTGATGTGGGCAAGTCAACTGCCGTATTTTCTGTCACTGGGTCGCAGTGTGCTGCTCTGCGCCGCGGCGATTGTGCTCAACGCCATGATTCAAGCCGCCATCGAACCGACCGCCGTGCCGTGGTTCGAGCCGACCATTTACTTCACGTTCTGCCTGTTCGCGATGTTCACCTCACGCAATGCCATGGTCACCGAACAGGCCCGGCTTGAACTGGCGCAACGCAATGCCGAGCTGGAGGCTACCCAAAAACTGCTCGCCGCCAGCGCCCAGCACAGTGAGCGCCTGCGCATCGCCCGTGATCTACACGACACCATGGGGCATCACCTGACGGCCTTGGCCCTGCAACTGGAAATCCTGCAGCATCAAACCGGCACCGCCGCTGAGCAAACCCAGGCGCAAGCCCGACAATTGGTCAAACTGCTGCTGGCCGATGTGCGCGCCACCGTCAGCAACCTGCGCAGCGAACATCAGCTGGACGTGCAGCCGCTGCTGGCGCCGTTGCTGCGTTCCAGTCCCAAGCTGAAGATCATCGCTGACATCGCGCCGGACTTGAAGGTTGCTGACACCCGCATCGCGGAAACGCTCCTGCGTGCAGTGCAGGAAATCCTGACCAATACCTGGCGCCACAGCAGCGCGCAGCAGCTGACACTACGACTGCATCAACAGCAGGAATCCGTGGTGCTGACCGCCGAGGATGACGGTCAGGTCGCCAACGACTGGCAGCCGGGCAACGGTCTCAAGGGCTTGTCCGAACGCGTGAATGCACTTTCCGGCCACTACCAGTTCGGGCCGAATGTCCACGGCCACTTTTCGCTGCGTATTTCGCTGCCCCAGGTAACGACATGATTCGCGTGCTGGTGGTGGATGATCAGCATCTGGTGCGGCAAGGCATTTGCTCGCTGCTGGCGCTTTCGCCGACCGTAACAGTGGTCGGCGAGGCCAGTCATGGTGACGAAGCTCTCACGCTGCTGGCGCAACGGAATGTCGATGTCATGCTGCTGGATCTGCGCATGCCGGTGCGTGATGGGCTGGCAACCTTGCAAACCCTGCGGGCGCAAGGCTCAACACTGCCCGTGCTGATCCTGACTACCTTTGATGACGACGAACGGGTGCTGGCCAGCATCGAAGCCGGCGCCAATGGCTTTTTATTGAAAGATGTCACGCTGGCGTCATTGATCGATGCCATCGAAGCTGTGCACCGCGGCGAGCGCCTGCTTCAACCCGTCAGCCTCAATGCCCGTGCTCGACTCGAGCCGCTTCCGGAGAAACTGCGCGGCAGCACGCTGACCGAACCTCTGTCAGAGCGCGAGCGGGAAATCCTGCGCCTGCTATCCGGCGGTTACAGCAACAAGGAGATTGCCCGGGCACTCGATTTGGCGGAAGGCACGGTCAAAAACCATGTCTCGGCCATCCTCGGAAAACTCGGGGTTCGCGATCGAACCCGGGCGGTACTGAAAGCGGTCGAGCTGAATTTGATTTGAGACAAGGCTCTGCAAGCTTAACCGCATTGGACACTGTTACTTCGCTGTCGACTGCTGTTCAACAGTTTTGCAAGTTCTTTTCTTCATGTTTGACCCTGTGCGAGCGGGCTCCTCGACACAGACTTTCGAAACTTTCGGCTCTTCTGTCGTTTTCGAGGCCTCAGTAGTTATCGGGTTGACGCTGCAGCCCATAATCGAAACCAACAACATACCGCCCACAAGTCCTTTGATATCCATCAGCAGCTCCATTCTCTGTATACGGAAACGAGCCACAACTATGACGTATCTGCAGTCGTCACGTCATCAGTTAATCATTTACAAACGATGACTATTTCAGGGCAGCTCGAATCCGCTGATAGTCAGCCGACACGAGCGGAGCCTCAAAACCACTGCCTTGCGTCGGCGCAAACAGCGCGTGCCGCCCGCCATCCGGGTTAATCAAAAAAACCCTGACACTGTGGTCAACCAGATAGCTACCGCCCTCTTGCGGGATCTTGCTGTAGGCGACGCCGAAGCTGCGGGCAAAGGCATCGACTGCGGCAGGTTCACCGGTAACACCGATAAAGTCCGCATGGAAAAACGGCATGTACTGCTGCAATTGCGCAACCGTGTCACGCTCCGGATCAACCGTCGCGAAAACCATCTGGGTATCGGCCTGGAGCGCAGGTGGCAATTGCTTGTACAGCTGGGTAAACACGGTCAGCGTGGTCGGGCAGATGTCCGGGCAGGTGGTGTAACCAAAGAAAACAAAGCTCCACTTGCCGCGCAGGCGCTCATTGGTAAACAGCTGGCCGTGCTGATCCAGCAACGAAAACGGTGTCAGCAGCTTGGCTTCCGGATAGAGCTGGCCACTTTGCAGAACCGGTGCAACAGCCGGCTGCAGAATTGGCTTTAGCAACCAGGCGCCGGCGATTGCCGCTGCCGCGATGGCCGCGACCAGCAACCACGAGCGGGCTCGGTACATCGACATGGTTCAACTCCAGTAATGATCGACCAGCAGGACCACGAACAAGGCCATCAAATACACGATGGAGAAACGAAACGTCGCCATCGCCTGACCCGGGCTGTCGCGGAATTTCAGTTTCCAGGCATGCACCAGAAACCAGATTCCCAAAATCAAACTGCCAATCAGATAAATCAGCCCACTCATGCCGGTCAGATACGGCAGTAGCGTCGTCAGCAGCAACAGGATCGTGTACCAGAGCACGCAGCTCTTGGTGAATTCGACCCCGAACACCACCGGCAGCATCGGAATATCGGCCTTGGCGTAATCGTCTTTGCGGTGAATCGCGAGTGCCCAGAAATGCGGTGGTGTCCAGACGAAAATGATCAGCACGAGCAGCAAGGCATACGGATGTATGTCATTGCTCACTGCGGCCCAACCGAGCAACGGCGGCGCCGCCCCCGACAAGCCACCGATGACAATGTTCTGGGTGGTGGCGCGCTTCAAATAACCGGTGTAGACAAACGCGTAGCCAATCAAGGCAAAAAAGGTCAGCGCGGCCGTCAGCGGATTGACCAGCAGCGCCAACACCAGCATCGACAACACCGCCAGCAACAGCGCAAACGCCCACGCCCGTGGACCATCCACCTTGCCTTG
>DASUEK010000287.1:0-5452 GCA_036275115.1 Permianibacter sp. | reverse complement strand
ATTCAGGCGCTGTTTGAGCGGGATGAGAAGGATTGGCAGTAGCTTTTTTTACGGCTCGCTTGTTCTGAGCAGCCCCCTCTCCCCTAGCCCCTCCCCCGCGAGGGGGGAGGGGAAATAAACGGCCAAGTTACGTCGTGCTTGGTGTTATTTCTGAGCCCCTCTCCCTTGACGGGAGAGGGGTTGGGGAGAGGGTGAACCTTGATAACGCATTGCACGTTGCTACGTTTTGGCAAGCCACACCCAAGAGACTGACATGATCCGTTTCAGCGAAGTCAGCAAACGTTACCCGAGCGGCCATGAAGCGCTGCGCAAACTGACGTTTGAATTGCAGGAAGGCGAGATGGCCTTTCTGACCGGCCATTCCGGCGCCGGCAAATCGACCGTGCTGCGTCTGGTCGCGCTGATGGAGCGGGCGACGCAGGGTCAGGTCTGGGTCGGCAAGGAAAACCTCAATCGGGTCGCCCGACGCGGCATTCCGTATGTGCGCCGGCAAATCGGCATGATCTTTCAGGACCACCGATTGCTGTTCGACCGCACGGTGTTCGACAACGTCGCGCTGCCGCTGATCATCGCCGGCTATCCGCACAAGGAAATCGGCAAGCGGGTGCGCGCTGCGCTCGATATGGTGGGTTTGCTGTCGAAAGAAAAATCGACGCCGATCATGTTGTCCGGTGGTGAGCAGCAGCGGGTCGGCATTGCCCGCGCCGTGGTCAACAAGCCGCCGATTCTGCTGGCGGACGAACCGACCGGTAACCTCGATCCGGAACTGTCCTGGGAAATCATGCAGCTGTTCGCCAAGTTCAATCAGGTCGGTTGCACCGTGCTGATCGCCTCGCACGATCTGCATCTCATCGAGAACATGGGCAAGCGCATCATCAAGTTGAAAAACGGCATGCTGGCGCATGGCGAGGAGGTGGCCCATGGCTGAGCTGCCGAGTGGCGCCGTGCTGTCGAAGCCGAGCCTGCTGTCACGCTTCAAGATGTGGCTGCACGGCCATCAGGACGATGCCAAAAAATCGTTGCGTGATCTGCTGGTAACCCCGTTCAATTCGCTGCTGACCTTTCTGGTGATCGGTGTCGCGCTGGCGCTGCCGACCACGCTGCATGTCGCGCTGAAATACGGCCAGCAAGTCGCCGGCTCATTCGAAGGCAGCAGCCAGATCACGCTGTACCTGAAAGACAGCACGACCGAAGCGGCTGCGCAGACACTGGTCGACAAGCTCAAGCGCGATGATCAAATTGCCAGCGCCCAGTATCAATCGCGCGAACAAAGCCTTGCCGAATTCAAACAGCTGTCCGGTTTTGGCGATGCACTCGATTACCTCGACGAGAATCCGCTGCCAGCCGTGGTGATCGTGCAGCCGGCGCTCGGCATCAAGGATGCCGAGCAGGTCGAGCTGCTGGTGTCGCGGCTCAATGTCCTGAGCGAGGTGCAGGAAGCTCAACTCGATCTGGCCTGGCTGCGCCGTTTGCAGGCGCTGATGCAGGTCGGCGAACGGGTCGCCTCGGCGCTGGCGCTGCTGCTCGGGCTGGCGGTGATCCTGATCATTGGCAATACCATCCGGCTCGCCATCCAGAACCGCCGGGCCGAGATCGAGGTGATCAAACTGGTCGGCGCCACCGACGCCTTCATCCGCCGGCCCTTCCTGTACAGCGGCCTCTGGTACGGGCTGTTCGGCGGCGTGCTGGCCTGGGTGTTGGTCAGCGTCGCGCTGTGGTGGCTGGACGACCCGGTCAACCAGCTGGCTGGGCTGTACCAGAGCCAGTACCGGGTCATCGGGCTGTCGTTCGGCGAGGTGCTGAAGGTCATCGCTTTTGCGACCGTGCTGGGCCTTGGCGGCTCGTGGCTGTCGGTGACCCGGCATCTGCGCGAGATTGAGCCGCGCTGAGCCCCTTGCTGTCTGTCGGCTGGCTGAAATTTGTACGTTGGTTTTAGCCAGCTGACTGTAACAGCCTGTTACTTCCCGGAACTCCGACCCCCGCTAGCACTCTCATGGGCCGAGTGCTAAATTGACCTTGCCCCGGATTACCGGGGTGGAAGTAAAGGAGGGGGTATCCCATGAGCAAGAGCTTGGCCGTCATGCCGATTGTCCCGCAGGGCAGTCTTGAGGCCTACGTCGCCACCATCAACAACATCCCGTTGCTGACGGCGGAAGACGAACACGCGCTTGCGGTGCGTTACACCAACGAGGGCGACCTCGACGCCGCCCGCCAGCTGGTGCTGTCGCACCTGCGTTTTGTTGTTCATATCGCCCGGTCCTACAGCGGTTACGGGCTGCCGCAAGGCGATCTGATTCAGGAAGGCAATATCGGCCTGATGAAAGCGGTCAAACGGTTCAACCCGAACGTTGGTGTCCGCTTGGTGTCGTTTGCCGTGCACTGGATCAAAGCCGAAATCCACGAATACGTGTTGAAGAACTGGCGCATCGTCAAAGTGGCCACCACCAAGGCCCAGCGCAAACTGTTCTTCAACCTGCGCAAGAACAAAACCGGTCTGAACTGGCTCACCGCCGACGAAACCGCCGCGGTCGCCAAAGAGCTGAAAGTGCCGGAAGCGGAAGTGCGGCGGATGGAAGCGCGGCTGTATTCGCGCGATGCCAGCTTCGATGCGCCGACCGACAGCGACGATCAAGTGTTCGCGCCGGAACAGTATCTGGAAGACAACCGTTACGATCCGGCTCGCGCGCTCGAAGAGGGCCAGTATCAGGCCCGGCAGGAAGATTTGCTGCTGGCCGCGATGGGCTCGCTCGACGAGCGCAGCAAGGCGATTCTGAAGCGGCGCTGGCTGGACGACAACAAAGCCACGCTGCAGGAGCTCGCCGATGAATACGGCGTGTCGGCCGAACGCATCCGCCAGATTGAAACCAATGCGATGAAGAAGCTGAAGAGCGCGATCGTCGCTGCGTGATGAAGAAGATCGATAAAAAACCCGGCAGATGCCGGGTTTTTTGTTTTGCGGGTATGACCTAGCGTCGACGCCGTGCGGCCAGCAACAAGACGCCACCGAGCCCCAGCAGCGCCAGCGGTGCCGGCACCGGCACCGCGTGGGTGGTGATGCGCAGGTGAATGCTGTTGACGCCCGTTGCACCCACTGGCACCCAGCCGGCAGCGACGTTGTCGGTGTTCAGGAAGCCGCCATCCCACGGATCGGAAAAGTAGCCGCTGAATGCCGAATAGAAATCGGCATCGGCCAGCAAGGTGTCGCCGATGAAGAACGCCAGAAATGCGGACTCCACCTGGACCGGACCAAGCAGATCGAGCGGATCAAGACCGCCGATACCGAGGTAACCGCCCTCACCGGAGGCCGGGAACATGTCGGCATCGGACACCAGGAAAAACTCGATCAAGTGCCGGCCGTTGCCGAGATAGGTTTGGGTCTCGTTGATGCGTACCGTGATTTCGTTTCCGTCCACCGTGGTCCGAGTAAAGGACTCCCAGGCGCCATCGAACGTGATCGGCAGGAAGTCACTGTTGCCACTGGTGCCACCGAAAATCCGGGCACTGTAAGAACTGTCGGGATCAATCAGTGTGGCTTGCGCGTTGGTGCTGAAAACCGCCGTCACGGCCAACGCGGCAGCCAGACTGGCTCGAAAAACACCCTTGAACATGATGTGCTCCTTCACGGTGGCGGGAATGCCGCCAGTCGTGCTGCATAAAACATGCTCAAAGTTCAATCGGTACAAAAAACAGCCACTTAGCAGCAAAAAGGAAGCCGGGACCTGGGTGGTAGTAAAAAATCCTGACGACCACATCCGTGAGCTGTCAGAAAACTTGCCGCCAGTGCGGGACCGTCGTGGGGCCTCCTTTCGACATATCGCGGTTCCCCGCTTCAGTTGTAGCGGTCAGGCAGCCACAGAGGGCGAGTGAGGGGAGGCGAGCGGCTTTGAAGTCGGGGCGGGTGCTGAGGACGGACAGAACCTCCATGCCGGACACGGCGTTCGGTCCAGGCAAGACGTTCAATCCAGACACGACGTCATACGTTCTGGCGGCACTGGATGCGCTGCTGATGCCGCGGCCACTGTGTGCAAATGCCGCGCAACGCTGCATGCTGCAAGCGCAACGCCTGCTTGCTGGTCATTGACGTTGGGGTGATTGCGTTACACCGCCTTATGCGCGCTATCGGCAACGCGCCGGGAACGCGATCGGCAGCACACGATCTGCTGGAGCTGTTTGCGTGCGCTTGTTGAAGATGACATTTTTGTTTAGCGTAACAACGCCCGTTGGGTTGGCGTTGTTTTGATCACTACAAAAGCAAAACAAAACGCTACCTGACGATACAAAAATCGTTGTCATTTTCTGTAGTGCCGTCAGGCGTTCTCCCGTCCTGCTGTCCTGAGAGCCTCCTAGTCTACGTTCACGCTTAGGAGATCTTTTCGCATGATTCGAAAACTCACTTTGCTTGCCTTGGCAAGCAGCGCGCTGTGGTCGTGGTCTATTGCTGCTGCCGATGTCGCACCGGTGCAAAACTCGGCGAGCATTGCCAGCACACCGTCGCAACAAGACGGTCCCATTCGCCCGTATATCGTCGGTGGCGAAGAATCGGTACCCGGTTCGCGGCCGTGGATGGTGTCCTTGCAACGCAGCAGCCATTTCTGCGGTGGCAGTTTGATCAAGAACGATTGGGTGCTGACGGCCGCGCACTGCGTCGATGGCAGCAGCACGTCCGGTTTGTACGCCGTCGTTGGTCGTCATGCCTGGAATGGCAGCGGTGGCCAGCGCATTGCGGTGTCGCAGATCATCGTGCACCCGAGCTACAACGACAGCACCAGCGATCATGACATCGCGCTGCTGAAGCTGAGCACGCCGGTGACGCTGGGCCTGACCTTGATGCAATTGCCGGATGCCGATCTGATCAACGAAGCGGCAGCGCCCGGCGATATCGTCACTGTGCTCGGTTGGGGCACGACCACAGAAGGCGGGTCGATCCCAAGCAACCTGCGTGAAGTGGATGTGCCGGTGGTGTCGAATGCCACCTGCAACGCGTCCATCGCCTACAACGGCCAGATCACCAACAACATGATGTGCGCTGGCTATGCCGCCGGTGGCAAGGATTCCTGCCAGGGTGACAGCGGTGGTCCGCTGATGTTCACTTACGCCGGCGCCGACTATCAGGCCGGCGTGGTCAGCTGGGGCGAAGGCTGCGCGCGGCCGAACAAGTACGGCGTGTATGCCAAGGTGCTGAACTATGTCAGCTGGATCAACGATCAGATCAACGGCACCCAGCCGCCGGTTGGCACCGTGCTGGAAAAAGCGGTACCGAAGATTGGTTTGAGCGGCGCGAGCGGCAGCCAGATTGTCTTCACGATGACCGTCCCGCCCGGCTCCTCCGGTTTGAATTTCAGACTGTCCGGTGGCAGCGGCGATGCTGACATGTACGTGCGCTACGGCGCGGCACCGACCACTTCGACCTATGACTGCCGGCCGTATCTGAATGGCAACAATGAAACCTGCA
>DASUEK010000286.1:0-4382 GCA_036275115.1 Permianibacter sp. | reverse complement strand
CTGGCCCCACGGGCCGGCATTGCGCAGCTGCAGCGCCAGATCGTAGTCAAAGCTGTCGGCGGGCAATTCGCCGTCGCTCCAGATCTCGCGCTCCGGCGGCACCGGGCCCAGCTGACGGCCGACTTCGGCGGCAAATTGTTCGGCGAATAACGCCAGCTGATCGCGCTTCAGCGTCAGTCCTGCCGCCATGGCATGGCCACCGAATTTGCTCAACAGATCCGGGTGCTGGTTGGCGATGGTCGCGAGCACATCGCGCAGGTGCACGCCGGGAATCGAACGGCCGGAGCCTTTCAGCAGACCGTCACCGGCATCGGCAAGGCAAATCGCCGGCCGGTGGCAGCGATCTTTCAAACGCCCGGCCAGAATGCCGATCACGCCCTGATGCCAACTGTCGTCAAACAGGCACAGCGCAGACGGCAATTGCGTTTGCTCGCGCAGGCGGCGCAGCAATTGTTGTTCGGCGGTGGCGAGCATGTCGTCTTCGATTTCGCGCCGTTCATGATTGAGCGCATCAAGCTCGGCGGCAAGCGTCATCGCCTCGCGATCCGATTCGGCCAGCAGGCAGTTGATGCCGAGGCTCATGTCATCAAGCCGACCGGCGGCATTCAAGCGCGGTCCAATGGAAAAACCGAGATCGCTGGCGACCAGATGCTCGCGTTCACGTTTGGCGATCATCAGCAAGGCGCGAATGCCGGGCCGGCATTGACCGGCGCGAATGCGCTGCAAGCCCTGGCTGACCAGAATGCGGTTGTTGCGATCGAGCGGTACGACATCGGCAACTGAACCGAGCGCAACCAGATCGAGAAACTGCGCCAGATTGACCTCGCCACCGGGCAGGCCGAGCTCGCGCATGCGCGCCCGGGTGGCGAGCAGCACGTAAAACATCACGCCGACGCCGGCGAGCGCCTTGCTGGGAAAACCGCAGCCTGGGGCATTCGGGTTGACGATGGCGGCAGCGTCCGGCAAATGCTCGCCCGGCAAATGGTGATCGGTCACCAGCACCGGCACGCCTTTGGCATTGGCGCACGCAACGCCTTCCAGCGAAGCAATGCCGTTGTCGACCGTGACAATGAGCTCCGCACCGTCGGCGATCACTTCGTCGACAATGGGTGGCGTCAGACCGTAACCGTAACGGAAGCGATCCGGCACCCGGAAACTGACGTTCTCGGCGCCGAGCGCCCGCAAACCGAGCACGGCAAGTGCACTGCTGGTGGCGCCGTCGGCATCGAAATCGCCGACGATGACGATGCGTTTCTGTTGCCGAATCGCGGCGACCAAAAGCTCAGCGGCGCGATCGCTTTGCGCCAGCAAGTTAGGCGGATACAGGGCCTGCAAGCGCGTGTCGATTTCGGCCAGCGCCGTCACGCCGCGATTGGCATAAACGCGCGCCAGCAGCGGTGGCAGTGAAGCCAGCTCCGTCGCAATCGGCTGCGGTTCACGCACGCGCAAGATCGGTGAAGCGTGCATGACTCAGGATCCCTGCAACAAGGCCGGCAGCGGTGCGCGTTGCCAGAACTGCCAGAACGGCTTCCGTTGCAACTGATAGGCAAAACCGTCATCCGGGTACAGATGCAGACGGCCGATCTGCTTTGCCTGCAATCCGGTCAACAGCGGCATCAGCGTTTCCTGCCAGACCTGCGCATACGCCTGCTGATAGCCGGCGATGTCGCCGTGCACAAACGCATCATGCAAGCGCTCATCGATAACGGTGATCGATTGCTGCCCATGTTGCGGTGCCTGTTGCAGCAGCTGCGGCAAAGGCTGGGAATTTTGGGTACGCGCCAGCAGGGAATCGGCCGCCATGACCGCCAACGCGGTATCAGCCGCCGTGTTCAGCGATGACGAAGACGGTTTGCCCCACAACCAGAGCGAATGAATCGGCGGTACGCCACGCTGCTGCCGCGCCTGATTGAACGGGCTTTGGTTCAGCAGCATTTGCCATTCGGTGAGCCGCGACTGCCAGCGCAGACTGCCCTCGCCTTGTGGCGCGACATGGCGCAAGTCGCAGCCAATCGCATCGGCCAACGCGGTCCATTGCACGGTCGGCGCTTCGGGTAACGCGAGCAACCAACGCGACGGCGTGACCGGGTATAGCTGCATCGCATCCTGACGCAACCAGGCATTGAGTTCGGCACAACACGTGGCGGCGTCATCCGCATTCATCTGCAAGGGCCGCGAGCCGAGCAGATAAATGCCGGCATGTTCAGGCCGCAGCCAGACCGGTGCCGCGAACAGCCACGCCGGCGCCGATGGCAAGCGCAATGCGGCGGCAACCGCCGCCGCGTCGTCCGCCTCGACACTGCCGACATACTGCGCCAAATGCGCGGCCAGCGCAGCGGGCTGGCGCCGACACGCCAGCGCAAACAGCGCCCGCAAATCGCTACGGTCGACGACGCTGACGGGATGCCGGCTTTCGCCCTGCCGAAGCGGTGCCAACAAACCTGGCACCCATACTGAAACCTGTTCGATCATGCCCGTTCAACTTGCTGGTCAACGTCACCGAATGCGACACTAGCGCCGGTCAGCTCAGGTCGCTGCTTGCCGGCATCCGGCGTGCTCACCTGTACCGCGCTTGACACCATTTTTATCAAGGTTATTCGCATGCAACTTTCCCTCGACAACGGCGCCACTGATTTTATCGTCCGTGCCTACGAACCCGGCCGTATCCGCATCAATGACACATGGTACAGCGAGCCGGTGCTGTTGTCGCCCGGCCGGCTGGAAACCGGCGTGCTGCCCGCCAGCTTTGCCGCGCTCTCGGTGACCGATATCGAACGCTGGTGTGCGAGCGAAGCGGAAGTGCTGTTGCTCGGCTGCGGCACGCGTCATCAATTGCCGAATGTGCAATGGCTGGCCACGGCGCAACGCGCCCGGCGCACACTCGACATCATGGACACCCGCGCCGCCTGTCATACCTATGTGGTGTTGGCGTCAGAGGAACGCAAGGTGTTGGCGGCGCTGTTCCCGTAAACGCTCATATCGTTTTTTTGCGCAGCGGATTCATCGGCATTGTGACGGCGCAGCGACCAAAGAAAAAGGCGGCTAAAGCCGCCTTTTTCTTTTCAGGCAAACGTCGCGACAGCGGAATCAGTTGACCGCACCGACTTTCTTTTGTGCCGGAGCCGATTGGCTCTGCTGCAATGCCGCCAGCAACTGCTGCGGCGGCAGGTAACCGCCAATCAAGGTGCCGTCATTCAGCACAATCGCGGGAGTACCGCTGAGACCGAATTTGCGTACCAGCTCCATATGTTTTTCCAAGCCGTTCTTGCAAGTCTTTTGCGGCACGGCTTGCCGGTTTTTGGCCGCGGTCATCGCCTTCTGCGGATCATCGGCACACCATACGTTGACGAGTTTCTGGTGCGACGGCGTGTTCAATCCGGCGCGCGGATAAGCCAGATAATGCACCGTGATCCCCATCTGGTTCAGCGCCGGCACATCTTTGTGCAGCTTCTGACAATAGCCGCAATCGATGTCGGTGAAGACATTGATTTCGTATTTTTCATTGGCGGCGGCAAAGGTCAGCATGGTGTTCTTGTCGAGCTTGGCGAGCTCGGCTGCGCGGATCGGCGCTTTCTGGGCGTCGAATTCGGCCTTGCTGATCTGGGTCAGGTTGACCGGTTGCGCCTCAATGCCAAGCATGGTGCCGCCGAAAATCAGGAACTTGCCGTCCGGCGAAACGTATACAACATCGTCACCCATCGCGGCTTCATACAGGCCCGGATAGGCCGACTTGCGCACCATGTCGACACCGATATCCGGAAACTTGGCTTCCAGCTGGCTCTTGAGCCGTTCCTCAACGGAGACCTGCTGCACCAGATTCTTGGTGGCAGCTTTCTCAGCGGCATGCAGCAGTGGCGAGCAGATCAGCAGCACGGCGGCGGCAAGTCGAAAATTCATCACAAACTCCAGTTGAGCGAGGCATCACAGTTGGACTGTGGCGAACCTCGAAAGTTACACCCGAATCAACCGCGCGGGTGATGCCGTTCATGCAGGGCTTTGAGCCGCTCACGGGCCACGAAAGTATAAATCTGGGTGGTACCCAGGTCACTATGACCGAGCAACAGCTGCAAACTGCGCAAATCCGCGCCGTGATTCAGCAGGTGCGTGGCAAAGGCATGGCGCAGGCTGTGCGGCGACAAGCTGCTGCGCAACCCGGCCAGCCGGGCGTAATGCTTGATACGGTACCAGAACGCCTGTCGGGTCAACGCGGCGCCACGTCGCGAAACAAACACCGCCTCGGCTGGCTGCCCCTCCAGCAGATCCGGCCGGGCCTGTTCGAGATAGCGCGTCAACCACGCAATCGCTTCCTCGCCCATTGGCACCAGTCGCTCCTTGTTGCCCTTGCCGATCACCCGCAGCACGCCTTGGCGCAGGCTGAGCTG
>DASUEK010000285.1:0-4924 GCA_036275115.1 Permianibacter sp. | reverse complement strand
CGCTGCATGCGTTCAATGGCGGCGGCAAAGTCACCGCGGCGCTGCCGGATCTGGCCGCTCCATAGCCAGGCCATGGCGTTGTTCGGTTCGCGGGTGAGCGCACGATCGAGAAAGGTGTCGGCAGCATCGAGTTCGTTCTGGGTCAGTTTCAGCAAACCGAAACTGGCCAGCGCCGAACCCAGTTCCGGTTCGCGTTGCAGCGCTTCGCGCAGTAGCGGCTCGCATTGCGCCAGCACTTTGCTGAGCGGCCAGTCGCCGTACAAATGCTGGAAATGAAAGACATCGCAAAGGCCGACATAGGCGAGTGCAAGTTGTGGGTCTTTTTCTGTGGCAGCGCGGAAATACTCGGCGGCTTCTAGCAGCGAATCCGGCTTGCGTTGCTGCCAGAGCCAGCGACCTTGCAGGTAATCGTCCCAGCCCGGTGAATTGGGTTTTGCGCCGGGATCGGTGCCGGCGATGACAGTGGAAATTTGTGGTGCCGGTACAATTGACACCGCAGGTGATGGCGGCGATTGCAGTGCCCACCAGAGCGCGCCGGCAGCAACGGCGAGTGCTGCTAGCGTCCATAACCAAGGCATCGCTTTTCGCGGTGCAGGTTTGCCCAGAGCGGTCGGCGAAACAACGGCGGCTAGCTCAGCAGGCGCTGCTGATGGTTCGGTCGCCGCCGAGACAGGCTCCTGCAATACGGGCAGTTGCAGCACTGGCTCCTGCAACAAGACATAGCCCTTGCCCGATACCCGGCCGACATAGCGGTACGGCTTGCCGCTGTCACCGAGCGCTTTGCGCAGCTGGGCGATGGCTTGGTAGACCGAAGCGTCGCTGACCGCGATGCCGGGCCAGACCTCGGCCAGCAGCAGCTCATCGCTGACCGGTGCGCCACCAGTTTCGTGACTCTGCCGCAGCAGCAGCTCCAGCACCGCCATGATCCGTGGCTCCAGCGTCCGCTCGCCGGCCTCACCGTCCACCAGCGGGCGCAGGCTGTTGCGGGCCGGCTCGATCAGCCAGTCGCCAAGTTGCCAGCGGGCGGTCGGAGCGGGGGAGGTCGTGGCGGGATTCAAGGCTGGGCAAGTCCATGTGCTGCCAGTAAGTGCTTGATTCTAGCGCCTTTAGAAATTCTTCAAGAAAGGCTTTTGCGGTCTTCAGGCGGTTTTGTCCGGGCCCGGCAAGACTGCGCTGGTGTTTTCTGCGAGCCCCCGTCGACGCGTCTGTCGACGAAGGCTCGCCAACCCCAAGAGGCCTGTCATGCACCAACTTACCCGCCGCGTTCAGCGCGCCCTCAACCGTTCCTTGCTGGCCATTAGCCTTGGTCTCGCTGGTGCCGTCGCCAACCCGTCCAGCGCCAGCGACCTGCTGATCGAAAACGTCACCGTCATCTCACCTGAGCGCAGCGTGCCAGCCGCTGCTCAGTGGGTGCATATCCGCGACGGCCGTATCGTCGCCATCGCCGACAAACCGATCAGCGTGCCGGCCGATACGCCGCGCCTGAACGGCGAAGGCCGCTACCTGACCCCCGGCCTGATGGACAGTCACGTGCATCTGAGCCTGCCGGCCGGTCTACCGTTTGGTGTCAAATCGCCGGGGCTGGACCAACTGGCTGCCGACTACCACCGCCAACAACCGCGCAGCTATCTCTATCACGGCGTGACGCAAGTACTCGACCCGGCCGGTTTTGCTGATGGCATCGCGTCCTACAACGCCCAGCCGCTGAAACCGGACTTGTTCCGCTGCGGCGCCGCCTCGGTGCTGAACGGTTATCCACGCTTTGTCATCGGCGACAAGGTGCACAGCATCATTCCGGAATTCATTCACGAGCCGGAAAATCCGGACCCGATCCCGGCCGGTGTCGACCCGGCCCAGCACACGCCGGAAGCGGTGGTCGCGCGCATCGCCGCCAGCGGCGCTCGCTGCGTGAAAATTTTCATCGAAGACGGTTTTGGCGACGCGCACCACATGCCGCTGCTGAAACCGAAAACGATGGCGCGGGTGCGCGCGGCGGCCCACAAAGCCGGTCTGCTTGTCGTCGGCCATGCCAATGCGTTCGATATGCAGCAAATCGCGGTTGACGGCGAAGTCGATGTCATCGCCCACGGCCTGTGGAACTGGGGTCAGCACCACGGCGCGCCCGGCCTGCCCGCCGATATCGACGCACTGCTCAATCGCGTTAAAGCGCAAGGTATCGGTTACCAGCCGACGCTGCGCGTGATGGGCGGCATTCGTGAACTGTTCTACCCGGACACGCTGAGCGATCCGCAGCTTGCGAAAGTCACGCCGGCGTCATTGATGGCGTTCTACCGCAGCGACGACGGCAAATTCTTCGAGCGCGAACTGCGCAGCGAATTTTTCGGCAATGATGATGCCCGCATTCGCGCCATCCAGAAAACCGTTTACGAACAAGGCGCGCGCGTCACCAAGGCACTGCATGACAAAGGTCACCCGCTACTGCTTGCGAGCGACACGCCATCGGCGCCGGTGTACAGCAACCAGCCGGGTCTGAACACCTATCAGGAACTGCGGGCGATGGCCGAAGCCGGTGTCTCGCTCGATGCCGTGTTGCGCGCTGGCACCATCAACAATGCCAAGCAGTTTGGTCTGGCAACTGACTACGGTACCGTCGAAAAGGGCAAGATTGCCAACCTGCTGCTATTGCGCAGCAACCCCTTGCAAACGGTTACGGCCTGGAATGCGCTTGAAGTGGTGGTCTTGCATGGCGTGGCCATCAAACGCGACAGTCTCACTGCGGAGTAGGCTCTGAGCGGTCAGGCGCAACCGACGGCGAGTGCCGCGCGTTATTCGGTACTCGTCGCGCCGCTATCGCAACGCGCTTGCGCCGGTTGGGGCGAGCCAATATGGCGACCCAATAGCTCAGGCACATGGCAACGTCGCGCTTGCCGCGATCAAACCGTGATGGTTACGCCGCGCCGAACGTCGCCAGATAATTCAACGAGGGTGATGTCGTGGAATTCTTCATCGTTGCCGTGCTGGCAATCGGTGTTGGCGTATCTGCCGGCATTTCCGGTCTCTACAAAGATCGGGTCATCTATCCCACCGTCACCATCGTCATCGCGACCTATTATGTGCTGTACGCCGTGATGGCACAGTCACTGACCGCCGGCTTCGTGCTGTTGTTGCGCAACCTATCGGCGCTGACCGGTAGCTGATCGATGCGCGGCGTTGTTTGACGAATCATTGCTCTGTCATCGCAGGTGGGGCGTTTCTGCGCCGAATGCGCCGCGTCACCAGCAGCGCGCCGACCAGCATCAACGGTACCGACCCACCAACAATCAAATCGACCGGCAGCGCGATGCCAGTGGCGTTCAGCGCTTTCAAACCATAGCCGAGCAGGCCGCTGGCGTAATAGGTCAGCACCAGCACCGACAAACCCTCAACCGTTTGCTGCAAACGCAGTTGCAGTTCCGCGCGCGTATTCATTGAGCTCAGCAGTTGCTGGTTCTGTTCTTCCCGGGTGATTTCGACCCGGGTACGCAACAGCGCAGTGGCGCGTTGCAAGCGCGCGTTCAGCCGCTCCTGTCGTTGGCTGACGGTCTCGCAGGTGTCGAGCGCCGGCAGCAAACGGCGCTGCAGGAATTCCGAGAACGGTTGAATGCCTTCCAGCCGTTGCTCGCGCAGCTCTTCGATGCGGCGGGCGACCAGTGCGTGATAGGCACGGGCCGCCGAAAACCGGTATTGGCTGTCACCGATCAAGGCCTCGGCCTGCGCCGACAATGCTGACAATTGTTGCAGCGTATGCCGGTCGTCATCGCGTTCGAGCAATTGCTCGGTGATGGCATTGAGCTGGTGCCGGATGTGATCGATTTGCTGCATCTGCTGTTTGGCGATGGGCAAGGCGAGCAGTGCCAGCATCCGGTAGGTTTCGATCTCGAACAGCCGCTGCACCATCCGACCGGTTTGACCGGCGCGCATGGAGCGGTTGATCAGCACCATGCGGCTGGCTCCACCCGGCACCAGCGGTTCCGGGTACAGCCGCAGATCGGTCAGCGCCAACGCTTTGCCGAGCGCCAATTCCGCGCCCACCCATTCCTCTTCCTGAAACCAGCTGTGCCGATGCGCGAGCGCGGTGGCGTTGTCGCCGGTTTCGTCGATCACCAGCAGCTGGCTCGCCATCAGCAGTTCGCCCGGCAAGGTCTGCCACCAGCCGCGCGGGAACTGTTGCCAGAGCCGGTCATCGAAGCCGACAGCGTGCTCTGGCTTGAGCAGGGTATAGCGGACAAATTCGGTGTGCAGCGCCCAGCGCAGGGTGACATCGCCGACGCAGGCGACGTGGTGGCTGCAGTCAGCGGCTGCGGCGCGGCACTGCCAGTGTTGCAGTAGCGCCGCCAGTGCCTGCCGTTGTGCGTCGAGCTGGCCGTGATGCAGCAGCGCAAAGCTGATCACCCGCGCCGGCGTGGTCACCGGTAAATTGGGCCGGGCATGCACTTCATCGTTGAGCATCCGGCGTTGACTGTGCATGGCAACCATCTGGTGGCAACTCCCACGGTTTGCAAAAGAAGGACTCGTCATCTTGACCTGCAAAGGCAGTGCCGTGGATAACGGCCCGGCATATCGTCAGTTGCTGGCGACTGTGCGGTGCGGGCAGCGTGGTTTGCTTGTCGGTGTGCACCGGCACGATGCAAGCGCTGTTGCTGTCTGCACCGCGCCGGCGCGTCGCGCCGGCATGTTATGCTGGGTCGCATTGTGACGGTGGTTGTGGTGACAAACGTTGGCGCGCGGTAACCGCTGGTGGGCAGTCGGCCTGTTGCTGTTGGTGAACAGCGCAGCGGCCGATTCGGTGCGTTTTGTCGCACCCGAGCCGTTGCAAACGCTGCTTGATGGTCACGCTGAACTGGCGTTGCCCGCCACTGCCGATTACGCCGCCCGCGCCACTGTGTTGCAACGGGCACGGGAACTGGTCACCAGTCTGTCCGCG
>DASUEK010000284.1:0-3794 GCA_036275115.1 Permianibacter sp. | reverse complement strand
GCCGGTTGCCGCGCGGCGCAAGTGCCGGTGGTGCTGGTCAACGCCCGCTTGTCGAAACGCTCGGCGCGCGGCTATGCCCGGGTCGGCACGCTGACCCGGGGCATGCTCGCGGATCTGAGCGTGATTGCCGCGCAGGAACGCAGCGATGCCCGCCGTTTTGCCCGGCTCGGTATCGCCGTGGAGAATGTTGTCGTCACCGGCAGCATCAAGACCGATGTGACCGTCAGCGATAGCCAGCGCGAACTTGGCGCGTTGCTGCGGGCGCAGCTGGAAGCCGGCGTTGCCCATCGCCGCTATGTCGTGATCGCTGCCAGCACGCACGCCGGTGAAGATGAATTGGTGCTCGATGCATTTGCCACACTGCGTCGCACGCAACCGGAGGCGGCGCTGATTCTGGTGCCACGGCATCCGGAACGGTTTGATGCGGTTGCGGCCTTGATCGCCGCGCGTGGGTTTGCGCTGGCGCGGCGAAGCCGCAACGATGTCAGCGAGCAAAGCGACGTCTTGCTCGGCGACAGCATGGGCGAACTGATGGCGTTTTACGCGGCAGCCGATGCGGCGTTTGTCGGCGGCTCGCTGGTGCCACGCGGTGGCCACAATTTGCTCGAGCCGGCGGCGTTGGCGCTGCCGATTGTGCAGGGGCCGCACACGTTCAATTTCGCGGCCCAGAGCCGGCGCTTTCGCCGCGCCGGTGCCATGCAGGAAGTCGCGGACGCCGACGCGCTCGCCGCCTGTTGGCTGGCCTGGGCCGAGCCCGCTGCACGCGCAAGAGTCGGCGCGTTGGCGCTGGCCGAATTGAACCGTCTGCGCGGCAGTCTGGCGCGCCTGCTGCAGTTGCTTACACCGTATTTGCGCTGAGTTCAGTGCTTGCCAGCTGCTGCCACTGTGCCGCGGCAAACTGCACCAGCGCCGGATAAAACTGTTCAAACATGGGCTGCCACGCCGGCAGCAGAGCAATCGCCACCGGACCGGCGTCGGCCAATGGATTGTCGCGTTTGAACCGGCTGCCGATGCCGGTCAGGGCTTTGCTGATCGCCGCCGGCTGGCCGTATTTCTCCAGCAGTCGATGACTCGCGATGTAATCGAGCCGAAGCCGGTTTTTCTCCGGCGCCAGCAGCCGGTATTCGGCAATCGCCGCGTACACCGCTTGGGCAAGTTCAGGCAGTGGCTGGGCCGGATGCCAGTGTCTGAAGGCGCGGCTCAGCAGATGATCAAACGCCACGTCGACGATGATGCCGGCGTACCGGCGCAGCGGCGGCTGCAGCAGGTTCTTGGCGGCGATGACGTCGGGGTGATTATCGGTGTAGCGATCGATGGCGCGGTGCAGCCGGATCGAGCGGGCGACCTCGGCCGGCAGGCCGGACAGGTCCGGGCCGTGGATCAGATCGCCGAGCAGCGCGCCGGCCAGCGCTTGCGCAGTCGGCGGCACCAGGCAGCAGTGGGCGAGGTAGTTCATGCCGGCAGCTTAGCGCGTCGAGCGCCCTGTGCGCAGGTACCAGTTCGACATTGCCGGATGAGGAGTGAGTGACTACCTTCCTATCAGGGCCGCGACGACGGTTCACCGTCTTGCCGCCGGCCTTTGAAGGGAGTGGCCCATGTCTACGATGCAAGTCTGGCTCGATCAGCGCAGCGCCAAGCTGCTGGACGAGCTCAACGCCTTACCGTTCACCGATGATCACGACCTGAAGAAAGCCGCGCTGATCAAGAAAGCCTTCCGCGACGTTGCCGGCGAGCTGGTCCGGCGCAGCGCCGAGCGGGCGCTGGCCGAAATGGTCTCGGAACAGGCCATGGCGCTGGACCCGATCGGGTCGCGCTGAGCTGCCGGGCGGTACCGCCGTGCCGATTTTGCCGGGCGGCCCGGTAATCGGCCGGCCACAGCGGGTGCGCTGGTGGTAAAATCGCCGCCCTTTTTTCCGGTACCCGATTCGCCGTATGAGCCAACCCGCCGACAAGCCTTCTTCCCCGCGCAAGCTGTTCATCAAGACGTGGGGCTGCCAGATGAACGAGTACGACTCGTCGCGCATGGCAGACTTGCTCAAGGACGCCCAGGGATTGGTGCCGACCGATAACCCGGCAGACGCCGATGTGATCCTGCTGAATACCTGTTCTATCCGGGAAAAAGCCCAGGAAAAAGTGTTTTCGCAACTCGGCGAATGGCGCGAGCTGAAAGTCAAGAAGCCGGGGTTGTTGATTGGCGTCGGCGGCTGCGTGGCGTCGCAGGAAGGCGAGAACATCCGCAAGCGCGCGCCGTATGTCGACATGGTGTTCGGTCCGCAAACGCTGCACCGGCTGCCGGCGATGATCGAGCAGGTGCAGAGCCAGCACATCCCGGCCATCGACATCTCCTTCCCGGAAATCGAAAAATTCGATCGGTTGCCGGAACCGAGTGTGGACGGCCCGAGTGCTTACGTGTCGATCATGGAAGGCTGCAACAAGTACTGCACCTTCTGCGTGGTGCCGTACACCCGCGGCCCGGAAGTGTCGCGGCCGCTCGATGATGTGCTGGCGGAAGTGGTCGGCTTGGTCGAGCGCGGCGTGCGCGAAATCAATTTCCTCGGTCAGAACGTCAACGCCTATCGCGGTGCCAAGCACGACGGCGGTGAAGCCGATTTGGCCGAGCTCATCGAGCTGACGGCGTCGATTCCGCAGATTGGCCGCATCCGGTTCACCACCTCGCACCCGGTCGAGTTTTCCGAGCGTCTGATCGAGGTTTACGGCCGGGTGCCGAAGCTGGTGTCGCACCTGCACCTGCCGATTCAGAGCGGTTCCGATCGCATTCTGGCGGCGATGAAGCGCGGCCACACTGTGCTCGAATACAAGTCGAAAGTGCGCAAGTTGCGGGCGATTCGCCCGGACCTCAGCCTGTCGACCGATCTCATCATCGGTTTCCCCGGCGAAACTGAAGCCGATTTTGAGGCGACGATGAAGCTGGTTGCTGAAATGAACTACGACGTGTCGTTCAGTTTTGTCTACAGCGCCCGGCCCGGTACGCCGGCGGCGGATCTTGCCGATGACACGCCGGAAGAGCGCAAGCTGCAACGGCTGCAATTGCTGCAACACCGGTTGAACCAGCAGGCGCAGGATTTTGCCCGCAAAATGGTCGGTACCGAGCAGATCATTCTGGTTGAGCGGCCGGCCACCAAGAACCCGGATGAACTCTGCGGTCGCACCGAGAACAACCGGCTGGTCAACTTCGCCGGACCGAAAGCGCTCATTGGTGAGTTTGTCACCGTGCGCATCACCCAGGCACTGACCAACAGCCTGCGCGGGGAACTGATCGACAAGGTGGTGGCCGCTTGAGCTCGCTCTACACGCTCGATTTCACCCTCGAGCCGCTCGACAACGAGCGGCTTGCGGCGGTTGCCGGTCAGCTCGATGAAAACCTGCGCCAGATCGAGCGCAGGCTTGGCGTCGAGATCAACAATCGCTCGAACCAGTTCCGCATCATCGGCGAGCGCGAGCACGCCGAAGCGGCGGCCGATGTCGTGCAAAGCCTGTTTGAACTGAGCGAAACCGCGACCGCCATTTCGCGCGCTGATCTGCACTTGCTGCTGCAGCAGTACCGGGTGCGCGATGAGCGTGCCGGCGACAGCCGTGACGAACGTGGTCGTGGCGAAGACTTCACCGTCTTTACCAAACGCGGCCCGATCAAATCGCGCAACCGGGCCCAGGCCGAGTACATCGACAATATCCGCCATCACGACATCAGTTTCGGTATCGGCCCGGCCGGTACCGGCAAGACCTATCTCGCGGTGGCCTGTGCGGTCGATGCGCTCGAACGCCAGCAGGTGCGT
>DASUEK010000283.1:0-12828 GCA_036275115.1 Permianibacter sp. | reverse complement strand
AGCAGATGCGCGGCGTCCTGACGATGGCCGTTGGTGGCGTCGAGCACGGTTTCAACGAGCAGGTGCTCGAGCTTGGCGGCGAGGGCCTGCACTTGCTGTGCGTCTTGCGCTCGGGCGGCGGTCAGGATCTCGTTGCGCAGCGTCAGTTGCCACGGCTCGGTGGCGAGCCGTGGTGATGCCACGGCTTCGGCATCCTGACCGACATCACCGGGCAGGTCGCTCGGTTCGATCTGCTCGGATGGCGCCATCACGGTCAAATAGCGACACAGGTTTTCCAGCTGTCGGACATTGCCGGGCCAGCTCAGTTGACGCAGTGCACTGAGTGTGTCCTTGCTCAGATACTTGCGCGGCAAACTCGCTTCGGCTGCGGCTTGCTGGAGAAAATTTTCGGCCAGAAGATCAATGTCTTCGGCACGCGCACGCAGCGGCGGCAAATCAATACGCACAACATTCAGACGATGGAACAGATCTTCCCGGAACCGGCCCGCCTTGACCAGGGCCTGCAGATCCTGATGCGTGGCAGCGATGACGCGAACATCGGATTGCAGCAACTCCTTGCCGCCGACGCGGAAATAGCCACCGTCTGACAGCACCCGCAGCAAGCGCGTTTGTGCCGGAAGCGGCATGTCGCCGATTTCATCGAGAAAAAGGGTGCCACCTTCCGCTTGCTCAAAGCGACCAGCGGTCCGGTTAACGGCGCCGGTAAACGCGCCTTTTTCGTAACCGAACAGTTCCGACTCGATCAGCTCTTGCGGAATGGCTGCCATGTTCAAGGCCACAAACGGTTTGCCAGCACGCGGACTGTGATCGTGCAAGGCCTGGGCAACACGCTCTTTGCCGGTGCCGGACTCGCCGATCAACAACACCGTGAACTTGGTGCGGGCGAGCCGGCCGATGGCGCGAAAAACCTGCTGCATCGCCGGCGAGCGACCAATCAAATCGGCTTTTTCGGTTTTCGCCGGCGCAAGCGCTTGCGGTTGTGACTGCTGCAAGGCGCGGGTGACGATGGCGAGCAGCTCATCAATATCAAACGGTTTGGCGACAAACTCGAATGCACCGGAATCAAACGATTGCACCGCACTCGACAGATCGGCATGGGCCGTGATTAACACGACCGGCAGCTGGCTGTGACTCGCTTTGATTTCACGCAGAAACGCCACGCCGTCACCGCCTGGCATGCGAATGTCCGACAGCACCAGCTGCACCGGCTCGCGAGCCAGCACGGTTCGCGCTTCCGGGACGTCCGCGCAAACCCGGGTTTGGTAGCCCGCGGCGCGCAGCGCCCGGTCAAGCACCCAACGTATGCTGTCGTCGTCATCCAGAATCAAAACGGTTTGGCTGTCAGTCATGGCCACTCTTTCTGTTGTGGCTGTCGCAGGCAGCGACAGCACAGGTTAATCACGGTTTGGCCGCGTCATGACGCACCGGTTCACGCCACGGCAACCAGACAGTAAACACCGTCTGACCGGGCACGCTCTGGCACTCCAACAAACCGTCGTGCTGTTGCACCAAGGTCTGCGCAATGCTGAGCCCCAAGCCGGTGCCGTGCTGCTTGCCGGTCACCAGTGGCAAGAACACCCGGTCGCGCAGTTCGGCCGGAATGCCGGGACCGTTGTCAATCACATCCAGCCGCAGCGCCAGCTTCCAGCGCACGTTGCCGATGGTGACGCCATGTTCGGCACGCGTGCGCAAGCGGATCACGCCTTGCGTCGCCACCGCATCCACCGCGTTCTGCACCAAGTTCAGCAGGATCTGGTGCAAGGCATCGGCATTCGCAGACACATCCGGCAGGCTGGGGTCGTAATCGCGCTGCAGCTGCACGCCGTCGGGCAAGGTCAGACGAACAATTTGCAAAACCTGTTCCAACACCGAATGAATGTTCAGCGGCGTCTTGGTCAACGTCCGCGCCGGCAGCAACAAACGATCGACCAGCGCCCGCAGGCGATCGGCTTCGCGCTGAATCAGATCGGTGAATTCGGTAAGCGCCGTCGACTCTGGCCCGGACAATTCGCGGGCCAGCAACTGTGCCGCCCCACGCAAACCGGCCAGTGGGTTCTTGATTTCATGCGCCAGCGAACGCAGCAGCTCATGCAATTCCTGCTGCTGGCGTGCACGCTCGGTATCGATATGCCGCCGCTGGCTGTCATCCAGCGGGCGCAGCTCCAGCAGCCAGCCATCGGCCAGTGGCGATACCACCGCATCGATGCGGGCACTGGTCGCAAACGGCAAATCCAATTGCAGCTCATGGCCGTGGCAGGTGCGCTGTTCCTGCTGGACCCGCACCAGCAGCTCCAGCAGCGGATGCGGCGCTGGCAACCAGACCGCCAGATCAGAGGCCAGCAGCCGACGCCGGCTGTGGCCGAACAGGTGTTCGGCAGCGCTGTTGACCGCCACGATGTGGCGCGCTGCGTCCAGCTGCAGCACGGCGGTGCTCAGGCTGTCGAGCAGGCTGTCGATCGGTGAGGCTGTCTCAGGCATGACGGACATTCCCAAACGCGCTGCGCCGCATTGTAGCGGCGCAGCGAGGTATTGCACAAAAATGGCGCACCGATATGGTGCGATACACCATGACTATTTGCGCGGACCACTCGTGACCGGCTTGGTAGGCGTGGTCGGCGCCGGATCGCCAGGCTGGCGAGCATCCTGGGGCTGCGGCCATTGCACCTGTTGCACATAGCCATTGCTGGTCGCCCTTACCTGCAAATTGCCTCCACCATCTGGGTTTTGGTTGGCCGAGGCACGGAACAGCATGAACTTGCTCTGTGCCGAGCCAAGCAGCTTGCCACCCTTATGGATCACCTCCACCCGGATGTTGTGCTCCCCGCGCTCTACGTCATTGATCTCCCAGCTTGTGGCACGCCCGGCTGAGCCCACCACTGAACCATCCAGCAATAACTGGACCCGATGGTCTTCGTCGAGGGAAGGTTGGATCGACGCAGCAACCGACACCTTGCCTTCGTTGTCACGCAACACCGCATCGGCGGTTGGCTCGGTGATCTGCACCTGATAGGTTTGGTCCGGCTTCTTTTTGGCGGCAGCGGCATTTTCACCCACCGGCAGCTTGGGCGCAGCGGGCGGTGCATACGTCGGCGTTTCCCGCATCGGCAGTGTTTCGCCACCGGGGCAGGGTTGGTCGGAAAACACGGTCTCGCCGTTTTCGCCTTTGCACTTGTACAGCTCGCCGGCGCCGTGGCCGGGCAGGGCAAAGATCAGCAACAGGCTGCAGAACACGGGAGCGGTTTTGCGCATGGCAACGGTCCTGAGTAGAAGGGGCAGCGCCTTAGACGCCGATTGCACCAAGAATACTGCATGGCGACCGCGCCGGCCTGTGCGACCGCCCCCATTCTGCCGATACAAAAACAAAGCCGCCCCTTTTGGGCGGCTTTGCCAGGTGCCGCATTTTGCGGCGGTACTGCCTCGAACCCATCAGACGCGGGCTGACGCGAACGCCAATTACACCGAGTAGTACAGTTCCATTTCCAGCGGGTGCACGGCCATCGCGACGCGCTTGGCTTCGGCGCGCTTGATTGCCAGGTAGCTGTCGATGAAATCTTTCGAGAACACGCCGCCACGCAGCAGGAACTCGTGATCGGCTTCCAGTGCATCGCAGGCCATTTCCAGCGAGTGGGCCACGGTCGGGATGGCTTTCGCTTCTTCCGGCGGCAGATCGTACAGATCCTTGTCGGCGGCATCGCCCGGGTGGATCTTGTTCATGATGCCGTCGACGCCGGCCATCATCATGGCGGCGAAGGCGAGGTACGGGTTGGCAGTCGGATCCGGGAAGCGCACTTCAATGCGACGGCCCTTGGCGCTGGCAACGTACGGAATACGAATCGAGGCCGAACGGTTACGAGCCGAGTAGGCCAGCATGACCGGCGCTTCAAAGCCCGGGACCAGACGCTTGTAGCTGTTGGTCGAAGCGTTGGTGATGGCGTTCAGCGCGCGGGCGTGCTTGATGATACCGCCGATGTAGTACAGCGCTTCTTCCGACAGGCCGGCGTATTTGTTGCCAGCGAAAATGTTCTGACCGTTCTTGGCCAGCGACTGGTGCACGTGCATGCCCGAGCCGTTGTCGCCAACCATCGGCTTCGGCATGAAGGTGACGGTTTTGCCGTAGGCGTGCGCGACGTTGTGGATCGCGTACTTCATGATCTGCACTTCGTCGGCTTTCTTCACCAGCGTGTTGAACTTGGCGGCCAGTTCGTTCTGGCCACCGGTCGCCACTTCATGGTGGTGCGCTTCGATCACGAGGCCCATTTGCTCGCAGACCAGCGACATTTGCGAACGGATGTCTTGTGCCGAGTCAACCGGCGCAACCGGGAAGTAACCGCCTTTCACCATCGGACGGTGGCCTTTGTTGCCGCCTTCGAAGCTCTTGTTGGTGTTCCAGGCGCCTTCGTCCGAATCCAGCTCGTAGCCGCAGCCGTTCATCTTGTTGTAGAACTTGACGTCATCGAACATGAAGAATTCCGGCTCCGGGCCAAACAGCGCGGTGTCGGCAATGCCGGTGCTCTTCAGCCAGGCTTCGGCGCGCTTGGCGATCGAACGCGGATCGCGGTCGTAGCCCTGCATGGTGGCCGGATCAACGATGTCGCAACGGACGATCAGGGTGCTGTCTTCAGTGAACGGATCGAGCACGGCGGTGGTCGGGTCCGGCATCAAAATCATGTCGGACTCGTTGATGCCTTTCCAGCCGGTGATCGAGGAGCCGTCGAACATCTTGCCGTCCTGGAACAGCGACTCGTCGCACAGCTTGGCCGGGATCGAGACGTGCTGCTCTTTGCCCTTGGTATCGGTGAAACGCAGGTCAACGAACTTGACGTCGTTTTCCTGAATCATCTGCATGACATTGGCGACGGACATGGAAGGCTCCTGTGGAATACGGGTTAACGGGCGCGCCAGAATGGCCGGCACAGGCCCTGTTGCGGCGTAGAAAAGCAAAGCCTGTGCCACCGATGGCCGAAACCGACTATCGGACCTGGCAGCGAATTAGAAACGGCTAGACGGCCAAAACTCATCAAGCAGCGCACCAAAATGGACGTGCGGCAAGGAAGTTGGCCGTTTTGGTGCGCCAATTTGGCCAAGCCGGTGCGGGCCGCGCCAAAGCGTAGCAGAGCTCACCGGTACCGCCAGTAGCTTGCCCACAAGCGAACGAGCTTCAGCAACGGCGTTCGTCCGACTGATTGAAGCCCAGCTTATGGCGAAGGGGATTGTTGCCGGCGCAGCAAGCGCAGGTTGACCGCAGCCCGCTGGTAATCCGGCCGTAGCGCCAGGGCTTGTTCAAAGGCCTGCTCCGCTGCTGGCAACCGCCCCGCCTGTTGATACGCGATGCCGAGATTGTTCCAGCCACGGGCATTGCTCGGTGCCTTGGTCACAACGTCCTGCCAGAAGCGGATTTCACTGTGATACACGGTGTTGCGCGCTTGCGTCGCCATTGCCAGCGTCAACGACAGCGCAATTGCCAGCAGCGGCATCATCCAGCCACGCCATGCTGATGGCAGTTTTGCTGACGATCGCTCGGGTGACGCTGGGGTTGATGGCGAAGGGGTTTGCGAGAACCGTTTTCGCGAAAACCGATTGGCCGCTGCGAACGACAGATTTGCCACGGCCAGTACCGACCAGCACAACAGCAGCGCGATACCCGGTAGCGCCAGATACAGCTGCCGGTCATTGACCGGATCGAAGCGGACAAACACCGAATGGGTCGGCAGCCAGCTCAGCACCAGCCACGACACCGCCACCCACAGCAGGCTGCGCTGACGCCGATGTCGCCATGCCAACACCAGCAAAACGAAAACAGCGAGCGCGCAGATCATGCCGCTGCCACTGGTGAGCGGCGTCACCGTTAGCACGGGGTCGGCATTCAGCGGCGCCGCACCCAGCGCAACAGCAAACAAGTGCGCAATCGCCTGCGTTTGCACCGCCAATAATTGGTCGACGCCCTGCCATTGCAACGCCAGCCAGAGCAGTTCGCGATAGCGCGGCAGCATGAGTACGGCAACGAGCAACGCGGTCGCGGCCACAAGCGCCAGCCATAGTAGCCGGCGCGAGCCACCGCGATTGTCGTGCCAGAGCCAGGCCAGCCAGAGCGGAGCAATCACCGCACTTTCGCGACTGCCAAGTGCAATACCCAGCGCGGGCAACAACCACAGCAAACGAGCTCGACCACCCTGGCTCAACCAGCGTTGCCAGACATTCAAGGCCAGCAACAAGCCGAACGCTTCCAGCGCAACCGAACGGCCTGACAGATACGTCACCACTTCCGTTTGGGCCGGGTGCAGCGCGAAGACGGCCGTGATCAACAAAACAAGCCCAGGGGATTTCCGCAACGCCGGCAACGGCAGCGCACGCAGCAGACGAAATAGCAGCAGGGTGTTGGCCAGATGCAGGACAAGATTGAACAGATGAAAGCCAAACAGACCAGCGTCAACCTGGTGTTGCAGCGCGACGCTGAGTTTGAACACTGGCCGCAAATGCGGCAGTGAGTGCCACCACGCAGCCAGCGACTGCACCCGCGGGTCGGCAAGCAGCACGGCGTGATCATCAAACTGCCAGACGCCGGCAAAGCTGTTGCCATACGCCAGCACGGTCAGCAGCAGCAACGCCGGCAACCCGAACCAGGCAATCCGGGCGTGCGTCAGCGCCGTGTCATGTGGCAGTGCTGGCACGTAGACGCGCTTCCCGGTAAGCCAGTTCGATAATCGCCGCCAGATCCCACCAGCGATCCGGCGCATTCAGAAACACCGCCAGCACCTGCACACCGTTGCGTTCGGTCAGCGCGATGATGCATTTGCCGGCTTTGTTGGTGTACCCGGTTTTGACGCCAATCGCACCGGGCAGGCGGCCGAGCAGGGCATTGCTGGATTTGACCACGCGCGATTTGCCGGACACCGTGATGCGCGCTTCGGACAACCCGACCAGCCGTTTCAGTGCCGGCTCGGCCAACACGTTTTCGGTCAACCGGACCAGATCGCGAACGCTGCTGTAATGCTGCTCGTCATCGAAACCACAGGCATTGGCAAACGCGGTATCCGACAGGTGCCAGCGGGCGGCGGCGGCATTCATCTGCGCCACAAAGGCGGCTTCGCTGCCGGCGATGCTCTCGGCGAGGGCGACACAGGCATCGTTGCCGGAACCGAGCAGCATGGCGGTCAGCAAATCCTGACGGCTGATCTGCTGGCCGGCTTTCAAACCCAGTCGGGCACCGGTCATTGCAGCAGCCGTCGCACTTACCGTCACCATTTGCTGCAGCTCACCGTGCTGCTGCGCCAGCAAGGCCGTCATCAATTTGGTCAGCGAGGCCGGCGGCAAACGCGTACCGAGCGCCTGACCCCAGAGTGGTTCGGCATTCAACTGCACATAGTAGGCACGCGCAACCTGAGGGTAAGGGTTGGTCAGAGGTGCCGATGTGAGCGTCGTGACGGTTGTCGAGCTGGTCGGTTCGATGTTCGCGTCGCCGGCAACAGCCTCGCTACAGATCGTAAGCAGCAAGACCGACAAAGCAGCCCAAAAAAATCCGGGCCGCTGACAACAGCGGCCCGGACGATGTGCGGTGCCAAACAAAGCGCTTACCACTTGATCAGGTCTTTCAGCGCCTTGACGCCTTTCTCGACGCTCGATTCTTCTTTCTTCTCGACCTTGCCACCGTCACTCATCAGTTCAGCAGCATACTGGGTGCAGAAGGAACCGTATTCGGTGGCGTAGACCGTGGTGAAGTCACGACCAGCACAGTGTTTCTGTGCCAGCTCATCGGCATCGGCCTGACAGTTCAGCGCCAGGAACTCCCAATTCTTGCTGGCTTTGGCTTGCTTGCAGGCCGCGCCAATGACCTTGTCACGGCCAAGGCCACAGAACTCAATGGCCTGATTCAGCGCTTCGCCCGACGCATCCTGGTTGACCACCATCATGGCGCCGTCGCCCGTTTGCAGCCGTTTGCAAAATGTCGGCTTTTGTTTCGCGCACGGCGAACCGTCCATGGTGAACATCATCAGCTGCATCGACGAGATGGCGCTGGCACAGCTTTGCGCATTGGCCATTTCCATCTGCTGGTTCATGTTGGCCTGCATCTGCTGGATTTCCTGCGCGTTCGGCACGTTCATGCCGTTGACCACGGTGCGGTCGACGCTCGGGTCACAGCTGCCCAGTTTGCGGCCGGTCATGTCCATCCGGAACTGACCGTCTTCCGTGGTGAATTCGGTGAAACCGGTAAAACGGTCATTGCCTTGCAAGGTCATCTCGCCGTGCCCCTTGCCTTGCGGGCACTCGATGCGCCAGCTCATCGTGTTGCCGCTCTTTTGGTAATCGCGGACTTTGCACTCTTCGTCTTGCTGCTGGCCTTGTGGCGGATTTTTCCAGCCCGGCTCCTGACACATCTGCATGGTCATGGCTGGCATGGCAAAGCCTTGCGCCTGATCCGACTGCATCTTGGTGGTGTATTCCCAACGCTCGCCGTTCTGCGCGGCCGCAACCGAGGTTGCCATGACGAGGGTGCTGACAGCCGTGAAGACGGCAATGACGGGACGCATGATCTGAGCTCCTTCTCTGGTAAATGCTGCTGCACCACACCGGAAACGGCGCTGGCGCCAACCGGTCGGATGATAGCAGCGGCCTTCGCCAGCAGCTGGCCCAAGTGGTAACAATAGACAAGAATTAGGGAATTTTTAGTGACCGCGATGGCCCATGGTCATGGCGACGGCAGACGCGGAGACCTCCATGGGCCAGCGACCCTTGCATATCGGCATCTCGGCCCGGCTTTTTCATCCAGAGCCGAGCGCCACCGGCATCCGAACCAAGACCTTGCAATACCTGGAGCAATCGGTCGCTCATTGGGTGATGTCGCGCGACGTGCTGGTGTTCATGATCCCGACCGTGCTGACCGATGGCCCGATCCTGTCCAGCAACATCCGGCTGCGCGACTACGCCCGCTATCTGGATGGACTGGTGCTGCAAGGCGGCGCCGACGTCAATCCCGGCGCCTATGGCGAATCACCACAGCACCCGGACTGGATCGGTGATGCCGTCCGCGATGCCTATGAGATGGAATTGCTGCACGAGTTTCTCGAAGCGCGTAAACCGGTGCTGGCGATCTGCCGCGGCTGCCAGCTCTTGAACGTCGCGCTCGGCGGCTCGTTGTATCAGGACATCGCGACCATGGTGCCGAACGCGCAGCCCCACGTCACTGACCGCTATGACCATCATTCGCACGAGGTCCAGCTCAGTGCCGACGGCTGGTTCCGCCAGTGGTATGGCGTCGACCGGGTCCGCATCAGCAGCATCCATCATCAGGCAATCAAATCGCTGGGCAAGGATCTGGTGGTTGAAATGCAGGCCGACGACGGCATCATCGAGGCGGTGCGCCACCGCGAACTGCCATTCTGCGTCGGAGTGCAATGGCACCCGGAATTTCACCTGTACCAACAGCAGCATGGCCACCCGGACTGGGTCGATCCGCAACCGCTGCTGGAAGCGTTCTTGCTCGCGGCGCGGCAACGGCTGCACAGCTGAGCCGCGGCAACACGCGTTTGCGCCGAAACGGCGCCCCACACCGACAATCGCTGCACCGCTTTGTTGCCGGGCCCCGCTTATCGGCAACACCATTGCCGGCGACAACTCGGCAGTTTTTGCCGCGTTTGCACCAGAACTGCTCGCGCTGCACCAGCAAAAGACTTGGCACATTGGCTGCTAATACCAGAGAGACTGTTGTCGCCAATGGTCTGTTTCACGTCTTTGCCGAGGAGCCGACACCATGACCGATCGCTATCACTTTCGGCCTGCTGATGATCACTTGCCTGCCGCGCTGCTGCGGCCCTTGCAGCAGCATCTCGCGCATCAGCGGCCGTGTTATCTGTGGCAGGCCGAGCGCTTTGACTGGGTCGTTGGCGTCATCGCGTGGCAACGCCAACCGCGCAGTCAGACCACCGCGACCGTAGCGCTTCATGTCGATCCCGGTTGTCGCGGCCAGGGCGTCGGCCGGTTTCTGTTGTCACAAACCCTGCACCTTGCCCGCGAACATGGCCTGCAAAGCTTGCTCGCGCGCGTCCCTTATGAACAAAAAGCCGCACTGGCGTTGTTTCGACAGTTTGCGTTCGCGCCGTTGTTGGAAGCGTCAACCCACGAGCCGGAGCAGGCGGCGGTATGGCTGGGCAAATCGCTGTTGTCGCAACAACGCGCTGGCTTAGACCGCGCTGCAATAAACAAAGCCGCCTGATCAACTGTTGTGCACTAGCATCGGTGCCAGACTGGTCGCACTGGCACCGATGCTTTATGTTGCCGGCACGTGGCTGGGGGAGCCGCTATCGTGCCGTTGCATGCGCTGACCTTGTCGGTATTCTTTTCGACCATTCTGATGATGGCTGCCGCGGTGTTTGCCACCGTGGCGGTGCAGCGGCCGCGCGCACGCGGTATCTGGATCTGGTGCGTCGCCTGTCTCAGCCTTGGCATCGGCATTTCCATCCGCAGTTTTGATTACGCCATGCGCGGTGGCGAATGGTTCTGGTTTGCCGGTTTTTTCATGTGGCTCGCCCATGTCCTGTTCTGGTTCGGCATGCGCCGGTTCGTCGGCGTGGCCGCACCGACCTCGCAACTGCTGCTCGCGCTGGTACTGGTCGGCAGCCTGTGGCTGTTCGCCTGGCAGTTGCCTTACACCTGGCAGCTGTTCATCGTGTTGGGCGTCGCAACGTTGTTTGATCTGCTCGCAGTCGCACCGCTGCTGTCGCTGCGCCGCTTGCACTACCGGCCGGCTACCCGGTTTGCGCTGGCCATTTTCGTGCTCGCGGCAATCAGCATGGCCGTACGGGCAACATTGGTCGCGTTGCAGGATCGGGGTCTGTATCTCTGGCTGCCCGATGCCAATTCCATTTCGATGTACACGCCGGCGGCAGCGCTGCTGCTCGGCAAGTGCTTTGTGTTCCTGATGCTGCTGCACGAACGGCAATCGGCCGAGCTGGAAAAGCTCGCCGTCACCGACGCGCTCACCGGCCTGCTGAATCGCAAGGGATTTGTCGATTACGGTCAGCGCCTGCTGCAGCGCCTGCATCAGGAACAACGTGGCTACGCCTTGCTGATGATGGACATGGATCATTTCAAGGCGATCAACGATCGCCACGGTCATGCCGCGGGTGATGCCGCACTGCGCGCGTTCGCCGACGTGCTCCGCGAACAGCTGCGACCGAATGATTGTTACGGCCGCATCGGCGGCGAGGAGTTTTGTGCGTTGCTGCCGGGGCTCACGCCGGCCGATGCCTTTCACGTCGCCGAGCGGGTGCGCCGACGGTTTGCCGAGCAGGCGTTCAGCACACCGAACGGTTTGCTTTACGGCAGTGTCAGCATCGGCGTGCACGGCGAACTGGGCAAGGCCAGCAGCATCGAGACGATGATGCAAAGCGCTGACAGCGCACTTTATGAAGCCAAATCGCTGGGCCGCAACCGGACCCAGCTTGCCATCGCCTGAACGGCCATACGGCGCGCAGCACAGCGCGGCACGCGATCGCAACGCGCCTCAGCTGCGCTCGCCTTTCTCGATCAGAAAAACCTGTTCCCGTTCCACCACGTCCTGCTGCACCACCCGATGACCGTTCAACCGGCACCAGGTCGGGATGTCGTGCAGTGTGCCCGGATCGGTGCAGCGCACCCGCAGCTGGGCGCCAATCGGCAGCGCTTTCAAGGCATTCTGGGTCCGGATGACCGGCAGCGGGCAGAGCAGCCGACGGGCATCCAGTTCGTGCACGGCGGCCGGTTCAGACATGCCAGCCCGCCTCGATCTCATCGGCGGTGAACGGGTTCACCGAGACCACCCGGGTGACGCCGAGTTTGTCGGTGTAATCGAGCGCGACCGGACCGTCGTGATTGGCCGCACCATAGCGGGCGATGATGCGGGCGGCGAGCTCGACATCGCTGTCATCGCGCAGCTCACCATCAACCAGCGCGTATGCCCCCATGTAGGAATTGGGAATGAAATGGGCAAACTGGCGGCGATAGCCTTCCATGAACACGCCTTCGCCTTCTTCGCGCGAAATAATCAGTTTGAAATGCGGTCGTGGCCGCAGGTGACGACCGATCTTCAGCATGATGATGTCGTCGAGTTCATATTCGCGATTGCCGCGCGCCTGCCACAGATCGACCAGCTTCTTGCTGTACTCCTCATTGGTCAGGAAGCAGCAACCGCCAGCGGGTTGGGCCCAGTCAGTGAAACCGTACTGCGCCGCCAGTTCCGTTTGCGGTTTGCGCGAACGACCGGAGAAATCATGCAGCTTGTCGCGGTCAACCCAGCCTTCACGTTCGGGCAACGTCGGCAACAGATGCTTGGCGCATAGCGGCCGCAGCAAGCGGTCTTCGGCTTGCGATTCGCGCGCAATGATCGGCATGGTGTGGGCGCGTTGCGATTTCGGCCGCTGGCCGATCACTTCGCCGGTGATGATGAAATCGAAACCGTTTTCCGCCATCCACTCGCGCGCCTTGCCGACCATGAACACCTTGCAGTCGAGGCAGGGATTGAGGTTGCTGCCGTAGCCGTGTTTCGGGTTCAGCAGCACCTGCTTGTACTCTTCGACGATGTCGATGATGTGCAACTGAATGCCAAGCTGCTCGGCCACCCAGAGCGCGTTGTTGCGCTTCGGCTTGCTGGCCTGACTCTTGCGGATGGCATGGGTATGGCCCTCGACACAAAAGCCGGTGAAGAAGTTGATGCCCTCAACGTGGATGCCCTGGGCCATGATGGTCTTGGCCGCGAGCATGGAGTCGAGCCCGCCGGAAATCAGGGCGACCGCCTTACGTTGCACCGTCATTGCTGGATCACTGGTCAAAAAATGGGCGGGCATTGTAGGGAAAAAG
>DASUEK010000282.1:0-4052 GCA_036275115.1 Permianibacter sp. | reverse complement strand
GTTGACGTGGGTGGTCAGCCGGTCCAGCTCTTCATCGACATCGATGCGCTGGGCGAACATCACCATTTCCTGTTCGAGCCGAGTCGGATCGAGTTCGACTTTGGCTTCGGTGAACTTGGCGAGCAATTTCTCGCGCGCTTTTTCTTTGATTTCCGGCAGCAGGGCGCGGGCTTTGACCACTTCGCCGGCGATGCCATCGAGCCGCTCTTTCAGCATGCGCTTGATCTGCTCGCCTTCGCGGGCGCGCATGGCAATGAGTTCGGTCAATGCGCCGTCGAACAGCGCCAGCGCTTCGGCTTGCAGCCGTTCGGCATCGGCTTCGGCGGTTTGCAGCACGCCGGGCCAGCGCAGCACATCGGCGTGCGACAGCGTATTGCCTTCGACGCCGAGCACGGACAGGCGCGTGCTCAGGTGGTTGAGCTGGGTGACCAGTGCTTCATTGATTGCCGGCAGTTGCTGCGCCACCGCCGGTTCATAACGCAGCGAGCAATCGAGCTTGCCGCGGGTCAGCCGCTGCTTGAGCTGCTCGCGCAGACCAAATTCCAGCGACCGCAGCGTGTCCGGCAGGCGGAAGGACGGCTCCAGAAAGCGCTGGTTGACCGAGCGGATCTCCCAGGTGAAGGTGCCGAGGGTGCTGGTGGCTTCGCGACGGGCGAAGGCGGTCATGCTGTGAATCATGGAGTACCGGTTGCGGGCAGATAAGGGCGGTTAGTTTAGCAGCGCCGGTCGGCCGTAGGGTGCGCCATGCGCACCGCGAGCCAATCATGGTGCGCACGGCGCACTACGTATACGCGGCAATGTGATGGTCGAAGCCCGCCAAATCATCAGCAACACAGGCATCGCGCTCTTTCCGCCCTATAATGCCCGCCTCTCCCGCTTCCCCGACCCGGACTCCCCATGCGCCCGAGCCAACGCACCCCGAACCAACTGCGCCCCTACACCCTGACCCGCCACTACACCCGCCATGCCGAAGGCTCGGTGCTGGTCGAATGCGGCGACACCAAGGTGATCTGCACGGCCAGCGTGGTCGATGGCGTGCCGCGTTTCCTGAAAGGCAAGGGCCAGGGTTGGCTGACCGCCGAATACGGCATGCTGCCGCGCGCCACCCATGACCGCAGCGATCGCGAAGCGGCCAAAGGCAAGCAAGGCGGCCGGACTTTGGAAATCCAGCGTCTGATCGGCCGCGCGCTGCGCAGCGCGGTCGCGCTGGAACAGCTCGGCGAATACACCATCACGCTCGATTGCGATGTCATCCAAGCCGATGGCGGCACCCGCTGCGCCTCGATCACCGGTGCCTGCGTCGCGCTGCATGACGCCATCATGTGGATGCGCAAGGAAGGCAAAATCAAAACCAATCCGTTCAAGCACTGGGTCTCGGCGATCAGCGTCGGCATTTACGAGGGCACGCCAGTGCTCGACCTCGATTACCCGGAAGACAGCGGCTGCGAAACCGACATGAACGTGGTGATGACCGAAACCGGCGGCTTCATCGAAGTGCAAGGCACCGCCGAAGGCGCGCCGTTCTCGCCAGAGCAATTGAATGCGTTGCTGGAACTGGCCAAGCAAGGCTGCCGCGAGTTGTTTGATATTCAGAAGACGGCGGTGAATCAGTAAACCGTTGCGACGTTGCGGTGGTAGGAGCGGCCTTGGCTGCGATGCGTTTCTTTTGGAAGACATCGCGGCCAAGGCCGCTCCTACAACAAAGCAAACCATCGCGGCTGAAGCCGCTCCCACAAAGGCCTTTCTGTTTAACGCCAGCGCTTGAAAATCAGCGAGGTGTTGATGCCGCCGAAGGCGAAGTTGTTCGACATCACGTAATCGGTTTGCAGTTCACGACCGTCGCCGACGATGTAATCCAGCTCGGCGCAACGCTCGTCGCGATTGACCAGATTGATGGTCGGCGCGAACCAGCCGTGGTTCATCATCTCGATGCTGAGCCAGGCTTCCAGCGCGCCGCAGGCACCGAGGGTGTGGCCGAAATAGCTCTTCAGTGATGAGATCGGCATGGTGTTGCCGAATACCGACGCCGTTGCGGCGGTTTCGGCGACATCGCCGCGATCGGTGGCGGTGCCGTGGGCATTGACGTAGCCGATGGCACTGGCTGGCAGATTGGCGTCTTCCAGCGCCCACTTCATCGCCACGGCCATCGTTTCCGCTTCCGGTTGGGTGATGTGGGCGCCATCGGAATTGCAGCCATAGCCGATCAGCTCGCCGTAGATTTTCGCGCCACGTGCCTGCGCGTGTTCCAGCTCTTCCAGAATCAGGGTACCGGCGCCTTCGCCGACCACCAGACCGTCGCGATCTCTGTCGAACGGCCGTGGTGTCAGCTGCGGCGTGTCGTTCTTGGTACTGGTCGCGAACAGCGTGTCGAACACTGCGGCTTCGGCGCCGGTCAATTCTTCGGCGCCACCGGCGACCATCAATTTCTGTTTGCCGTATTTGATCGCTTCGTAGGCATAGCCGATACCTTGCGAACCGGACGTGCAAGCGGAACTGGTGGTGATGATGCGGCCTTTCAGTTCAAAGAACACCGCGATATTGACTGGCGCGGTGTGCGCCATCATCTGGATGTAACTGGACGAGGTGATGCCAGCCATCGAACCGGTACTGAGCATATTGCCGAAGGCTTTGACCGGATCCATGCTGCCGGCAGACGCGCCATAGGAAATGCCCATGCGGCCGTCCTTGATGATCGGATCATCCAGCAAACCGGCATCTTTCAGCGCCCGCTCGGTCGCAACCGTGCCGAGCAAGGCAACGCGGCCCATGCTGCGGATTTTTTTGCGCGAATAATGTTCTGGCACCGCAAAATCGGTGACCGGGCCGCCGAGCCGGGTGTTCAGGCCATCGAAACGTTCCCAGTCCGGCATGTAGCGGATGCCGCTTTTTCCGGCGCGCAAATTGGCCGACACGCTTGCCCAATCGGAACCGAGCGAAGTGATGCCGGCCATGCCGGTGACAACGACACGCTTGGGCGTCATACCATGCCTCCGTTCACCGCGATCACCTGACGGGTCACATAGGCGGCGCTGTCGCTGCACAGGAACGCGACCACCGCAGCGATTTCTTCCGGTTTGCCGAGTCGTTTTGCCGGCACAAGTTTCAACGCTTCGTCGACTTCAACGCCGTGCAGCATCTCGGTGTCGATCAAACCCGGCGCGACGCAGTTGACGGTGATGTTGCGCGAGGCAAGCTCCAAGGCCAGCGCCTTGGTCGCGCCGATGATGCCGGCCTTGGCGGCACTGTAATTGACCTGACCGCGGTTGCCGGCGATGCCGGACACCGACGACAGCGTGACGATGCGGCCACCTTTTTTGGCGCGCACCATCGGCATCACCAGCGGCTGCACCACGTTGTAGAAACTGTCGAGATTGGTGTGGATGACGCCATCCCAATCCTCTTCGGTCATCGCCGGAAAGGCGTTGTCGCGGGCGATGCCAGCATTGCAAACCACGCCATACAAGGCGCCGTTGTTGTTCAGTTCGGTTTCCAACGCGCTGCGGGTGGCATTGCGATCACTGATATCAAACGGCAAGGCGCTGGCACTGCCGCCCGCGGCGGCGATGTCGGCGAGCACACTGCGCAGCGCGTCACCGTCGCTGCGGCCGTGCACCAGCACATGAAAGCCATCGCGCGCCAGTTGCAGGGCAATGGCGCGACCAATGCCACGGCTGGAGCCGGTGACCAGAATACGGCGGGAAGCATTCGTCATAGGTTTCTCGTGCGAAAATCGTTGCGACTGTCAGCTGGATTCGCCAGCCAGGTATTTTTCCAGTTCTGGCGGTTCAAAGACATTGATGCTGGCTTCGACCAGCACGCCGGTCTCGTTCTCAATACGGCACTGGAACGCACCCAGGCCGTTGGCTTCCTGATACTGCTTGGTTGCGCTGATCCGCAGCGTTTCGTTCAAGGCAAACGCCGCCACCTTGCTGTCGTAGCTGCGGGTACCAAGCAGAAAACCAACTTTCGGCGGCCGGCCATGCACGCGCTCGTGCACGCCGGCAAAACAGGCAATGGCCTGCGCCATGTATTCGATACCGGTCCAGGCCGGC
>DASUEK010000281.1:0-6061 GCA_036275115.1 Permianibacter sp. | reverse complement strand
TTGGACCGACGCCGATTTCGAGGCGCTGTCGGTGGATGCCGCGACGGCCCGGCGCCAGTTTCAGAAGCGGTTTGGCATGAGCTTTGTCGAATACGCCCGTGCCCGGCGATTGGGTCTGGCGATGAAAGCCATCCGCGAAGGTCACAGCGTGATCGACGCGCAGTTGGCGGCCGGTTACGAGTCGGCCAGCGGCTTTCGCGATGCGTTCAGTCGGATCATGGGCGCGGCGCCGGTGCAGGCAAAACGGCGCCGTGCGCGTGGCAAAGCCGCAGGCCAAGCAGTCGATGGCCAGACGGCGCTGGGTGCGCAGGCGGCCGTTTTTGATCAGGCCGATCTCTTTCATCAGGTCGATCGTTTTCAGCAGGCGAGCTTGCCTGAGCAAGACGCGCCGCCGACAACGCCGTTGCAAGCGAGCTGGCTCGACACCCGGCTTGGTCCAATGCTGGCGATTGCGGATGAGCAGGCGCTGCATCTGCTCGAATTTGTTGACCGGCGCGGATTGGAGCGTGAGATCGAGCGGCTGCGCGAACGTCGCAAACAACCGATCATGCCCGGCAGCACACCGATCACCGCGCAAATCAGCCGCGAACTGCAGCAGTATTTCGCTGGTGAGCGCGCGCAGTTCCAAACCCCGCTGGCACTGCTTGGCTCGCCGTTTCAGCTGAGGGTGTGGGCGGCGCTGCAAACCATTCCGGTCGGCGAAACCCGTGCCTACGGCGATCTCGCCGAGGCGCTAGGCCAACCGGCCGCGACCCGCGCGGTGGCGCAAGCCAACGGCGCCAATGTGCTTGCGATTGTCATTCCCTGTCATCGCGTTATCAACGCCGATGGCGAACTGGGCGGCTACGGTGGCGGCCTCAGTCGCAAGCAGTGGCTGCTTGCGCATGAGCGGCAGTTGGCTGGGCAACGCTAACCCTTTCGACAATTCCGAACCGTCAGTTGCATTGCCGAGGAGTTCGCGCCCTCGTGGACATGAGAGCGGAGAACACGCCGTTCAGCCGTTGCTTGGTGCCGTGTTTGATGCCGTGCTCAGGCTCGAGCTTGGTAAAGTGCTCAGTAAAGCGCTTCGCGCAAGGCAAGCTTGCTACAAACAATCGCTTCACTACGTTTTTGCCGGGATAGAAGAGGAACCAGCCATGACCCAGCGCGACTACGCCAAACAATTTCATTCACTGCACCAGCGCGGTACGCCGCTGGTGTTGTTCAATTGCTGGGATGCGGGCAGTGCCAAGGCAGTGGCAGCAAGTGGCGCCAGCGCTATCGCGACCGGCAGCTGGTCAGTGGCAAACGCGCATGGCTTTGACGATGCCGAACAGTTGCCGTTGGATTTGGTGTTGGCCAATCTGCGCCGCATCGTCACGTCGGTTTCTCTGCCGGTGACGCTGGATTTTGAAAGCGGCTATGCCCGCGAGGTGGCCGCGCTGCAAGCGAATATCGCTGCGGTCATTGCCGCGGGTGCGGTCGGCATCAATTTTGAGGATCAGATAGTCGGTGGCAGCGGCATGTATGCTCAGGATGAGCAAGCCGCGCGCATTGCAGCGGTGCGCGCGGCGGCGGACCGACAAGAATTTCCGCTGTTCATCAATGCCCGCACCGATGTCTTTTTGCAGGCCGATCCGGCCACTCACAATGAGGCGTTGCTGGCGCAGGCGATTGCGCGCAGCAAGGCCTATGCGTCTGCCGGTGCCAGCGGCTTTTTTGCCCCGGGTCTGCGCGATCTCAAATTGATTGCAAGCTTGTGCGAGGCCAGTCCGTTGCCGGTCAACATCATGATGGCGCCCGGCATGGGCGCGATCGCGGAGTTGGCGGTGGTAGGCGTGGCGCGAGTCAGTTATGGGCCGTTCCCGTACCGGCAGGTGATGGCGAGCTTGCAGGAGGCGGCCGCGGCAGCACTCCGGTCAGCACCGCGCTGAGCGACGGCAAGCGTTTCGCAGCATGGATTCTTGATGGCTCGGCATGGCCGCCGATCTGACAATCCGCCACCGCATTGCCAACGGATTGCGCATTGACGCGCGGGCAGGGTTTCAATGCGGTGGTTTGCCGGGGTGATGCCCGGCACGTGGCCGCGGCGTCAAGAATGCGCGAATGGTGTTGAGCAGCTCTTCGCTGCGCACCGGTTTGGTCAGGTACGCATCCATGCCGGCCAGCCGGCATTTCTCCCTATCGTCGGCCATAGCTCGTGCGGTCAGCGCCACGATGGGTGTGCGACAGGCCAACTCCTGTTTGAGAATGCGGGTGGCATCGTAGCCATCAAGCACCGGCATCATCATGTCCATCAGCACCAAATCGATGTCCAGTTGTTTTTGCATCACCTTGATGGCGGCGGCGCCGTGCTCGGCGGTCAGCACTTCGTAGCCAAAGTCTTCCAGCAAACAGCTGATGGCTTCAAGCGTGCGAGGATCATCGTCGACGAGCAGGATGCGCGGCATATGGCCTGCGCTGGTGCGGACGGCGCCGGACTCGACTGTCGGCAGCGACGCGACCACCGCAGAGGCGATCGGCAGCGAGGGCGTGACGGACGCTTCATCGGACAACGGCAGCACGAGACTGAACTGACTGCCTCGGCCCAGCTCGCTGCGCAGAGCGATATCACCGCCGAGCAATTCGGCCAACTTGCGGGCGATGGTGAGTCCCAGGCCAGTGCCGCCAAAGCGTCGGGTGCTGGAGCTTTCGACCTGTTGAAACGCCTGGAAAATCAGATCCTGCCGATTCGGTGCAATGCCGATACCGGTGTCGATTACCCGGACTACCCACAGCGGGGTTGGCGAGCTGAACGCACGCGGCAACTGATCCCGTTCGGGGTTGAACCGATCCAGCTGCACCTCAATCGAACCTTGCTCGGTGAATTTAATGGCGTTATCGACCAGATTCCGCAGGATCTGATAGATGCGTTGACGATCACTGTTGATGGCTTGCGGTAACCCGTTACCGAGCGTAATCGACAGCATCAGTCCCTTGCGTTCGGCCAGCGGTTCCATGGCGCTCTGCAATTGACTCGCCAAGTCGGCGAGGCTGAACCAACTGTTTTTCACCGCCATCTCGCCGTGTTCGATCTTGGCCAAGTCAAGCAGTTCGTTGATTAGCAACAGCAGATCGGTGGCTGCCTGCAAAATGACCTGGCTGTGCTGGATTTGTTTGGCCTGCAGATTGCCGGCGGGGTTGCGCAGCAGTTGTTCGGCCAGAATCGTGATGCAGTTCAGCGGGGTCCGCAGCTCATGCGAGACATTGGCCAGGAATTCACTCTTGTAACGGTTGCTGTTGGCCAGTGCTTCGGCTTGTAGTTGCAGCTGCAGCAAATGCAGCTGCCGTTGTGCCAGCGCCTGTTCCAGAGCATGTTTCTGCTCACCCAGTTCGCGCGCCAGCGATTCCAGGCTACGACTCTTGCTTGCCAGCGCGGTTTGCAGCAAGGCAGTGCTGCGCTTGATTGTGACCAGTTTTTCTACCCGGGCCAGCAGCTCTTCGGCAACGAATGGTTTGGTCAGATAGTCTTGCGCACCAGCCCGCAGCAGCTGGCCGCGCAGTTGCTCATCGGTTTTGGCGGTCAACATCAGCAAGGGAATATGGTCCAGTTGCGGTTGCTGGCGTACGGCAGCCAGCAATTGTTCGCCACTGAGTTCCGGCATCATCAGGTCGCTGATCACCAGATCTGGTTTCAGTTGTTCGAGCAGCTGCAAGCCATAGCGGCCGTCGTGGGCGCTGGCCAATCGGTAGTCATTGGCGAGCAGCTCTGCGATGAAACGGCGCATCTCCGGATTGTCTTCGATGATGAGAACGAGTGGTCGGTCGGGGTCGGAACTACCTGCCGGCATCACGGCATCAACCGGCTCGGGGCGTGGTTCGTGTTGCAGCGAGTGCGTGATGGTTTCTGTCGTGGAGGCCAAACTTCCCGTTTGGGCCACATGGGCCGGTGCTTGCAATGGCAAGCTAACCCGGAACCGGGCGCCGCCCTCGGTGGCGCTGTCCACTTTTGCTGTGCCGCCCAGCAGTTCGACAAACTCACGGACAATGGCGAGACCGAGGCCGGTACCACCTGTTTTGCGGGTGGCGCTGCCATCACCTTGCTGGAAGCGCTCGAAGATCAGCTCGCGCTGGGCGAGCGGAACGCCCGGTCCGCTGTCAGTGACATCCAGCAGCAGTTGATCATCGGTGGTCGACAGGTTGCAACGAACGATGCCGCCATTCGGAACAAACTTGAAGGCATTGGCGAGCAGGTTCAGGCAGATGCGCTCGAACTTGGCGGTATCGGTTTGTGCGAATAATTGCGCCGGAGCATCAACCTCCAGTCGAATGCCGCGGTCAGCAGCGGCAATGTCGAAATGGCTGGCCAAGACGCGCACCAGATGCGCGAGATCCACGCGGCGCAGCTGTGTTGCCATGGCGCCGGATTCCAGTTTGGCGGCGTCCAGCAAATCGTTGACATGACGCAGCAGCAGGTGGGCGTTGCGCTGCATCATGAGCAGGCTTTGTCGTGACTCCGGCGTCAGATCGGCCTGCTGCAGCAGGTGCTCCAGCGGACCGAGGAGCAGGGTCAGTGGTGTCCGCAGTTCGTGGCTGACATTGGCAAAGAACTGTGATTTCAACTGCTCCATTGACTTGGTTTTTTCATAGAGCCGGGCCAGCTCATTGTTGGCGGCTTCCAGTTGTCGGCTTGCTTCCTGCACCTGTTGCGCGCGCTGGAACAGTTCGTTTTCAATCCGCTCGGCATGATCCCGCAATTGATGGGTCAGCAAATCCTGTTCAATGCCGCGCTGCTTCAGCCGGATGAAATCGGTGACATCCTCAACCCGGTGCACGATGAAACGCAGCTGCCCATTTTGATCCAGCACGGGCGAGTTGACCGGACTCCAGAAGCGCTCTTCGAAACCGCCGCCTTCGGCTTCGGGGCGACGAATATCGTATTTCTGCACGGCCATGCTGTCGGGACGAAGCTGGCGCACGACACGGGTCAACGAGGTGCGCAAATTGCGCACACCAGTGGCAGCAGGATCGTCGGGGTTGTCGGGAAAAATGGCAAACAAATTGCGCCCGATGATGTCGGTGCGTTGCGTTTTGGTGGCGTTCAAATAAGCATCGCTGGCGGCGACGATGGTGAAATCCGGGGTGAGCACCAGAAACAGGGCGGGCAGCGCTTCGAACAACTGCCGGAAATCCTGGCCGGACAATTCCGTTTCGGCGTGATCCTTCATCACCTGTCCCTCGCATTTGCGGCGCGGTACAGACGCCGATCTGGAAAGCGGGTCACCTCAGAAGCAGTGTATGCCAATTTCGGAATGCGTACGACTGTACGGCAAGAAACGCTGCGCGGCAGACGAACGGCGGGCAAGTGCGTCACGCTGCGCTTTTTGCAAGTGTTGTTCGCCGGGCGCGAGTGTCGGTGTTCGGCGAAAGTTGTAGGTGTCTGGAGAACGTCGTCGGCCGATCAGGAGGGAGCCTGACAAATGCTGCATTGCAACACCTGCTTGGCGGGCCGTTATCGAATAATGTTGCAGTGAAGCAAAATCAGCGTTGATCGCTGCTGTCGGCGAAGCGCTTGCACACTGGCAGGCTCGTGCTAAGAATCTGATCGGTCGTCGGAGCACCGAGCACCGATCAGTGATGATCGGCGCCCGGCATGCGGAGGAGCCGACGATTGCCTTGCGTCTGAGAACAAGACGGGCATGGCCTCTGCCATGACCTGCCGACGAGCCAAGTATTCCGTCTGCCATTGACCGGTGTCGCCATGCACTGGCGTGGATTCTGCTGTTCAGAAGCAAGGCCCTTTTCGTTTCGATTCATCGAGGAGGGCTTTACATGCGTGTTCTGTTTGCAGTGTTGTCTGCTGTCTGGTTGGCGGCGCTGGCGTCGCCAGCAAGCGCCGCCACCGGTGTGGCCTTTGTCCACGGCACCGGTGATCACCGCAGCGATGCCTGGGATTACTGGGGGGGGGATTTCATCAACTCCGTGCGGCAGGGATTGCCGGACCAAAGCAAGTACGTGGTCGTCAATTGTGACTTCAGTCAGTACATGTGGACCAACGCGGCCGCCGGTTGTCTGGCCGGTCAGTTGACCACGTTCATCAGCA
>DASUEK010000280.1:0-2613 GCA_036275115.1 Permianibacter sp. | reverse complement strand
AATGCGTTGAATGTGGTGCAGTTGTAAGCTCAAGAAGAACCGTAGGATGGGTAGAGGCGCAACGCGCCGAAGCTCATAAACTTTCTGGAGCACATGAATTGATGGGTTTCGCTAACGCTCTACCCATCCTACGAAAATCGTTTTAATCTTCACCGCATTCCGCATTATCTGGACGGTCACGGATGACTGCCTATCGCCGACATTATGTTCCCGGCGGCACCTACGTCTTTACCGTTGCCTTGGCCAAACGGTCGCGCACGCTATTGGTGGACCATATTGACCTGCTACGCACGTCATTTCGGCAGGTCAGAACGCGTAGGATGGGTAGAGGCACAACGTGCCGAAACCCATCGCTTACCCTGCCCCTCCAACTAGCCGATGAGTTTCGCTGACGCTCTACCCATCCTAAGAAAATCGCTTTAATCTTCACCGCATTCCGCATTATTTGGACGGTCACGGATGACTGCCTATCGCCGACATTATGTTCCCGGCGGCACTTACTTCTTTACCGTTGCCTTGGCCGAACGGTCGCGCACGCTGTTGGTGGACCATATCGACCTGCTGCGCACGTCATTTCGGCAGGTGAAATCTGCTCATCCCTTCGACATCATCGCCATTGTTGTCTTGCCTGACCACCTGCACACCGTCTGGACCTTGCCTGACGGCGATGCCGATTTCTCCACCCGCTGGCGACAAATCAAATCGGGCTTTTCCCGCGCACTACCGAATGGTGAGCGTCTTTCCGCAAGCCGCAAAAGCAAAGCCGAACGCGGCATCTGGCAACGTCGCTTTTGGGAGCACACGGTTCGGGATGAGGCGGCTCTCACCCGCTGCGTGGATTACATTCATTACAACCCGGTAAAACACAGCCATGTCAAAGCGGTTGCGGATTGGCCACATTCGAGTTTCCATCGCTTTGTCGCGGAGGGGAGTTATCCCGAAAATTGGGCCGGCACACTCGAACTGACCGCAGGAAATTGGAGTGAATAACATGGGTTTCGCTGACGCTCTACCCATCCTACGAACTTCACATTGTGATCGGGAGGCGACCGCTGTGCACTTCCATAATCGCCTCCCCTTTCACATGCAATACCTTACTCGCTGCAACGCTCGCCGCGCGCCATCGTCACCCGGTCAAAGACATAATTGCGGGCGCGGCTGCTGTCGAGAATGAACTGATTCATCTTGCCGCGTTTGTCGCGTTGGTAACGCATCAGGGCCGGGCCGGCGCTGAAGGCATCGATGAACGTGGCGGTTACCGGCTGTGCCGGGTCAACACCGTATTGCAGCAGCAGCTGGCCATCGGCAACCAACAGCTGCCAACGGGTGCCTAGTTCGGCGTTGGCAAAGCAACCGGCATACTGATGCAGCGCGTCGGGCGCGGGTGAGAAGGGCTGAACCTGCTCGAAGACAATTGGCGGTTCACCGTCGCTGATGAGCTCCAGGCGGCGCGGCTGGCCGGCTTTGGTGGGCACGATCTGCAAATCGGTTTGGCCGGGCACATTCAGCATGCGGAAGCGGCCACTGCCGAGTGGTTGCAGCTCGGAACGCGAGCGTTCGTGGCGCACGTACCATAGCTTGCCGTCGCGCAATTCAACGCGGCGCACCAGTCCGCCTTCTTTGCTCCAGTACAAACCGGCGGCGGCGTTGAGCGCTTCTGTAGTAACGCTCAGTGCCATACTGCCAGTTGTGTTCGCTGCGGAGCTTGCTGTTGTCGTGGCGTCAGCGTTTGTCGCGTGTGACGGTTCGCCGGGCGGCGCTGACGGCTTGTCCGCCAGATACAGCTCGGCAATCTGGTACGCGATGCCTTGCGCGTCCACCATTGGGTTGTTGCACAGCAAGGCCACGGCAAACTTCTCGTCAGGCAAGCGCAGGAGTTCCGCGGCGGCACCAACACCGGCACCACCGTGCTCCACCACCTTGAGCCCACGGTATTCGGACAGCGACAAGCCGCCGCCATAATCAAGCGGTGCACCATTATCGAGTTTGCCGCCGGTTTGCATCCAAGTGACAAAGGCCACTCCGCCAACGGTCGGCGCGACGAAATTGCGCTCCCACTTGGCGAGATCCGCGACCGTGGTCAGCACGCCACGGGCGCCGGTCTCGACCCAGCCGACTTGTGCCGCATCAAACTGTGGCTCCGAATTCGATTGAGACATGTTGGGTTGAGACATATTCGGTTGGTACAAGCCGGCCTTGTTGGGCACGAGTGCATCCAGCGTGTCCAGAAAGCGCGTGTCGTGCATTGCCAGCGGCTGGAAAATGCGCTCGTCGGCAAACTGTGCCAGCGTTTTTCCGCTCACCCGCTCCACCAGTTGACCGAGCAACAGATAGCCAGTGTTGCTGTAGCTGAACGCCGTACCCGGCTTGAAGTTCAGCGCGCGCTGGCGGGTGACAAACGCCATGGCATCGGCATTGCGGGTGTAATTGGCAAACGGTCGGCCGGCGAGCACATGCATGCCGGCGTAGTCACGCAGGCCGCTGGTGTGGTGCAGCAAGTGCGCCACCGTGATCCGGTGACCGTAATCTGGCAACTCGGGCAGCAATTTGCGTACATCATCATCCAGCGTCAGCTTTCCGTCTTGCACCAACAGAAAGACACTGGCTGCGGTG
>DASUEK010000279.1:0-6388 GCA_036275115.1 Permianibacter sp. | reverse complement strand
CTGAATACCGCAAAACCTTCGCGAGCAAGCTCGCTCCTACAATGAATTTGTTTAGTTAAACGTGCGCACGTCTACGAAATGACCGGCAATCGCCGCTGCCGCCGCCATCGCCGGGCTGACCAGATGCGTACGACCACCCTGGCCCTGCCGACCTTCGAAGTTGCGGTTAGAGGTCGAGGCGCAGTGTTCGCCCGGCTGCAAACGATCGGCGTTCATCGCCAGACACATCGAGCAACCCGGTTCGCGCCATTCAAAACCGGCTTCCAGGAAAATCTTGTCCAGACCTTCTTTTTCGGCCTGCAGTTTCACCAAGCCGGAGCCCGGTACCACCATCGCCTGCTTGATGGTCGGCGAGACTTTCTTGCCTTTGGCAACGGCGGCGGCCTCGCGCAGATCTTCGATGCGCGAGTTGGTGCAGGAGCCGATGAACACGCGGTCGAGTTTGATCGAGGTGATCGGCTGATCGGCTTTCAGGCCCATGTATTCGAGCGCGCGGGTAATGCCTTCACGCTTGACCGGATTGGCTTCATTGGCCGGATTCGGCACCTTGGCATAAACCGGTGCGACCATCTCGGGCGAGGTGCCCCAGGTCACTTGCGGTTCGATTTCGGCGGCGTTCAGTTCGATGACGGTGTCGTATTTGGCATCAGCATCGGACACCAGCGTTTTCCAGTAGGCGACCGCTTTGTCCCAATCGGCACCTTTGGGCGCGAACGGCCGATCTTTCAGGTAAGCAATGGTGGTGTCATCCACTGCAACCATGCCGACACGAGCGCCGGCTTCGATCGCCATGTTGCAAATGGTCATGCGGCCTTCCATCGACAGACTGCGAATGGTGTCGCCGCCAAATTCCATCGCGTAACCGGTGCCACCGGCGGTGCCGATTTTGCCAATGACGGCCAGCACGATGTCCTTGGCGCCAACGCCGACACCGAGTTTGCCGCTGACTTTCACCAGCATGTTTTTGTTTTTCTTTTGCCACAGGCACTGCGTCGCCAGCACATGCTCGACTTCCGAGGTGCCGATACCGAACGCCAGCGCACCGAAGGCGCCGTGTGTCGCGGTGTGCGAATCGCCGCAGACGATGGTCATGCCCGGCAGTGTCGCGCCCTGCTCCGGGCCGATGACGTGCACGATGCCTTGGCGAACGTCGCTCATCTTGAATTCGACGATGCCGAATTCATCGCAGTTCTTGTCCAGGGTTTCGACCTGCAAGCGCGAGATCGGATCGGCGATGCCCTTGATGCGGCCTTCGGTCGGCACGTTGTGATCCGGCACCGCCAGGTTGGCGTCGATGCGCCACGGCTTGCGCTTGTTCAGCTTGAGGCCGTCGAACGCCTGCGGGCTGGTGACTTCGTGCAGCAGCTGGCGGTCGATGTAGATCAGTTCAGCGCCAGTGTCGGCGCGCAGGACGACGTGTTCGTCCCACAGCTTGTCATACAGGGTGCGGCCCATTGGTCGGTCTCCGTTACCAGACTGGCCGCCTCAGGCGGCCATGCGTCAAAGATGGCCAAGAATAGACGGCCAGCCTACAATAACTCCAATTTCGTTTTTTTATGAATTGCATTCCAAACTGGAATGGAGAGCGCAGCACAAGCCGCCATGGACAACGCCCAACTGAAAGCCTTTGTTGCGGTAGCCGACAGCCAGTCCTTCTCCCGCGCCGCCGATCAGCTGCACCTGACCCAGCCGGCAGTCAGCAAGCGCATCGGCAACCTGGAGGCCGAGCTCGGTCAGCGGCTGTTCGATCGGGTCGGCCATGCCGTGCACCTGACGCCGGCCGGCCAGACCTTGCTGCCGCGCGCGCGCCGGCTGCTGCAGGATATGGACGATGCCAGCACCGCACTGAGCAACCTGACCGGCCGCATCGCCGGTCCGCTGCGTATCGCCACCAGTCACCACATCGGCTTGCGGCGCTTGCCGGCGCTGCTGCGCGAGTACACCGTGCGCTACCCGGCGGTCACCCTGGAATTTGATTTCGTCGATTCCGAACAGGCCTATCACGAGGTCGAACAGGGGCTGCGCGAGCTGGCGATTGTCACCTTGCCGGACGAACCGCAGGCCTCGGTCACCGCTGTGCCAGTCTGGCGCGAACGGCTGATCCCGTGTGTGCAGCGTGACCACCCGTTGGCGCGAGGCAAGGAAGTCGCCATTGCCGATCTTGCCGCTCACCGCGCTGTGCTGCTCGGCGGCCACACCTTCACCCAGCAGAAAGTCGATCAGCTGTTTGCCGCCCACCGGGTCGAATTGCAGGACCGCACCAGCAGCAGTTACCTCGAAGCGATTGCCATGCTGGTCACTGCCGGTCAGGGCTGGGCGCTGCTGCCGGACATCATGGTGCGCGACGAACTGGTCGCCCTGCCGGTGCAACCGCCGATCGCCATCGAACGCTCACTCGGCGTTGTTCATCACCGCGACCGCACCCTGTCGAACGCCGGCCGCGCGCTGGTGCAATTGCTGCGCGCCGCGGCCGATCGCTCGGTCTGACCTGTCGCTACCGACGTGACCACCGCCGGCATTTTCGCCGCCGCAACTTGACAGCCTCAGCCCCCGCCACCACGCTACGCGCCGAGCTTTGCAGCCCGGTTTCCCGGCCGAGAACCCACGATGTCGCACCCTTCTGCACCGGCGCCGATGTTGCCGGCAACCACACTGGCCGCCTTGCGCACCGCATGGGGCCTGCCGGATCTACCTGCACAGGCATTGGGCGGCGAAGAAAGCCGCATCAATATCAGTCTGCGCATTGGCGATGTCGTGCTGCAACGGATCAACAGCAGTGTGTTTCCGTCGCCACAGCGCGTGGTCGACAATGTCGTGCAGGTCAGCCGCCATCTCGCCGGCCATATCGCCGATCACAGTTATCACGAGCAGGCGTTGCAAGCGGTGCCAGCGCGCACCGGCGAATTTGCTGTCAGTATCGATGGCGGCGTCTGGCGCGCCACCCGCTTCATTCCCGATGGCGTCAATCACGATCGCGTCAGCAGCGATGCGCTCGCCCGCGAAGGCGCCCGTGCCATTGCCGCATTTTTGCTGGCCATGCGCGATTTCAACCCGCGCCATTTCGAGCCGGCGTTGCCGGAATTCCATCAGTTATCAAACCGCATCACGGCCTTGCGCGAAGCGGTGCAGGCAGACCGGCTCGGCCGCGCCAAAGCCGCCGCGACCGTGATAACCGGTTTGGAACAACGGCTCGGCTATTTGGAACAACTCGAACAGCAATGCGTCAGCGGCCGATTGCCGGCGCGTTTTGTTCACGGCGACACCAAAATCGCCAATGTCTTGTTCAACCGTCACGAAAAAGCCATTGCCGTGATGGATCTCGATACGGTCATGGTGTCGAGTCTGGTGTTTGATTTTGCCGACATGGCGCGGTCTTTCTGCAATCCGGTTGGCGAACACAGCGTGCCTGACGCCGTGGCGGTGTCGGCAACACGCTTCCGCGCCTTGGCAGACGGTTTTCTGTCGGTGCTGGATCGCGAGTTGACCCGGGTCGAACGGGAAGCCTTGTTGCCGGCGACCCTGGCGATCACCACCACGCTGGCGATTCGCTTTCTGACCGATCACCTTTGCGGCGATCACTATTTCCGCGTTGAACAAGCCGGTGACAATCTGCGCCGCGCCGCGGTACAACTGGCGCTGGTGCAGGCGTTCGAGCGCGAGCAGAAAAATCTGCGGCGCCATCTGCGGCTGTAACAGCCGTCATCCCCTCGCCCTCGACCAGGAGCTTCGCGATGAAATGGGAAAAATTCCGCCGCAGCAGCAACGTCGAGGATCGCCGTGGTGTCCGTGCTGGCAAAGGTTTGCTGGGTGGCGGGCTTGGCAGCATCGTGATTCTGCTGATTGCCTGGTATTTCGGGCTTGACCCGCAGATGCTGATGCAGGGTGCGCAACTGCTCGACAGCGGTGGCAATCAGCAAGGCGAGGTGCTGCAACCCGGTCAGGATCCGCAAGCGGACATGGTTGCGCACGTGCTTGGCGATACCGAAGAGGTCTGGACTGCGTTGTTCAGCCAACAAGGCGGCCAGTACCGCGCGCCGCGCCTGATCCTGTTCCATGACGCCACCCCCACCGCCTGCGGTATGGGACAGTCGGCCATGGGGCCGTTTTATTGCCCGCCCGATGAACAGGTTTACATCGACCTGAGTTTCTTCCGCGATCTGCACCAGCGCTTTGGCGCTCCCGGTGATTTTGCCCAGGCCTATGTCATCGCGCATGAGGTCGGCCATCACGTCCAGAATTTGCTGGGCCTGTCCGGACAAGTACACAAAGCCCGCCAACGCTTGTCCGAGGCCGAGGGCAACGCCTTGTCAGTCAAACTGGAATTGCAGGCCGATTGCTTCGCGGGACTGTGGGCGCATCACGCCGAGAATCGCTTCCAGTTTCTGGAAGCCGGCGATGTTGAAGAGGCGCTGACCGCTGCTGCGGCGATTGGTGATGATCGGCTGCAACAACAGTCGAGTGGCCGGGTGGTGCCGGAAGCGTTCACCCACGGCAGCAGCGCACAACGCGTACAATGGTTTGAAACCGGATTACGGAACGGCCACATCACAGCGTGCGACACGTTCAATTGAGCGCACGGCGCCAATTCGTCAGAACCGCGACGTCGTGAGCGCAGCGCTTTTGTGCGACTTCGCGCAACGCAGCTTCACCTCGTGCTTCCCAAAAAAACAAACCGGCATTGCGCCGGTTTGTTTTTTAACGAGTGACCGCTCAATCCGGCTCGCCGGCATTGATGGCACGGCCGGTGATCGTCAAGCGCACCTTGCGTCGATCTTCGCCACGGCGATCCTGCTGCGAACGCAGATCCGGCACCGTCATCTGGCGGCCATTGACTGCACGCCGATCAATGCCCGTGCGACGATCGGCCAAGCGGCGGTCCGGCATGGTTGGCGTCCACGTCACCGTTTCGTCATCGGGTCGTTGTTTGTTCATGAAGCACGCTCGGGATACAACACGGTACAAACCGTTACAGTGAGTATGACATAAGCGTGAACTGGCGCACGCTTGCCGTGGCGACCGGCGCAAAGATAAATGGCGAAAAACCGACCATACTTCAGACCATCGAAGCTGTCGGTGGCCTGTCCCCATGCGTGTCGCAAGCCAAGCGTTGTTGGCGTTACTGCAAACCCCGTCGTTCAAGGACGGCCAGCCGCAGGCCTGCGCCGACGCGGCCCGGCAGTGGCAACAGGCCCACCAGCTCGATGCCACCAGCCTCAGCACCTTGCTGACCCAGTTTGGCGCCCAGCTGCTGCATGTGGTCCGCAGTGGCCAACTGGCACCCCAAGCCGGGAGCGAATTACTGGCCCGGCTGATAGCACTATCCGATCTCGAAATCCCGGCCTCGCTGTACGCCCTGCAAGAAGTGCTGCAAAACCTGGCCGAACATCAGCGCCAGGCCCGCGACGACACCGACAAGGAGCAGTTCGTCCGGCGCGAGATGGGTCGAATTTTGGCCAGCCTGCCCCAGCGTGACTCCCATGTTGCCGATGCCTGCCGCTATACTGGCCGGTACGCGGCACTCCGCCGCTCCGCCTAAAGTCTGCCTCATGGATGAAAACGAGAGCGAATCGGGCATACCGATGATCACCCCACTGCCGTCCCGGCCGGTGGCAGGTGAGCCTTTGGTGTCGGTTCAAGTCCTCACCGCGACGCGTATCCTGGTCATCAACAGCAAGGGCGGCGCCGGCAAAACCACCGTAGCAACCAACATCGCAGCCTGGCTCGCCCGCCGGGGCGCCACCGCGCTGGTCGATGCCGATCCGCAAGGTTCGTCGCATCACTGGTGCGAACACCGGCCCAATACCCTGCCGGCGGTGTATGGCATCAAGGTCGGCAACAACAGCCGGCTAACCCGCAGTTTCCAGTGGCGCGCACCGCGCAATACCCAGTGGCTGATCACCGACGCCCCGCCCGGGCTGACCGGCCCGGCGCTCGATGACATGGTGCTGGACCACGATCTGATCGTGATTCCGGTGTTGCCGTCCGATATCGACATCCGCGCCTCGGCCCGTTTCATCGGCGAGTTGCTGCTGTGCCCGGCCATGCGCAAAAAGCGCCGGCCGATCGCCGTCATCGCCAACCGGGTCAAGCAACAAACCAAAGCCTGGGAACGGCTGCAGAAATTCCTGCTCAGCCTGAACATTCCGTTTGTCGGCGCACTGCGCGACACCCAAAACTATGTTCGCCTGTACGGCGAGAGCCTTGGCGTTTGCGATGGCAAAGGTGAGGTTTATGGCCGCGACCGCGATGACTGGAAGATGCTGCTGCTGTGGCTCGACGCCCAGATCAACCACACTGCCTGGCCGCCCGTTGAACTGAATCACGAACCGAGCAGTGCCGCCGAAAGCGCCTGACCCGTGTTTCTCCTGACAACAAAAAAGCGCCAATC
>DASUEK010000278.1:0-3586 GCA_036275115.1 Permianibacter sp. | reverse complement strand
GGCGATGCCGGCAATTTGATGGTCGGCCGCAACGGTATTTACTACGACCGCGCCGGCAATGACTGGGATGCAACGGTAAGCAAAATCGTCGAGAACCCGATCAGTGTCCGCGAGGCGTTCTTCACGCCATACCGGCGTATTGCCCGGATGATTTCCGAGCAGGCGCAGAAATTCGCCGCGTCCAAAGACAAAGCCATCGAAGAAAAATCCGCCGCCGGCGTCACCGATGCCACCGGCAAAGTCACCTCGGGCGAAAAGCCGGCTCCGGCCGCGCCGTTCGACGTTGCCAAGTTCGCCGGTATTTTTGCCGCGATTGGTTTGGCCATCGGCGCCATTGGTACCGCGCTGGCCGCTGTGGTCAGCGGTTTTCTCGCGCTCAGCTGGTGGCAGATGCCGCTGGCTTTTGTTGGTGTGCTGCTGCTGATTTCCGGTCCGTCGATGATCATGGCCTGGTTCAAACTGCGCCAACGCAATCTGGGCCCGATCCTCGATGCCAATGGCTGGGCAGTGAACACGATGGCCAAGATCAATATTCCCTTTGGCACCGCGCTCACCAGCATCGCTGCGTTGCCGGCTGGTTCGGAGCGGGCGCTGACCGATCCGTACGCTGAAAAACGTTCGCGCTGGCCGTGGGTTGTGCTTTTGTTGTTGCTGGTCACCGCTGGCGTGTTGTGGCAGCAAGGTGTGCTGCAAGGCTGGCTGGGCATACAGCCCTGAGGGTGTTGGAGTGAACTGGAATCCGGTCTGGCGAGCCTGCTGATGTTGCCGAGTTCGAATCAAATCACGGTGGCGATTCGTGCCATGCGGAGCGCCGATGCGGGTGCTGTGCTGGCGATTTTTGCGGAAGGGATCGCTGGCGGTCTCGCCACCTTCGAAACCGTGTGTCCAGACTGGGCGGGCTTCGATCAGCGCTTCTTGCCGGAGCCACGCTTGGTTGCTGAGCTTGGCGGGCAAGTCGTTGGTTGGGCCGTGTTGTCAGCAATTTCCGCTCGCGCCTGCTACCGTGGTGTGGCCGAGTTGAGCGTCTATGTCGCCCGGTCAGCGCACGGGCAGGGCATTGGCCGGCGATTGTTGCTGGCCTTGATTGAGGCGTCGGAAGCGGCCGGGTTCTGGACCTTGCAGGGCACCATCAATCGGCGCAATGTCGCCAGTATTGCGTTGCACCAGGCCTGCGGCTTTCGGGAGGTCGGCTACCGCGAGCGCATCGCCCAGCGCGACGGTGTCTGGCAGGACACGGTGCTGATGGAGCGGCGCTCGAATCGGATTGGCACGGACTGATACTGACGCGGATTTGATCCAAATCAGGTGCAGTGCAAGCCGTTTGGGCGTAAAACTTGATCGACCACGCAGGCAAGAAGGAGCGCAGCCATGTTCAAGCATATTCTGGTGCCGGTTGACGGTTCAGAGATGTCGCAGTCGACCGTGCAGCGGGTGTTGTCATTCGCACGAGAGGCAGGCGCCAAGGTGACGTTCTATCATGCCCAGCCAGCGTTTGTGCCGCCGGTCATCGCGGGCGAAGGCGTCATCATCGATGCCGGCGCGCAACAGATCTTCGCCGACGCACGGGCGCAGGAAGCCAAACATTTGCTCGAAGGTGCTGCCAAGCTGGCGCAACAAGCGGGCGTACCGAATGCCGGTATTACAGACATTTGCGATGCGCCGTGGCAAGGCATCATTGCGGCCGCCAAAAAGCAGGGCTGCGATCTGATTTTCATGGCCTCGCACGGCCGGCGTGGTGTGTCTGCGTTGTTGCTGGGTTCAGAAACCCAGAAGGTGCTGACCCATTGTGCGATTCCGGTATTGGTTTACCGGGAAGAAAAGAAAAACTGATATTGCGATGGCTTTGTAGGAGCGGCCTTGGCCGCGATTCTTCGTTGACAGGCATCGCGGCCAAGGCCGCTCCTACAGCACATTGATGCATCCGTATTTCGCCCGCGGACAGGCAAAAAAGGTATCGTCTTGTCTCCCTCTCCCTTAAGGGGAGAGGGCTGGGGTGAGGGTGAACTTGCCGTCCGAGAAGCTGCTGCAGAATAGCGCTTTCACCCTCTCCCTAACCCTCCCCCGTCAAGGGGGAGGGGATCAGTTTTCGCTTAATCCACTTGCTGTTTGCTACTCCACCGTTGTCCGTAACCGTAAACTCTCCGCGTGATGCACCAAGCCTTCCGCATCGGCCAGCACCGCTGCCGCTTGATACAGCGGCAGGCCTTTTTCGATGGTTTGCACCGTCTGCACACGCAAGAAATCCAGCACGGACAGGCCACTGCTACGACGAGCAGCGCCCGCCGTTGGCAATGTGTGATTCGGGCCGGACAGGTAATCGCCAAGCGCGACCGGACTGCGTGCGCCGATGAATAGCGCACCGTAATGATTGAGCTGGTTCGGCGAAATCGACGCATCACACAGCATCAGGTGCTCCGGCGCAAAGCGGTTGCTGAACGCGGCGGCATCGTTGCTGTCAGGCGCGAGTACCAGCTGGATTTGCTGGCGCGCAAACAGCGCGGCGCCATCGGTATTGGCGAGCAGCGCCTGTTCGGCGCAGTTAAGCCACTCACTATCGCTGGCGACAATCACCGCCAGCGCATCCGGGCCGTGCTCGCTTTGCGCGATGGCGTCTTCGATCAACCAACGGATCGGGGCATTGCCGTCGGCCAGTATCAGCACCTCACTTGGTCCCGCGACGGTGTCAATGCGAACGCGCGTCTGCAGCTGCGCCTTCGCTTCCGCAACATAGGCATTGCCGGGTCCGACAATCATGTCGACTGCCGGTGACCACTGGCTGCCGAATGCCGCTGCCGCAATCGCCTGTGCACCGCCAATGCGGACAAAGCGCGTTGCACCGGCCAGACTCGCGGCAGCAAGCAAAGCCGGATTCACCGATGGCGACAGCGCCACCCGCTCGGCAACGCCCGCGACGCGGGCCGGGATCAGCGTCATCAACGCAGTGGAAATCAGCGGAAAACGTCCGCCTGGAATGTAGGCTGCGATGCGCTCCAGCGGCACGGCGCGGTGACCGTAGCGACCGTATTCGTCTTCAAATTCGATGTCGGTAAACGCCGCGCGCTGGGCGCGGGCGAACCGCTCGATACGGTGGGCGGCGGTGCGGATGGCGGCGGCAAGTTCCGGCGTCAGACCGTAGCTGTCGAACGGTTGCAGTGTGATGATTTCTGGCGCGAAGCCGTCGAATTTCTCGGCAGCGGCGGTGATCGCGGCATCACCGTCGGTTTCGATGGCGCGCAGCAGATCGGCGACACGGCGGCTGATGTCGGCGTTGTCACTTAAGGTTGGTCGTTGCCAGTTTTGGGTGGTGTAAATCACGTAGCGGGACTCCGTTTTTCGTTTGAGGCGTGGAGCGATAAGCCCCCCTCCCGGCCTCCCCCCTTGCAGGGGGAGGAGCAACGTAGCCCCCTCCCCTGTAAGGGGGTAAGGTGGGGAATTCCAAACCGCCCCAGTGGGCGGTTTGGCCCACCGAACGACAAACGCTCTGCGTTTGGCTGGACGGGCTGGGGTGGGGTAGTTGCCGCTCGGGCGATAAATTTTTGGCTTCTGTTGCTATTGAGCACAGCGCCAATCACGCATGCCGACTCCG
>DASUEK010000277.1:0-4133 GCA_036275115.1 Permianibacter sp. | reverse complement strand
ATCTGCAAGGACCAGCGCAGCACGCCCGGCACGCGCAGCTCCAGCGCGCCCTGACTGACCCGATGCACCCGCACCGGTGACGCCGCCGCCGGCTGCACGCTGGCGAGCGCACGCGCCAAAGCATCCAGCGTGCTGTCGGCGACCGGACGGGCCTGACCCCAGGCATCGACAAAATGATCGGCGATACGGGCATCGCGTTGCGGCGCGCGGGCGTCGGTCATGATTACGGCAGTTCCCCAATTCCGAATGGTTGCGATCAGTGCGAGCGGCGGCACACGGCCGCTTGACGGCGAGGCGGCGGCCCTCGACCGGAGCGAGTGCCCTCACCCTTCCGATCGCTTTAGCGCCTGAGCAAAACCGGCACCGGTTTGGCGCCAAACGATGGCCACAACGCCGCCATTTGGCGCAGGTTGGGACACGGTGCGGCCCAGTGCGCAAAGGTGGTGCAGTTTTCGCACGTTCACGACCGGAACAACAGTCAGGAGTACCGGTTTACATACGTATTCAGCAGGGAATGGCCCGGACATTACGCATTGCAGTGCAACATCCACGCAGCAAGGCTACAACGCTGGTAAAACCTGCGTAGTGGATTCAGGTAGCAGTGAAAAAACGGCAGGCTTTGCGCGACCGACCGGCTCAGCGGTTGCGGTCGCGCTGGACAACGCGCTCAATCAAAACCGCCATCGAGCGGCCTTTGAGCGGGAACGGATCACTGCCGCCGAAATACATCGGCAGCGTGCTGATTTGGGTATCGGCGGTATCGAGCACCAGCTCCCACAACGCCGCGTCGGGCGGTGCTGGCAGCGGGAAATCGCAACGCTCGTGGTGGCTGTTGATCAGCACCAGCACGTGGTCACCAATCACTGGCCGGCCCACCGCGTCGCGCAATCCGGTATGCCGACCATTGAGCAGCACGCCGAGCGAGCGCGCATGCCAGCACTGCCAGTCGGCATCGGTCATGCGCTGGCCGTCGGCGCGCAACCAGCTGACATCGCGTTGGTCGGTGGCATCGGCGACGCCATCGAAAAACTGCCGCCGCCGGAATACCGGTTGCTGCCGGCGCAACGCAATCAGCCGGCGGACAAAACTTTGCAGCTCGCGTTCGCGCTGGCCCCAACTCCAGCGCAGCCAGCTGGTTTCGTTGTCCTGACAATAAGCATTGTTGTTGCCGCCCTGACTGCGACCATATTCGTCGCCCGCCAGCAACAAGGGCACGCCCTGCGACAACAGCAAGGCGGTCAACAGATTGCGCTTCTGCTGATCGCGCAGGCTGTTGATGGCCGGGTCGTCCGACTCGCCCTCCTCGCCGCCGTTCCAGCTGTTGTTGTGGTTGGCACCATCCTGGTTCTGTTCCAGATTGGCCTCGTTGTGCTTGTGCTCGTAGCTGACCAGATCGTGCAGCGTGAAGCCGTCGTGTGCGGTGATGAAATTGATCGACGCCGATGGCTCGCGCACGCTGTTGGCGAAAATGTCACTGGAACCGGCAAAGCGCTCGGCAAACTGGCCGAGCAAGCCGCCCTCGCCGCGCCAGAACGAGCGCATGGTGTCGCGGTATTTGTCATTCCATTCCGACCAGCCGCTCGGAAAGCCGCCCAGCTGATAGCCGTTCGGTTCAAAATCCCAGGGCTCGGCCATCAGTTTCAAATGCGACAGTACCGGGTCCTGATGCAGGATGTTGAAGAAAGAACCGCTGGCGTCAAAGTGACCGTCTCGACGCGCCAGACTCGACGCCAAGTCGAAGCGAAAACCATCAACATGCATTTCGCTGGCCCAGTAGCGCAGGCAATCCATCATCAGTTTGAGCACTTGCGGATGTTCGGCATTCAGGGTGTTGCCGCAGCCGGAAAAATTGCGGTACTGGCGGGCATCGTCCGGATCGAGCTGGTAATACACCTTGTTATCGATACCGCGAAAACTCAAGTGCGGGCCGAGCTCATTGCCTTCGGCGCTGTGGTTGAACACAATATCCATCACCACTTCGATGCCGGCCGCGTGCAGCTTTTTGACCATGGTCTTGAATTCGACCGTCGCATCCTTGACCGCGTAACGCCGCTCCGGCGCAAAGAACGCCAGCGGGTTGTAGCCCCAGTAATTGCTCAGGCCGCGTTCGACCAGCATCTGTTCCGACAGAAAGCTCTGGCATGGCAACAGTTCGATGGTGGTGACGCCAAGATTCTTCAGGTAGTCGATCACCGCCGGCGCGGTCAAACCAAGATATTTTCCGCGCCATTCCGGCGGGACCAGCGGATTGAGCTGGGTAAAGCCTTTGACATGCAGCTCGTAGATGACGGTATCGGCCATCGACACCGACGGCCGGCGATCATTGTCCCAGTTGAAAGTCGGATCGATCACCACCGATTTCGCCATCACCGCCTGGCTGTCGTGGTTGTCGGCGCGCCACTCTTGCCGACTGCCCTGCCGGAAACCGAACAGCGATTCATGCCAGCTGACCTCACCGGTCAGCGCCTTGGCGTAGGGATCCAACAATAATTTGTGCGGATTGAAGCGGTGCCCTTCGCGCGGCGAATACGGCCCGTGCACCCGATAGCCATAGACCGTACCCGGTCGCGCGCTCGGCAAAAAACAATGCCAGATCCGGCCGCTGCGGTTGCGCACCGGAATGCGCGCCGTCTCACGTTGACCGAGCGCGTCAAACAGGCACAGCTCGACCGCTTCGGCATGTTCGGAGAACAACGCAAAGTTGACCCCGGAACCTTCCCAAGTGGCGCCGAGCGGATAAGGCCGGCCGACTTCGAGGGCAATTTCGGTCATACGGGCATGCACCTGTTTCGTCTGTTGAAAAGCAAACGGTTCATTTTTTTTGCCACGCTCAAATCAGACCGGGCCATTCGGCACCGACGGCGGCATAGGCCATGCGGATCTGTTGCTGCAACGCAAACGGCAACGGTCCCTTGCCGAGCGTGGCGACGTTATCCGCGACACGCGCTGCGCGCGTGGTGCCGACCAGCACGGCATGCACCGGCAAGGCAAACGCAGCGAAGCGTAGCGCCAGTTCGGCGCGGTCATACGCCTCGCCGGCGATCGCTGGCGCCAGCCGCTGCCAACGCCGCCAATACACCTGCAAATCGGGGCGCGCCGGTTCATCGGCATAATGCCAGACGGTATTGGCCAGCGGCCGCTTGCCGAGTACACCGAGCCCGCGTGCCTGCGCTTCCGGCAGCATCGCGTACAGGCTGTGTTGATCCAGCAGATTGACCGAGCACTGGATGCTGTCAAACGCACCGGAGGCAATGGCGAAAGCCAGCGCATCGTTCTCGCCCGAATACGCCACGCAGCGGATTTTGCCTTGCTGCTTGGCGTCCTGTAAGGCCCGGATGACTTCACCTTGTTGCAACACCGCGAGCGGACAGGAATGCAAATGCACAATATCGAGCCAATCGGTTTGCAGCCGGTGCAAGGCCTCGTCGACACCGCGACTGACACAGCCATAGGTCCAGTCCGGTTCACCGGCAATGTCGTAACCAAGCTTGGTCGACAGCACAAATGCTGACCGCCGCGACTTCAACCAGCGACCAAGCCGCTGTTCCGACAGACCGTAGGAGCGCGCTGTATCGATCAGATTGATGCCCGCCGCCTGCACCGCATCCAGCAAGGCCTCGACCTCATGCTCCGGCACCGCCGGATCACCGAGCCACTGCGCGCCGAGCCCGAGCGGCGTCACCTGCAGGCCGGTGCTGCCAAAAGGCCGTGGCGTCAACGGATCCGTGCCGTGCAACATGGATGCATCCTCTTGGTCAGCTCTTGTTGTCGTTGTTCGATTGCGATTGTGTTTGCGATTGCAATGGCGAGCACGGCTGCAACCAGATGGTCGCGAGTGGCGGCAGTTCCAGGACTATCGACTGGGCGCGGCCGTGTGCCGACACCGGCTGCAACTGCAGCGGCACGCGATTGCCGATACCGGAACCACCGAATTCGGTCGCGTCACTGTTCAGCACTTCCTGCCAGGCACTGATCGCATGGACCGCCGGCACGCCGAGCCGATAGCCGTGCCGCACCACTGGCGTGAAATTCATCACGGCGATCAACGGCGCTCGGCCCGCATTGTCCCAGCGAACAAACGCGTAAACACTGATGGCATCGGCATCTGCCTCCAGCCATTCAAAGCCTTGCGG
>DASUEK010000276.1:0-2615 GCA_036275115.1 Permianibacter sp. | reverse complement strand
GGCTCATGTCGTGCAGACGGCGAGCGGCAAAAGTCGCCATCGACACGTGATCTTCCTGATTGGCCGAGGTCGGCAGGCTGTCGACCGACGCCGGGTGAGCGAAGGTCTTGTTCTCGCTGGCGAGTGCCGCGGCAGTGACCTGCGCGATCATGAAGCCGCTGTTGACGCCACCATCCTTGACCAGAAACGGTGGCAGCCCGGACAGGTGTTTGTCCATCAGCAGCGCAACACGGCGTTCGCTCAGTGCGCCGATTTCGGCGATGACAATCGCCAGCAGGTCAGATGCCATCGCGACCGGCTCAGCGTGGAAATTGCCGCCAGACAGAATGTCGCCATCATCGGCGAACACCAACGGGTTGTCCGAGACCGCGTTCGCTTCGGTCAGCAGCACCGACGCGGCAAAGCGCAGGTGATCGAGCGCGGCGCCCATCACTTGCGGCTGGCAGCGCAAGCTATACGGGTCTTGCACCTTGCTGCAGTCTTCGTGCGAGGCGCGAATGGCGGAGTCTTTCAGCAGTGCGCGATACGCAGCCGCGACTTCGCGTTGGCCGGCATGACCACGCACCGCGTGAATGCGATCATCAAACGGCACATCGGAGCCCATCGCGGCGTCGACCGACAGCGCACCGGCCACGACGGCGGAGGCGAACACGTCTTCGGTTTCAAACAAACCGGCTAGCGCCAAGGCGGTCGAGCACTGGGTGCCGTTCAGCAGCGCCAAGCCTTCTTTCGGCCCCAGTGCAATCGGTTCGAGACCCGCAACCGCGAGCGCGCGTTCGGCACTCATCCGCTCGCCTTCATAGGTCACTTCGCCGACGCCAATCATTGCGGCGCTCATGTGCGCGAGCGGCGCCAGATCGCCGGAGGCTCCGACCGAACCTTTTTCCGGAATCACCGGATAAATCTGTTCGTTCAGCATCGCGACCAGCAGATTGATGGTTTCGCGTTTGACGCCGGAATGGCCGCGCGCCAGCGACGACAGTTTCAGCACCATCAGCAAACGCACCACTTCCGGGCGAATCGCATCACCGACGCCGACGGCGTGCGACAGCACCAGCGATTCCTGCAACAGCGCCAGTTTGTCGGACGGAATGCGGGTCGAGGCGAGCAGTCCAAAACCGGTGTTGATGCCATAAACGGTCTGATTTTCACGAATGATTTTCGCGACCGTTTCAGCGGAGGCGTCAATGGCCGGATAGCAGACCGGATCAAGCGTGATCTCGTGATGGGCTTTGAACAGCGCGCGCAGGTTGGCGAGCGTAAGCTGGCCGGGATGCAGGGTGAATTTTTTGCTCATGTCGGTTATCTCTTCTGAATTGCTTTTGTGGGAGCGGCTTTAGCCGCGATGTTCGCCTGAATGAACAGACAATCGCGGCTAAAGCCGCTCCCACTGGTTCTTTCAATCAGCCGGTGATCATCGGCAGGTTCAGGCCCTTTGCCTTTGCACAGTTCACAGCGATGTCGTAACCGGCATCGGCGTGGCGCATGACGCCGGTGCCCGGATCGTTCCAGAGCACGCGGCCGACGCGCTTGGCAGCATCATCAGAACCGTCGCAGACAATCACGACGCCACTGTGCTGCGAAAAGCCCATGCCGACGCCGCCACCGTGGTGCAGCGACACCCAAGTCGCGCCACCGGCGGTGTTCAGCAGCGCATTCAGCAACGGCCAATCGGATACGGCATCGCTACCATCCTGCATCGCTTCGGTTTCGCGGTTCGGTGACGACACCGAGCCGGAGTCGAGGTGATCGCGGCCAATGACGATCGGTGCTTTCAATTCGCCGTTGCGGACCATTTCGTTGAAGGCCAAGCCAAGGCGATGGCGATCGCCCAAACCGACCCAGCAGATGCGCGCCGGCAAGCCTTGGAACGAGATGCGCTCGCGCGCCATGTCGAGCCAGTTGTGCAGGTGCGGGTTGTCCGGGATCAGCTCTTTGACTTTCTGATCGGTCTTGTAAATGTCTTCCGGATCACCTGACAGTGCGACCCAGCGGAACGGACCAATGCCTTCGCAAAACAGCGGACGAATGTAGGCCGGCACGAAACCCGGAAAATCGAAGGCGTTCTTGACACCTTCTTCCAGCGCCATCTGGCGGATGTTGTTGCCGTAATCGACAGTCGGAATACCTTGTTTGAAGAAATCGAGCATGGCCTGCACTTGCACCGCCATCGATTTTTTCGCTTCGCGAATCACCCGCTGCGGATCGCTGACGCGCAGATCCTTGGCTTGCGCCAAGCTCCAGCCAATCGGCAGGTAGCCGTTCAGCGGATCGTGAGCCGAAGTCTGGTCGGTGACCATGTCCGGCTTGATGCCGCGGCGGACCAGCTCCGGAAACACTTCAGCAGCGTTGCCGAGCAGACCAACTGAAATCGCTTTGCCTTCAGCACAAGCCTTGTTGATCATCGCCAACGCGTCGTCGAGCGTTTTCGCTTTGAAATCGACATAGCGGGTGCGCAGTCGCATGTCGATGCGGGTTTCGTCGCACTCGACCGCGAGCATGCAGGCACCAGCCATGGTTGCAGCCAGTGGCTGGGCGCCGCCCATGCCACCGAGGCCGCCGGTCAGCACCCATTTGCCTTTCAGGTTGCCACCGAAATGCTTCTTGCCCATCGC
>DASUEK010000275.1:0-2421 GCA_036275115.1 Permianibacter sp. | reverse complement strand
TTTTCGAACGACGTGCCCTCGGCGAGCAGGTACTCGCGCTCGACATCGCGCGGGTTGTACATCGCGAAGAAGAACAATTTGTCCTGCACCAGCGGACCACTGGCCCAGATGTTGACGTCGGTGCGCGTGGTTTCGTCCTTGTCGTTGGCGACAAAGATGCGGCCATCGCGGTAATAGCTGTTCGGCGTGTCACCTTGCAGGCTGCCCGGCGTGTGGTAGACGTTGCCACCGAATTCGAACTCGTTGCCACCGCTCTTGGTCACGGCGTTGATGACGCCACCGAGCGAGCGGCCGAACTCGGCGCCATAACCGCCGGTCTTGACCTGAAACTCCTTGTAGAACTCGAACGGTACCGTCGAGCCGCCGAGGCCGTTACGGAAGTTGGTGACGTTCATGCCGTTGATGTAATACGCGTTCTCGGCCACCGATGCGCCCGCGAACGAGCCGAGATTGCCAAACGCGGCATCGCCTTTGGTGACGTTCGGCGCCAGCAGCGCGATGCTGGTGACATCCCGCCCGACCGGCAGCCGATCAAACTCGGTTTCGCCAATCACCAGACCGGAGTCGACCGTTTGCATGTCAACGGCCGACGGCCGGGTCGCGACCACTTCGATCACTTCGGCGTCGCTGCGGCCACCGAGATCGAACGAGGCATTGGTGTTGGTGGCGATATTGACCACCACCATGCTGTTGCCCAACTCACGGCCGCGGGCATCGCTGACGGTGACCTTGTAGCGGCCGATCGGCAGGCGCGGGAAACGGTATTCGCTACCGGCGGCAACGGTTTCGGTGCGCTTCAGACCGGTGTCCAGGCTCTCGATGCTGATCGTGACGGCGCCGAGTGACGGGTCGGCGTTGACCATGCCAACGATGGTACCGGTCGATTCGCCGCTGGCGAAAACCGTCGGTGCAGCCACCGACAACATGGCGCTGACTGCAATTGCCGTCAGCGTACGCGGCCAGTGGGTGGGGTGTTTCCTCATGGTGCCTCCAGATATTGGTTCTTGGTTGGTCCCGTCTGGTGCGAGCCGGACGGGCGACGCCCGGCGCCGAGGGCTGCGCCAGGACATCGGGAGGCGGGTTGTACTGCGCGCAGACAGCAGCCGAAAACCGCACCGGCATCGTTTCGGTATCCAATTTGGGCTGCGCCGATGTCTAATTTTTATTTCCGTTTGAAATCAACGCGTTGACCAAAAAATGGGCGCGCCGCGAGCGGCACTTTGACCACTGCAGGAGAGACCGTTGCGCGCCACGTAGGCACCGGCGAGCGCCTCCAGCCGCGGCAAAAAAAAAGCCGAAACGCCGGTGGTGGCGATTCGGCTACTGGTCAAACACACTGGCACAGGGAGAACGGGACAGATCAGGCCAGGCCAAAACCAGGACGTGCTCGGAGAGAGCGTCGCGATGGCGGTTGGGGCTGGCACCGCGACGCGCTTATTGTCGAAATTGCGCGAGCTAGCGCCAACCTCGGCGCCATCCAATCGGCCTCCGATTCCTGTCCAATCCCGGCCATCGGCCGGCTATGCTTGCCAGATGAGACGCGATTTCCGATTTTTCCGGCGCCGTTTGTTGCGCACAGGCCTGCAACGCGCCCTGCTGCTGATCTGGCTCGGCGCGCTGCCGACAGCGGCTCGTGCACAAGACGCCGGCAACATGCCGGCGGCAGCAACGCCCGCTGCAACGACCAACAGCGCCGCCGGTGCAGAAGCGGCCCAGTCCGCCTGGCTGGCCAGTTTTCCGGCCAGCCAGCGCCGGCAATTGACGCCAAACCAGCCGGTGCTGATCTGGTCGCCACTGCGGCAATGGCGCGGTGAACTCATTTTGCTGCCAGCCGCCGGCAATGCCGTGCACAGTCAGGGCCCGCTGCTGCAACTGGCCGAGGCCTTGCGCGAACGCGGCTGGCGCATCTGGCTGTTGGCCCGCGAGCGGCCGAACCCGCCCCTTCCTGCGCAAGCCGAACAAGCGCCAGACCGGGCGCCGCCGCTGACCGAGACCGATCTGCAGGCCATGCTGGCACTGGTAAAGAAGGAATCGGCACCGGCTGATGTCGAGGCCGTCGCTGAAGCACCGCTGCCGCTGTTCGTGCTGGCGCAGCACGACGCCGCGACCGGCATCTGGCCGCTGGTCAGCGGCAGTGCGGCAACTATTGGCGGGTTTGTGCTGCTGTCGGCGACCACCGTGCCGGATCAGGCGCCGGCACAACCGGTGTTGGAATTGCACATGGCCGCGGAAGCCAGAGAGGTGCCGGCGGCCGCACGTGAGCGCCAGCGGCGCTGGCAGCATTTGCCGCAATATCAGCAGCAAGTGTTGCTGACCAGTCAGCGTCATCCCATTCCGGCGTGGCTGGTCAACAGCATTGATGGCTGGTTACGCAAAACTGCGCTCGCCAGCGAAACCGCCCCGCCCGATGATTCACTCCGC
>DASUEK010000274.1:0-5696 GCA_036275115.1 Permianibacter sp. | reverse complement strand
GGGCTTCACAAGCTCAGCCCAACCTATGAAATTACCTCACCATCGCCTGCATCTTCCCAAACGCCGCCCTCATCGCGTCAGACGGCTCTTTGTCCAGCTTGCTGCCCACCACAATCGCGATACAGGCAAAGGCAAAGCCCGGCACCATTTCATACAAGCCGAACCAGCCGCCGTTGCGCCAGATGATGACGGTGACGGCACCCACCAACATTCCAGCGAGCGCGCCGTTGCGGGTCATGCGTGGCCACAGCAGCGAGAACAGTACGACCGGGCCGAAGGCGGCGCCGAAGCCGGCCCAGGCGTAGCCGACCAGGCCGAGCACACGGCTGTCCGGGTTGGAGGCAATACCAATCGCCAGCACGGCGACGGCGAGAACCATTAATCGGCCGAACCAGACCAGTTCTTTTTGCGAGGCGTTCGGGCGCAGGAAGGCTTTGTAGAAATCTTCGGTGAGCGCGGACGAGCAGACCAACAATTGGCAGGAGAGCGTGCTCATCACCGCCGCGAGAATCGCGCTCAAGAGAATGCCGGCGACCCACGGATTGAACAGTACTTGTGCGAGCGTGATGAACACGGTTTCGCGGTTGGCGGTAACCGGTGCGGCTTGGTCCGGATGCGCGGCAAAGTAGGCGATGCCGAAGAAGCCGACCGCCATGGCGCCGAAGAGACAGACGATCATCCAGGTCATGCCGATGCGGCGGGCGTTTTTCATGGTGGCGTAATTTTCGGCGGCCATGAAGCGGGCGAGGATGTGCGGCTGGCCCATATAGCCGAGGCCCCAGGCCATCAGCGAGACGATGCCGATAAACGTGGTGCCGCGGAACCAGTCGGTGTAGTTCACATCGACCGCTTGAATGGTGGTGATGGCTTGATCAAAACCGCCGAGGTTCACCAGCACCATGATCGGCGCCAGCAGCAGCGCGAAGATCATCAGCGTGGCTTGCACGGTGTCGGTCCAGCTCACGGCAAGAAAGCCGCCGATGAATACGTAGATGATGGTGGCGGCTGCGCCGGCCCACAGCGACACGCCGTAGGACAGACCAAAGGTTTCCTGGAACAGGCGCGCGCCGGCGACCATGCCGGAGGCGCAGTAAATGGTGAAGAACACCAGAATCACAATCGCCGCGAGCACGCGCAGGATTTTGCTGTGGTCTTCAAAGCGGTGACTGAAGTAGTCGGGCAAGGTCAGCGCGTTGTGGGTGATCTCGGTGTACACGCGTAAGCGCCCGGCGACCATGTACCAGTTGAACCAGGCACCGATGATGAGGCCAATCGCGATCCAGCTTTCCGACAGACCGGCAGCGAAAATGGCGCCGGGCAGGCCCATCAGCAACCAGCCGCTCATGTCAGAGGCGCCGGCGCTCATCGCGGTGACAAACGAGCCGAGGCTGCGGCCGCCGAGAATGTAATCGGACAGGTTGTTGGTGTAGCGCCAGGCGGCAAAGCCGATGGCGATCATGGCAAGGATGTAAACGATGAAGGTGATGCTGGTTGGATTGGTGAAGTCCATGTGGCGTGGGCCTTGTTATGGTTGTGCCGGCGTCTCGGCGGCGGCTGTGACGGCCGCGCCATGTCGGCTGCATTCTGCGGGCAGATGGCGGCGGGGGCAATTGTGCGTAGCAGCAGGTTGGCCGCAGAAACGGCCGGGCACTGGTCGGTGTTGCTGCGCGCGAGGTCGCGGGATCAACTAGGCTTGGCCACAGGGTGTAGCCCTTTGGTTGCCGAGTGCCTGCGATGTTGTCGTCTTGTGTTTCGCTGTTTCGCCGGGGTGATGGCTGGTTGTTGCCGCGAGGGTGGCATGGCTGCGGCCGGCTGTTGGCGTGGCCGATGCGGGTGGTAATGCGAGCGTGTGCCGTGGCCTTCGGTGCGCTGTGTGTGGTGCTGGTGGCATTGCCCGGCAAGTTGCTGGCGCACAGTGAGGTGTCGAGTCAAAGCCCGAGTCAGGCGCTGAGCTTCCGGCTTTGCACCGAAATTCAGCCGGCGTTGCCGCTTTCCAACCCCGACCCGCAGGCGCCCGGGCCCGCCCAACTCTATCTGGCCGAAACGGCCAAGCGCACGCGGGCGCGCATTGAGCACATCACGGCGCTGTGGGAGGAATGTCTGAACCGGTTGCGGCTCGGCGAGGTAGATGCCACCAATGTCACCGGCTATGCCGGCGTCAATATCGAGCTGGGCGCGTTTCCGATGCAGGGCAACCGGCCGGACAGCCAGCGGGCGATTGGGGTGATCCCGACCTATCTGTACCGGCGGGTGGGCAGTGCGGCCAATTACGTCGATGGCCGTTTTCATGAGGTGAAAACCGCCGTTGGTGTGCTGGCCGGCTTTCAGGTCAACAGCATTGCCGTCGCGCAGGCCGGCGGTACGCCGGACGATGACTCGCAAACCGTGGAAGCCCTGGCGCGTCGCTTGGTGGCGGGGCGGCTCGACATGGTGGCGGCCGATGAAAACCTGCAGCGGCTGATCGACCGGCAATACGTCGGCAAGCTGGAACGCCTGCCGACGCCGCTGCGGATGGAGCACTACTACGTGGTGTTCCGCAAAGCGTTCTACCACCAGCACCGCGACGCGGTGGAACAGTTCTGGACGGTGCTGGGCCAGGTGCGACGCGAGCAGCAAGCGGCTCAGTCACGTTGATCGGTGGTGGTTTCCTTCCAACCGGTGATCATCGCCGGCACCAGCTTCTCTTTGTGCAGACGGCTCGCCAGCACAATGCCGACGATGTGCAGCGCTACGAGCAGCAAGGTCAGATTGGCGAAGAGCTCGTGCACCTCTTCCCATTGTTCGTGCAGCGCGTGAGCGGCGCTGTTCGATTCGACTTCACCGGCTTCGCTTTCATCATCCTCGTCGTCATCGTGCGCACGCTCGCTGACAGTGCGCGTCGCACGCTCGGCATCGGCTTCAGCGCCCGCTGACAAAAACGGCAGATCGCCGTTCATTGCCAAACCGGTGAACACTGTACCGCTCAAGCTGAACAGCAGCGCAAACACCATCAACGCGCCGATGGGATTGTGGCCGAGATAATGCTTGGCCTTGCCGAGCTTGCTGTCGCGCACATAAGCGAGTGTTTCTGCTGGTGAGAACAGAAAACTGCGAAACCGGGCGAACGACGCGCCGGCAAAACCGCCGCTGACAAACCCCCACAACAGCCGAAACAGGATGAGGCCGGTGATGACATAACCAGCGTAGACATGCACCGGCGTGTCTTCCTCGCCGGTGAGGTAGGCGAGGAAAAACGCCAGCACCAGCGCCCAGTGAAAGAGGCGGACCAAGGGGTCCCAGACTTTGATGCGTTCGGTCATGACTGTGCTCCTGCCAGATACGTTGCTGGCAAGCATCGGTGGCCAGGCTTAGCCACACCTTAAGATGGGCGCGTACCGAGCCGGGGTATTGTCATGGATCAAACGAGAGTGGGAATGGTGGTTGCTGCGACCAACCCTGGCTGGATGGGTTGCGTCGAAATTGGGTTGCGGTGTCGGACACCCGTAACCTAACAGCCTGCCAGGTGTCGTTTGTCCAGCGCTTGTCGAAGGATGAATGACACTGCGTGCAGCAGCTCGGTCATTTGTGGCTCGACAAGCTCACCACGAACGGCTGCAAGGGCCTAATCAGAACGCCTCCAACACCCGTCATGCTCAGCAGCAACGCGGCCGATCGGCGCCGCTTTCATAACGTGCGCGCTGCGCTTCGTCGTAAAACGCCCGCCGCGACAACGGCGCTTGTTCCGGATGCACTTGCTGCATGTGCGCGAGGTAGCGCTCGTAGTTTGGCAAACCAAGCAGGCGATCGAGGGCTTCGCGCCAGTGGTGCAGTTGATTTCCGATTTTGATTATGTGGGGCACTAGCTTGCTCCGGCTTTTGTTTCAGAGATGGGGGCGACAAGGCCCCCCTCCCAGCCTCCCCCCTGGCAGGGGGAGGCGTTTATGGTTCCCTCCCCTGCCAGGGGGAGGGTTAGGGTGGGGGCATTGCCGCTCATCACATTCAGCTCAGATGCCTGTAACGGAATTATTCCGCATCGCGCCAGACGAACATCTCACCCTTCCAACACCGCCGCCCGGAACGGTGCTTCCCTCAATTGTGGTTGTTCACCGCGCCAGATCCGGATGCAGGCGCGCAGCACGACGGTTGCCATCGCGATCACGATGAACGCAAACAATGCACACAGTCCGGCGTTGATGTAGTCGTTGCTGATGATGCGCGACATGTCCTCCAGGGATTTGGCCGGTGCGAGGATCTCGCCGCGTTCCATCGCGGCGCGGAACTTGTCGGCATGCGACAAAAAGCCGATGCGAACGTCCTCATGGAACAGTTTCTGCCAGCTCGCCGTCAGCGTGACGATCAGCAACCAGACCGTCGGAACAGCGGTGACCAGTGCGAGTTTGCCGCGCTGCATTTTCACCAACATCACGGTGCCGAACATCAGCGCCATCGCCGCCAGCATCTGGTTGGCGATGCCGAACAGCGGCCACAGCGTATTGATGCCGCCGAGCGGATCCACCACGCCTTGATAGAGGAAGTAACCCCAGCCGGCCACGCACAGCGAGGTTGCCAGCAAGTTGGCGCCGAGTGAGTGAGTGTGGCCGAGTTTCGGTGAGAATTGGCCGAGCAGATCCTGGATCATGAAGCGGCCAACGCGAGTGCCGGCGTCGAGTGTGGTCAGGATGAACAGCGCTTCAAACAGAATTGCGAAGTGATACCAGAACGCCATCATGCCGGGGCCGCCAAATACCTCGCTGAAAATCTGCGCCATGCCGACCGCCAGGGTTGGTGCGCCACCGGCGCGCGACAGAATGGTGCTCTCGCCGATGTCTTTCGCGGTTTGGGTCAGCACTTCCGGGGTGATGACGAAGCCCCAGCTGTTGATGACGGCTGCGGCCTGCTCCGGCGTGGTGCCGATCAACGCGGCCGGGCTGTTCATCGCAAAATACACGCCCGGGGTCAGCACGCAGGCGGCGACCATTGCCATCACGGCAACGAACGATTCCATCAGCATCGCGCCGTAACCAATCGGCCGGATATGCGATTCGCGCTCGATCAGTTTCGGCGTGGTGCCGGAGGACACCAGCGCGTGAAAACCGGACACGGTGCCGCAGGCGATGGTGATGAACAGGAACGGGAACAAGCTGCCGCCAAACACCGGGCCGCTGCCGTCGGTGAATTGGGTCAGCGCCGGCATGTGCAGCTCCGGCAGCGTCACCGCAATGCCGATGGCCAGACCGACAATGGTGCCGATTTTCAGGAAGGTGCTGAGGTAATCGCGCGGCGCCAGCAACAGCCAGACCGGCAACACCGACGCGATAAAGCCGTAAACAATCAGGCCCCACGCCAGCGTCGTGCCTTTCAAATCAAACCATTGCGCCAGTGCCGGTGTCTGCGCAATCCACTGGCCGGCGTAAATCGACAGAATCAGCAAGACGATGCCGATGATGGAGACTTCGCCCACCCGGCCCGGCCGCAGGTAGCGCAGATAAATCCCCATGAAGAACGCAATCGGCACCGTGAGCACCAGGGTGCTGACGCCCCACGGGCTGCCGATCAGCGCTTTCACCACGACCAGTGCCAGCACCGCCAGCAGAATGATCATGATCGCGAGTATGCCGAAGCCGGCGAGCTTGCCGGCAAACGAACCGACTTCTTCGTTGATCATGTCGCCGAGCGATTTGCCGTTACGCCGAGTTGAGGCAAACAGGATCACCATG
>DASUEK010000273.1:0-4039 GCA_036275115.1 Permianibacter sp. | reverse complement strand
GTTGTACTCGACAAAGCCCGGCGCAAACGGATTGCTGACATCAAACACCATGATGCCGCCTTGCCGCTCCAAGCCGACAAAGGCATAGGTGCGGCCGGCCACGGTGCCGATGGCAACGCCTTCCGGTTCCGGACCTTTGTTGTCGCTGCGGTTGTCGGCGCTGTTGCTGTCGTTATTCAGGTTGAAGAATAGCGGCGAGGCATCAGCAACGATCTGCTCAATCTGATCGCCCGAGTCATAGACTTGCTTGCCGCTGGCATCCCAGATCGAGAACGAACGGGCGCCGTAAGCGTAGATGCGTTCAATGTCGCCATCACCGTCGGTGTTGCCATCGACATTTGAGACGGTCAGATCACCGATACCACCACCATCCTGCAGCAGTGCAATTCGCTCGGCGCTGAACACCTCGGCCGCCAGCGTCAGATCTTCCAGCGAGGTTTCTTCGGCGAACGACAGGCACTCGCCATCACCGAGATCTTCATGACCGGCACCGGTGCAGCTGGCACTGTCGGTTTCATAAATGTATTCGCGGGCATCGCCTTCGTTGGCGGTGATGAGGTAGGTCTTGCCGTTGAACTGATATGAGGCGATGGCATCCGGCATGTACATGCCGTACACCGGCAGAGGTTCGATCACCGGGATCTTGTCGTTGCGGTTGCCGTCGAGGCCCATGCCCAGACGGTTGTGGTTTTTTTCCCCGAGTGGCGCAATTTCGCTGACGGTGGCAGTCGCGATATCAACGAGCGCCAGCGCATTGTTTTCCTGCAGCGTCACGTAGGCCGTGCTGCCATCGGCCGAGACGGTGATGTATTCCGGCTCAATGTCCTGCGCGACGCTGGCGCCGGGGCCGAACAGGCGCACGCCATCAGCGCGCAGCGTGGCGGCATCGGCATTGAACGCGGTAAACGTGGCGTGGCTGGCCGTGGCGTTGGCAACGCCGCCGCTCAGATCAATGATGGAAACCGAACCTTCCGGGTCCACGCTGTAATCGCCGCTCGGTTCGCCTTCGTTGGCGGACAGCACCTTGCTGCCATCCGGGGTGAAGGTGACCATGTCCGGCAAGGCGCCCACTTCGACACCGTTTAGGAAGGCCAGCGTGTCGGTGTTGTAGAAATAAACGCGGCCGTTGTCCTGCTTGACGTCCGCTTCGACGGCGACCGCCAGCAGACCGTTCTTGACTGCGACACTGTTGGCGCCGCCGGACACAAAACTGTCACTGTCCTGATCGGCGACCTGGATGGTGTTCAATTTCTCTGGTGAGGCGGGATTGCTCAGGTCCAACACGTCGATGCTGTTGTCACCGGCATTGACCACGAACAGCCGTTGGCTTTGCGGGTCGTAAGCGACGATCTCGGCACCGCCGTCATCAAAAATACCGGAGCTGTAGCGGCCAATCTGCACCAGCCGGCCGTTGCGGGCGTTCTGGCCATCGCTGCCGTCGGCACCGTTGCTGCCATCAACACCATTTTGGCCGTCTTCGCCGTCATCGACACAACCGGCAACGACACCGGCAATCAGGGCCGCCAAGGCCACCACACGAAAATTCTGTACACGCATCGCGGAGTCCACTCACCAATTCGGGAGTGAACACGCTAAGACAGTTTGATGGCGAAACCGTGGCACAGACATGGCAACCGTATGACAGCGTATTGCAGGCGCCATCCGGCCGCATCTGGCGCACTGACACGCTGATTTGTTCCTCTCCTTGTATGCCGTTCAAGGGGCTGCTGTGGTGAGCGCCGCGCGGGCCCAGCTGCCCCTGATCAGCGAACGCGAGCGAACGGCAGTTTGGCCGTGACGTGCAGCAGTAGCGTGGCCACTTGCATCATGACAAACGACTGCAGGATGAAGCGGTCGATACGGCTCAACTCCGCAAAGACGGCAACCAGATTCGGTGCAATCAGCAAGGTGGCAACGAGGGCGCCAATCCGCCAATTGCGCGCGACATTGAGCTCGGGCAATTGCCAGCAGGCGGCATACGCCACAACCGCGGCGAACAGCACATGCGTCAAACGGTCATCGCCCGGTGAGTACAGCAGTGGCACCAGCAGCGCGGCGCCGAGCAACACCGTCGCGAGCTTGCCGATTTGCGTTGACCGCTGCGGCCAATCGTCGGCTTCGGCCGCGAGACCGTCTTTGACGGTGCGCATCAACAGGAAGACGGTCATCACCATGCCAGCCAACGGGAACCAGATGCCGCCATCGTTGAGCTTGGCGGCGACCAAGCCGGCCGTCCACACCAGCACCAACAGGCCAATCCAGCGGTTGGCAAGCAGGGGCAACCATGGCCGCGGCCACCAACCGGTCAACACCAGCACCACCGGCCAGAGTCCGATCACTGCGAGCAGCGCGGCCACGTTGTAGTCCGGATTTTCCAGCAGCAGCACGATGGCGATGAGCTGCATGACCGCCGCGCCCGCGGCGAGCCGTGTCTGCCAGCGTGGCGCGGCCTGCAACCGCTCGGCGGCGACTTGCAAGCCATAGGTCACACCACACCAGCCGAGGAATACCGCCGCGAAGCTCAGCAAGGCATTCAGAAAACCGATGTCTTTCAGCAGGCTCAAGAACACCACCAAAGCCGCGATCACGGCCGACAAATAGCTGTTCTGGCCCAGGCGAGGCAGCCGCGCATGCGTTTGCCAATACTGAATCGCGGCGCTGTCTTGCAGTTGGTGCCAACGGGCTGGGGCGTCCTCCTTGAACAGGTACATCACGTCGAGCAGGCGCTGCATCAGGGCCGGATGCAGTCGTGCTTTCCATATTTCCCAGCGACTGCCCTGTCCATTGAGCAAGGACCATGCTTCCAGCGACAGCGGATCGCCGACAATTTTTTTCAGGAAGGCTTGTTCTTGCCAGGCTGCGATCAGTTGCGAGAACACGTAGCGTGTCATGTCCGGACGCAGCCGATACAGCGCTTGCTGGGCATCCCGGTCGTGCCAGCCAAAATGCTGACTGACCTTCTCGGCGAGTTGCATGGGAAAGGGCTGCCGCGCCAGCCGCTCAAGCAGGCCAATTTCCCAGGCCTCGCGCTCGGCAAAACTGAGGCTGTGCCGACTTTCCTTGTCAAACACGCGAATGGCGGCTTTTTCGCTTTCACTCAGGGCTTCGTCAAGCCGCGCCAACATGGCGGGCACGGCGGACACAAACGCTTCGCGAGGCGCTTCGTGCGGTTGCACGACGGATTCGCTGCTCGGGCGGAAGGCCGCTTGTGTTGCAGTACCTGATGCGTACGCCATTTCAAGCGCCGTGGCGACGGGGGGGATGGGGTTGTCTTGTGTGGAGCGTGCAGGTTCGCCGACAGGCTCGACGGTGACCGATGCCGTCGCAGTATTTGTCTCTGTTTCGGCGGCAGCCTGCTCGGCCCAGTGCAGCGCGCATTCATAGGCGTAACGCAGCCGCTGGAAGGCGTCGGCGTCATCCTCCGGGCGCTTCTGCTTCAGCCGCTGGGCGTAGGCGCGTTTGATGCTGCGAATGTCATCGGTGGGCTCGATGCCCAATGTGGTCCAAACAAAATGACTCACAGGAACCGCTCTCCTTCGATCTCGTCGAAGAAGCGGCCGAGCAGTACCCGTGCTTCGGTGATCTCGGTCGGGTTCTGCTGGCCGAGCACGTACTGGAACCAGGCCAGTCGCTCGCTGATGGCGTTGCGCAAATCGCCGCGTGACTCTTGATAGAGCCGTTCGCCGCGGGCCACCAGCGCGCGGTTGACGTCGTGATCGCGCGGGTGGATCTTCAGCTCGCCGAGTTTCTGCAACCGTTCTTGCACTTCTTCCTTGCTGAGCACGCCCGGGTTGCCTTCGATCACCACGCGCCGTTGCTCGCCGGTTTGATCGACCGTCGCTTCGACTTCGAGCAGGCCGTCGACGTCGTACGTGAAGCGCACCTCGATCTGGACTTCGCCGGCCTTGCTTGGCGGCACCGGCACTTCGAGGTGACCGAGGTAAACGTTGTCTTTCACCAGCCGTGATTCACCTTGATACACCTCGAACTTCACTGCTTTCTGCTGGTCGCTGACGGTGGTGAAGGTTTCAACCCGGCT
>DASUEK010000272.1:0-3802 GCA_036275115.1 Permianibacter sp. | reverse complement strand
CATCGAGCGACGCATCGTCGATGTGGAACGAATACGCATCCTTCATCAGGAATTCGCGCGCGCGCATCACGCCGAAACGCGGCCGCACTTCGTCACGGAATTTGGTCTGGATCTGATATAGGTTCAGCGGCAACTGCTTGTAGCTGCGCACTTCGTTGCGGACCAGATCGGTGATCACTTCTTCATGGGTCGGGCCGAGCAGAAAGTCGCCATCCTTGCGGTCCTTGATGCGCAGCAGTTCCGGACCAAACTTGGCCCAGCGGCCCGATTCCACCCACAGCTCGGCCGGCTGCACCATCGGCATCAGCACTTCGATGGCACCGGACTTGTTCATTTCCTCGCGGACAATTGCCTCGACCTTGCGCAGCACCCGCAACCCGGTTGGCAACCAGTTGTAGAGACCGGCAGCCAGTTTGCGGATCAGGCCGGCGCGCAACATCAGTTGATGGCTGATGAGCTCGGCATCGTTCGGGGTCTCACGCAGGGTGCAAAGCGGGTACTGGGACAGGCGCATGGTGGGTTTATCGGTCCGTGGTTGTGATGGCCCGGCCGGTACGGGCCGGTGGGCTTCATTAGGAGAATAGCCAGCGATTCTAGCAAGGCGGGGAGGGGTTTTGTTCGGTTGGCGGTCGTGCTGAACTTGCTGTCTGCTGAATTTGGCAGTCGTGAGGCTGGCGAGAACGCCGGGTCCCGCCCCGTTAGGGGGCTGTAAGCCGCTGGGTTCCCGCGTTCGCGGGAATGACAGGTCCATTTTCCATTTTGCCTTGGTTTTTGCGCGCAGCGTGCTTTTGCTTTTCAAGCCGTCTGACGAGCCGACGACCGAAGGAAGTGCAAAGCTCAGCGCAATGGAAGCTGGGTTAATTGCCCGTAGCGCAGCGAAGGGGCGAGGCAGGATGCCGAAGCCTTTTCAGACTGCACAGGGGTGAGCCGGGGTTTCTCAAAGCAACGCTTTGAGCCGGCGAACGGGAATGCCAAGGATGGCATTCCCTGGACTTTAAGCGCGAAGCAGGATTGCGTAGCGATTAAAGTGCTGTCTGAAAAGCCCCAGCTGGAATGAAGTAGCGTAGGGCGAACGCGGAATAGAGCACAGTGCCAGTGCACTGTGCTCCGCGTGAGCGGGCTGAGCTCTGCGAAGCCCTGCGCGAGGAATACAGGCCATGTTCTTTGGTGACTTTCTTGCGCCAAGACAAATCTGCTGGGAGCCGATTTGCGCGCAAGCCCCGAAAGGGTAAAGCGCATGGACGCGCTTTACCAAGTCACTCGTCCGCCGGGGCGAGACCCGGCAAACCTTCCGGCTGAACCGCTGCGGAAATACACGAGAAGAGCAGAGCGGTAATGCCCCCACCCCAACCATCTTCCTCGCAGGGGAGGGAGTAAATGGCCGAGGCGAGTCCCGGTAATCGTAGGTGTCGCCCCGATACGGTCGCTCAAAAAGAAATCCGCCAACCCTGCGCCTGCCCACTTTTCAACCACCCATCCCCCCTTTAAAATCCGCCGCCCCGACCCTACCTAGCTGGTCGGGCGCTGTTATCGCCCTGTTGGCTGTTGAACAAGTCAGTAGCTGAGCAAAGAGGTTCCGCCATGCCGATTTATGAGTACCGCTGCACCAGCTGCGGCCACCAGCTGGAAAAGCTGCAGAAGCTGTCTGATCCAGAACTGACCGACTGCCCGGCCTGTGCCAAGCCCGATCTGCAAAAGCTGATCTCGGCGGCGGGTTTCCAGCTCAAGGGCAATGGCTGGTACGTGACCGACTTCAAGGGCGGCGCCAAGAAATCGGCCAGCACCAGCAGCGAAAGCAGCGGCGGCGGTTGCGGTACGCCCGCCTGTGCCACGGCTTGTGCCGGTGGTAGCGACAGCGTCAACTGATGACGAACAGCGTTCAACAAAAAAGCGGCTACGGCCGCTTTTTTGTTGTCTGGCATTTTGCCGGCGGCCGTCAACCGGGTGCATGCCGATGGCCATGACCATCGTGTAAGGTAGTGGCATCACCAGCCTTGTCGGACTTTTGCCATGCAGCGTCGCCAGTTCACTCAACTGCTGTCCTTGTCGGGTCTTGCCGCCTGGAGCGGCATCAGCGCATCGGCGGCCATGGCGGCCGACAAGAAAGCGCCGAACCGCGCCGGCGTGATCCGCAAACCGAAGGCGCTGAAAGCCGGTGACCGCATCGGCTTGGTGTTGCCGGCTTCCCTGGCATTCGAGCCCGCTGATCTGGATCTCGCCCGCGAGCAAGTCGAGGCAATGGGCTTCGCGGTGACGTTTGGTCAGCATGCGCGCAACAAGCACGGCTATTTTGCCGGCACCGATGCCGAGCGTGCCGCCGATCTCAATGCCATGTTTGCCGACGATCGCATCGACGGCATTTTCTGTTATTCCGGTGGCTGGGGCTCGCCGCGACTGCTGCCGCAGCTCAAGTACGATGTGATCGCCGCGAATCCGAAAGTGCTGCTCGGTTACAGCGACATCACCGCGCTGCTCAATGGCATTTACGATCGCACCGGCCTTATCACCTTTCATGGCCCGGTCGCGGCCGCGCACATCCGGCCGTGGACGCACGAGCGGCTGAAACAGATGCTGATGTCGACGGCTCCGGTCGGGGAACTCGGCAATCCACCGAAGCCGGACGATGAACTGGTCAATCGCAGCTATCGCATCCAGACGCTGCGCGGGGGGCGCGCCAGTGGCCATCTGGTTGGTGGCAATTTGTCGCTGGTGGCGGCGCTGATGGGCACGCCGTGGCAAATCGACACCCGCGGCGCCATTCTGCTGCTTGAAGACATCGACGAAGCGCCGTACCGCGTTGATCGCATGCTCACCCAATTGCTGCTCGGTGGCGCGTTTGATGGTGTTGCCGGCATTGTGTTTGGCTATTGCACCGAATGCGAAGCCAGCGGTCCCTCATTCAGCTTGAGCGAAGTGCTGCGCGATCGTTTGCAGGGGTTGGCCGTGCCGGTCATGTCCGGTTTTGCCTTCGGGCACTTGAACGAAATGCACACCTTGCCGATTGGCCTGAAAGCAGTGATGGATGCCGACAAGGGCACACTGGCATTTGCGGAAAGTGCGGTGCGGTGAGGTCTATCCCCCTCCCCCTGGCAGGGGAGGGCTGGGGGTTGATTCACTCATTTGCTTTGCCACCGAAAAGTAAGCGGTGACGAGATCGCTGTGATCAATCGTTTGCTCGTCGATGCGGCAAACGTGGAACCATGCTTGGCTGAAAGCGTGGCGCGATAAGCCCCCACCCTAACCCTCCCCCTGGCAGGGGAGGGGACACAAACTATTGCCTCGCCGCGCGCCGGTTATCAAATACCGTTTCGTCGCTGCTGCGGTAGGGGTTGATGTCGAGACCGCCGCGGCGGGTGTAGCGAGCGAACACGGTCAGCGCTTGCGGCTGGCAGCGCTGCCAGATGTCGCAGAACATCCGCTCGATGCAGTGTTCGTGAAACTCGGCGTGGTTGCGGAACGACACGATGTAGCGCAGCAGGCTGTCGTGATCGATGGCCGGACCGTGGTAGCGCACCACCACCGTCGCCCAATCCGGTTGACCGGTGACCGGGCAGTTGGATTTCAGCAGCTGGCTGTGCAGGGTTTCGCGGACGATATTGCCGGTGCGCTTTGCGTCGAGCGCAAGCAATTCCGGGTTCAGTTCGTACTCGTCGCAGGTGACGTCCCGATCATCAAGGCAGATGCCATCACCCGGCCATTGTGGCCGCATCACATTCTCACTGGCCGGTTTCAGTTCGACGTGTACCGGCGCGCCGGCCGCAGCGGACAAATCGCGCGCCATGGTTTGCTGCACGGTTTGCCA
>DASUEK010000271.1:0-7975 GCA_036275115.1 Permianibacter sp. | reverse complement strand
TGGTGCTGCAAAAACGCAGCGACCTCTCGCAAACGATCACGAAACCAGAAATGGTAATCGACGCCTTGCGCGTACAGGCTGACCCGCGCCTGTTTGAGCGGCCAATTTGCCTGCGGCTCCGGATGCGGGTGATAGGGCATGGCAAACACCAGCGCGCTGTGCACACGTGGCCATTGCCGGCGCGGCTCTTCCTTGATCGGTGCGTGCTCGACCAGATACTGCATGTCACCGTGGTAACCGGCATCGAGCCAGTCGCGATAGAGATCGAAGCTGAGCGGCCGGGTCAGCGGCGTGATGCCAAAGTGGCTTAAGCCGCGTTTCGGCAGTTCGTCGGCGAGCAGTTCACGCAGCTGTTGTTCGATCATGATGCAATCACTTGGTCGCCGTCAGATAGTCGAGCACGCCCTGCGCCGCGACCCGGCCGCTGGCAAAACAGGCGGTCAGCAGATAGCCACCGGTTGGCGCTTCCCAGTCGAGCATTTCGCCGGCGCAGAACACGCCGGGCACATTCTTCAGCATCAGCTGTTCGGTCATCGCATCGAAACGAACGCCGCCGGCGCTGCTGATCACTTCGGCAATCGGCCGCGGCGCCGTCAATTTCAGCGGCAGTGCTTTCAGCGTTTTGGCGACCCGCGTCATGTCATTCATCTGGTCTTTGCTGAGCACTTCGCGCAGCAACCCGGCGCGCACGCCGCTGATGCCGGCGCGGCTTTGCAGATGTGCCGTCAACGATTTGCTGCCGCGCGGCTTGTTCAGTTCAGCAAGCACGCGCGCTTCGTCGCGGCCCGGCAACAAATCCAGCGTCAGGGTCGCGCTGCCAGTTCGCTCGATGGCATCACGCAGTGGCGCCGAGATGGCGTAGATGAGCCCGCCTTCGATACCGCTGGCGGTGATCATCGCCTCGCCTTGCTTGTGCCAGCGCTGACCACGCAAATCGGTGAAGTCGGCGATGACCGGCTTCAGCGGTTCGCCGGCAAATTTCTCGCTGAAGATCGGTGACCAGCCGATATCGAAACCGCAATTCGCGGGTCGTAGCGGCGCAATCGCAACACCGTGCGCGGCAAGCAGCGTTTGCCAGCTGCCATCGCTGCCGAGCTTGGGCCAGCTGGCGCCACCGAGCGCGAGCACCGCGGCCGCACAATCGTGTTCCAGCTCGCCGTCCGGCGTGGCCAAGCGCAGCCGCAAGCCCTGCTCGCATTCTGCAAAACCCAGCCAGCGATGACGCGGCGCAAACTGCACGCCGAGGCTGCGCAGCCGCTGCAACCAGGCACGCAACAGCGGCGCCGCTTTCATGTCTTTTGGAAACACCCGGCCGGAGCTGCCAACAAAGGTGTCGATACCGAGCCCGTGTATCCAGGCCCGCAGATCGTCCGGCGAGAACCGCGCCAGCCAGTCACCGACCTGACCGGCGGCATCGCCGTAGCGGGAAATGAAATCGGGCAGCGCTTCCGAATGGGTGATGTTCATGCCGCCGATGCCGGCGAGCAGAAACTTGCGGCCGACCGACGGCATGGCATCGAACACGGTGACCCGATGGCCCGCCTGCGCCAGACACTCGGCTGCCATCAACCCGGCCGGGCCGGCACCAATGATGGCAACAGATCGAGACGACGAAACATTCATACGGTTGGCGGTTTGGAGGGGTAACGGCGGCATTTTCCCACAGCTGCTTCCGCTCGGACACGGGTTTGCCTGCTCACCTTGACGGTTGGGTCGCGGTCGGATTGCCGGCAACCACTGACGATGATCTCGCACAGCCCCCAGCGGCATCGACATCTGGCCGATTGCAGCCGCGCTTTTTACGCTGAAAACAGTCGCAACAGGGAATGCCTCACCGCATTCGCGACACGACACCACCAGCCAAGGAGGGCAAGATGGACGAACGCAGGTTCCGGCTCGTTTTCATTGGCATCGTGTTGCTGCAGCTTATCGGCACCGCGCTGCTTGCACTGCAACAACATCGGCAACAGGAGCAGCTGCAACAGCAGCTGGATTTTTTTGCCGCCACGCTGGCCAGGTCACCTACCGTGACGGCCAGTAGCACCATAACGTCGGCAGCGTATCCGCTACCCCAACAGTTGCGCGAGCTTATCCGGGCCGAGCTGAAACAACGGCCGGTGGAAAATTCCAGTACTGCCAAGCCGGCTGTGACCGCTGCTGCCAAGCGCGAGCAGGAATTGCAGTTCGCCAACTCTGACGCGGTGCTCAGCGGCGCTCTCGCCAGCGGCCGCTGGACGCTGCACGATACCGAAGCCTTGATCCCACATTTGAGTCAGCTTTCTACTGCGCAGCGTGTGCAATTGCTGGAGCGCTTTCACGCCGCGGTCAATCGACAAGAGTTGGAGTTGGAGGACATTCCTCCGCTTTGACAATCCCCGTCGTTGTCTGACATCGAACAAATGGAGGTGTGATATGCAAGCAATGCCACGAATCGGTCTAGTTGCCGTTGCCGGAATGCTGTCCGGCGCCGCGATTGCTGCCGGCCATCATCTAACAGGCAGCGTGTCGATTTTCGAATCCGGCACCCGTCAATACATGCAGGCGACCATGAACGTTCGCTATAACACGACCATTGCCGGCAGCCCGTATGTGCTGGTCAATGGCTATGCCAACAGCAGCATCACCATTGCTGGCCGTGACAGTGAGAACGAGTATTTCTCCTGTTATGTCCTGCCAACGAGCCCGCTCTACGCCACCGCTGTCGCCATGCAAACGGGCGCCAGTGACGGCAGTCGTCTTTATGTCTACAAGCAAACCAGTAGTGGCGAGTGCGAGAATTTCTCACTCGGCCAATATTCGTACTTCCAGAGTTGACCTGGCAAAAAAAACGGCAGCCTGTGGCTGCCGTATTTTTTCACAGAACGATGATGCTGTGACAGCAAGTCGACAGCGCTCCTGTCAATACAAAGGACAGGTTGCGGGCGCTGTCACCTGTAACAGCGGCCGTGTGCTCCGCAGCGCGTTGATGGCGTCACAGCTCAGGTTGTCGTTGGCACGCAGATCGACCCGACGCAGCGCCTCAAAGCCGTACATCAGGTCATTCAGATCGGCCAGTTGGTTGCTGCTGACATCCAGTTCATGTAACGCGAGACCGTCCAGCCACCACAGCTGATTCAAGTTGTTCTCCGATACGTCCAGCTTGTTCAGGTTCTGCAGTGTCGAGAGCGAACTGCTGAACAATTGCTGCAGATCCAGTTGCGGCATTTTGGCAAGCGCCAAATCCCGCAATGGCAACTGTTCGTTGAACAGCATCCTCAGGAACTCGGTGGTCAGCCCCGGATTGTTGCTGATGTCCAGTGCCAGCAGATGCTGCACGCGATCCGGTGGCAAGTCGTTCAACTGATTGTCGGCGACGTCAAGGCTGAGCAAAGGCTGCCGTGTGACAGGCAATGTCGCCAGCTGAAGGCCTGCCATACCGAGGTGGCGCAAACCCGGCAATATCCACAACTCGCCTTGCACGGCCAAACCGGTGTTGCTGATATCGAGCGTATGCAGCAGCGGATTGCCGTCCGGTTGCCCCTGCATCAACAAATCATGAACCGACAGACCGGAAAGGTTGTTGTCGCGAATATCCAGCACGCGCAACATCGGACTGAAGCGAACATGGTCAAGATAGACATGTGGCTCCATGTTGGTGCCGGCCAAGCGCAACTCACGCAAGCCGTAGGGCAGCCATAGGTTCGGTACGCTGACGGTCGGATAACTGAGGTCCAGCGATTCCAACACCGGCGGCAGCCACAACTGGGAGAGATCGGCTCCAGTCAACGCCAGATGACGCAGCGACGCTAACATTGCGCCATCCCAGCGAATGCCGGTGTTACGAAGCGACAATGATTTCAAGCGCTGGCTATTCGGCAGCAACGTTGACAGTGATTTTGAACGTAAATCCAGCTCGTCCAGCGCCAGGACTTCTAATGCAGACAGTCCGGACAGTTGCCACAAGATACCGCGCTCAGCGAGCTGCGGATTGCCAGACAGATCGAGCTCCCTAAGCTGCCACTGTGGTGAGAACGCACCGTGGTTGAATTCCAGGAACAAATCGTTCAGGGCCGCATATTGCAAACGGAGGCGTTGCAACCGCAGATAAGGCGCTGTGGTGAATACATCGAGGCGATTGTCGGAAAGATCGATTTCTCGCAGCTTGGAAAGGTTTTGCAAGCTTGAAGCTTGCCATGGCGCGAGCCCGACATCTGCCAGCGTCAACGATTGCAGCTGAATGAGCGACTGCAGTGGTGCGGCATTGGGCAGCATAAGGCCGCGAATATGCAGCTGGCGCAGTGCCGGATTCTGCTGCAGCAAGGATTCGAGCTGGTAGGGATCGAACTGACGCAGGTTTTCCAGACTGAGATGTTCCAGATCGTGGACCATCAGGTATTGATGGCGCATCGACAGATCCGCCAGCGCCAGCTCACGCAACGCGTGCGCGGCAAAAATTGGCGATAACGGCTCGATGATGGCCGGCCCTGCCAATAACAGACGACGCAAGGATGGCGCAACAAACCCCATCAGATCGACACTGGCATGACGCACATCCAGCACACGCAGTTCGGCAAATTGGTCCGGCCGCACCCACGCCAGATCTTGCAAGCGGACGGGAATGACCAGATTCGCCAGATAGAGCTCCTGCAACGACCCACTTGAGGTGATCGCGGCATCCCGCTCCCAATCCGGAATCGCGACACTACCGGACAGGTCCAGCACGTTGAGAGCGCGGAATTCCGGTGCTTGCGGAAGTGAGCGCAGCGGCATGTTGGCCAGTTTCAGCACCTGCAATTGCTCCGGTCGCGGCAACGGCGGCAGGAATTGAACCGGATTGTCGGAGAGGTTCAGTTCACGCAGATTGGCGAACGGCAATTCGGCAGGCTGCTGTGCGGTATTGGCCAGGTCCAGCACTTCGATGGCGTGATGGCTGTTGCTTTGCATCAGCACCGACACCACATCGAATGGCATCAACAGATCAGCCAGTGCCAGCCGCTTGAGGTTCGGCAGCTGACGCAGCAATTGCTCCACCTGATGAACCGGTAACGCGGTGTTGCCGGAAAGTCGGAGCTCTTCCAGCTGCGTGAGTGGCAGGAGCGGTTCGATAGTGAGCAAACCCGTATCCGACAGGTCCAGCGCTTTCAGTTGTGGCAGGGCGGCGATGCGCACCAGATCGATATTGCTGTTGCCAGCGAGCCGCAGCACACGTAGCTCAGGCAGTAACGGGAAGTACGGGTCGGCCACGCCGGTGTTACTCAGATCCAGTTCCTGCAGCTGCGCCAATGACGACAACCAGCTGGTGATGGGGGTGTCCGCCAACCAGACACCGGCAAGATTCAACCGTTTGAGCAACACCGTCTGACTCAGCACCTGCTCCAACTCATAGCCGTTGTCGAGGTCATTGTTGGCCAGGTTCAGTGCTTCCAGCTGGGACAACTGCTCGAAGCCGGTCAATCGTGTCAGCCGATTGTTGGCAAGATCCAACTCGCGCAATTCCGGCAGCGGCGAAATGATGCCGATATCGTGCAGGCGATTGGCCGCGAGCGACAGCACTTGCAAGGACGGCGGCAATTGGGGCGTGCCGACTGAATCAATCTCGTTTTCGGCCAGATTCAGCTGTTGCAGCGCCGTGAGTTGCTGCAAGCCCGCTGCGGAACGAATGCCTTTGTTGACGCAATCGAGCGCCGTGACGTGATCAACGGTGACCCAGCCATTGCGCGAGGCCTGTTCATGCAGACATTGCATCAGCGCCGGATCCGGCAGCTCGATATCACTGATCAGCATGCCGTCTTTGTGCCAACTGATCCGCTGCACAATCGCCGGCGTGTTGCGGCTGTTGCTGATGGCATAGTAGGTCAACTGATAATCGCCGGTCGGATCAGCGGCACTGATGTTCGCCACGGCATTGGCCAAACTGACCGAAGTGCCGGCCGCCAAGCTGCGTGACACCACCTCATTCAATACCCGTTTGTCGCCATTCGGCAAGGTCAGCACGGACCACGATCGTAGCGACTCGTTGTACGCTGAGGTGTTTTTGAGTACGGCGTTAACCGTGACGGTGCCACCTTCTTTCGGCAATGTGGTGGTAGCGCCCGTCAAACTCAAACTGAGTCGAGGTGTCGGTGCGGGGTTGCTGCCGCTTTTGCTGAACGGAAACGCATGCTGGCTATAACCGGATTTGCCAGCTTCGCGATAGTACAGCCGATAGTGATAATTGCCGGCCGGGAAATACGACGGAAGGCTGAAGCCAAGGCCGGTAATGTTGCTGTTGGCAAATGCTGCCAGCGACAGTGACAAGTCCGTTGTCATCGGCATTTCGCTGCCATCGGGTCGAATCAGCAAACCGCGGTAATTCAGTGACAAGCTGGCGTTGGTTTGGTTTTGTACCAGCCGATCATAACGGACCACACCGCCGCTGCTGGCGATGACGGTGGGATTGGGTTTCGGTGTGAGTTGGACGGTATAGGGGGTTTCGGCGTGTGCAGCGAATGCCAGCCAGCAGCAGGCAAGCGCCGCTGGTAAGCGGAGCAGTCCTTTCAATTGCATCTCTCCCAGTCAGCGACACGAAATGGTCGACGTGAGGCTGGGCAGTATAGCCAGACAACCCGTGGCAAAGCGTGAGCTCGTGCAATGCGTCGTCGCCTTGCGACACAGAAGATGCTGTTTCGAATTGAACACTACAAAACGATACAAAGTTGGCGACCGTTGGGTCCAGATATCACGTCAATGCGCGTTGGCCTGCAATGCCGCTGAAACGGGCGCTGTTTCGGCATTTTGATGAAGCCGCGTTGCTGACAGGGGAACAGCATTTCCAGCGCGTGGTCGTTGCCAATCACACGGAAACTGACCGCTTCGCAGCGCTGCAAACCGCGCACTCAATCGGCATCCAACCACCCGTTTGCTATCGCCTGTTGCAGGTCTGCTGGCGTATCAACATCCCACGCCAATTCCGGCAAATGAATGCGATGCAGCGATCGCGCTTGCCACAGCCTTTTCAAGCCGCTGTCACCCTGCAAACGATTTGCCTGCTGCAACAGCGACAGCGGCATCACCACCGGTATGCCGACATCAGCGCCATAATCCGTTGCAACCACGGTCGACTCGGCAACGGGTGCCGCCAGCAGCTGTTGCAGCTGGTCAGCACCCAACTGCGGCTGATCGCAGGCCAGCACCAATAGCCTGCCGGATGTTGCCGGCACGTTGCACGCTGCCAGTTGCAGACTGCTTGCAAGCCCACTGCGCCAGTTCACGTTCTCCAGCACGCGGACAGGAAGACCGTCGAGCGCCTCACGCATGGCGGCCGCCTGAGCGCCGATCACCACATGGAGCTGGAGCGGTTGCGTCGCCAATGCCGCCTCTGCCATGCGGCGCATCAGCGGCACACCGTTGCGGGTCAGCAGCTGCTTGGGCCGGCCCAAACGCGTGCTGCCACCGGCAGCCAGCAACAACGCGAAATGACCAGTACCGGCATCTGGTTGATCCGACATCATCCCGGCCATGAACGCTCAATGACCCGTTCGTTTTGGTGAATGGCGCCGACACGGTCGGCGAGCGGCCCGCCGAGCCGGCCGTTCAGCGCCGCCTGCGCTTCGGCGAGGATGGCGAGCGCGACCGCTTCCGGGGTGCTGCCGCCGAGGTCGAGGCCGACCGGCGCCCGCAGCCGGCGGATGGCTTGGCTTACTGCCGGATCGCGACTTTCGGCCAACTCGCCAAGCAAGCGCTCGGTACGCGACTTTGGCCCCAATTGGCCGAGATAAGGCAGTGATTGGTGCAAAAAATGCCGTAACCAGTCGCGATCTTGCGAGAAACTGTGGCTCATGATGACGACCGCCGCCGGGCCGATATCCGCCAACGCGGCGGCATCGGCGACGCCGAGGCAAAGCACTTGCTCGGCGCCGGGAAAGCGTTCCGGCCGGGCGAAATGGCGGCGGCCATCGACCACCGTGGCCCGCCACCCCATCAATACCGCCAGCCGGACCAATGGCTCGGCATCGTG
>DASUEK010000270.1:0-2308 GCA_036275115.1 Permianibacter sp. | reverse complement strand
TGCCGGTCGAGATCGGCGATTTTCCGCCGGACGCGCTGCTGGCGGCGACCGAAGTGTTTTTGTGCAACGCGGTGATCGGCATCTGGCCGGTAATCGCGCTGGCGGCGCAGCAGTGGCCGATCGGGCCGGCGACGCGCCAGCTGCAACAATTGATTGGACGGAATCCGAACGGATGAAAGCGTTGCTGCGGTTGGTGGCGGTATTGATTTTGCTCTCGATTGCGGCGGCAGCTTTTGTCGTCTGGCAGATCAGCGAGCTGGACAAGCGCGTGCTGTTGCCGGAAACCGAAACGGTCGAGTTTGAAGTGGTGCGCGGCTCCAGCGTCAACGGTTTGCTGCGCGAATGGCAGGCAAAACGCTGGCTGCCGCAATCGCCGTGGTGGCGGTTCTGGTTGCGCGCCCATCCCGAATTTCAAGCGATCAAAGCTGGCACCTATCTCATCAAACGCGGCGAGCCGGTGGCGACGCTGCTGCAGCGGATGATCGCCGGTGATGTCATTCATTATTCGGTGACGTTTGTTGAAGGTTGGAACATCCGCGAGGTGCGTGCCGCGCTGAAAAGCGCCCGCAAGCTCAAGCAGACCCTCGACACGATGACCGACGCCGAACTGATGCAGGCACTCGGCAAGCCGGAGCTGCATCCGGAAGGGCAGTTCTTTCCGTCCACCTATTCCTACACCGAGCGCATGACCGATCTGGAAGTGCTTGCCGAAGCCCATCGGGTGATGACCACGGTGTTGGCGGAGGAGTGGCAGAAGCGGGTCGGCGGTTTGCCGTATCAAACGCCGTACGAAGCACTGATTATGGCGTCGATTGTCGAGAAGGAAACCGGTCTGGCGAGCGAACGGCCGGATATCGCCGGTGTCTTTGTCCGTCGTCTGCAAAAAGGCATGCGGCTGCAGACTGACCCGACGGTTATCTACGGCATCGGCGCCAGCTTCAACGGCAATATCCGCAAGGTCGATTTGCAAACCGACACGCCGTACAACACCTATACCCGCGGCGGCCTGCCGCCGACACCGATCGCCATGCCGGGCCGGGAAGCGATTGCCGCCGCGCTCAATCCGGCAGCCGGTGACACCTTGTATTTTGTCGCGCGTGGCGACGGCAGCCATGTGTTCTCCGCGACACTTGAGCAGCACAATGCCGCCGTGCGTGAATACCAATTGAAGAGGCGCGTCCGTGGCCGCTAAGCCTGCATTCATTACCCTTGAAGGCATCGAGGGCGTTGGCAAATCGACCAACCTCGCGTTCATTCGCGATTGGCTGGTGCAGCACGGTCACGATGTCGTGCAGACCCGCGAGCCGGGCGGCACGCCGCTGGCGGAACAAATCCGCGAATTGTTGCTGGCGCCGCGTGACGAAGCGGTCGACTCCGACACCGAATTGCTGCTGATGTTTGCTGCCCGCGCCCAGCATGTTGCCGGCGTGATCAAGCCGGCGCTCGCCGGCGGCAAAACCGTGCTGTCGGATCGTTTTGTTGATGCCAGCTTTGCCTATCAGGGCGGCGGCCGACAGTTGCCGATGGCGCGCATCGCGGCGCTGGAAGCGTGGCTGCTTGCCGATTTCAAACCGGCGCTGACCGTGCTGCTCGATCTGCATCCCGATATTGCCCTGGCGCGCGCGCGCCAGCGCGGCGAAGCCGATCGCTTCGAGCGCGAACAGCAAGCCTTTTTCGTCCGTGTCCGCGACGTCTATTTGCAGCGCGCCGCGGCCGAGCCGCAGCGCTTTGCCATCGTTGATGCCGGTCAGCCGCTGGCCGATGTCCAGCGTGACATCGCAGCCGTGTTGCAGGCGCGTGTGGGAGTCCAGCGATGAGTGCTGAAGCCAGTCTGGCGCAGCTGCCCGTCTTGCCCGCCTGGCTGCAACCGGCGTGGCAAAAACTCAGCTGGGCGCTGACGGTGGATCGGGTTGGCCATGGCCTGCTGCTGCACGGACCGCGCGGCATCGGCAAAGCCTGGCTGGCTTGGCATTACGCGGCGCGGCTGGTCTGCCGTGACGCACAAGCCGAGCAGTTTGCCTGGGGCCGTTGCGCCGGTTGCGCACTGCGGTTGGCGGGCCATCACCCGGACGTGCTCAGTGTCGGCATACCCGAGGACAAGCAGAGCATTGGCATCGAACAGATCCGCGAGCTGTCGCTGCAGTTGCAGCAGTCGGCGCACCGGGCCGGTTGGCGGGCGGTGCTCATCGAGCCGGCCGAGGCGATGACCATCGCCGCGGCCAACGCGCTGCTCAAAACGCTGGAAGAGCCGGGCGTGCGCATCGTGCTGATTCTGGTGGCGCACCAGCTCGAGCGGGTGCCGGCGACC
>DASUEK010000269.1:0-12458 GCA_036275115.1 Permianibacter sp. | reverse complement strand
ACCAAGTGGTGTCTGCTCGAAAGCATCCTGCGCAAACTCGGCGTGCAGCCGGGTGCCTGAACGGCACACAGAAAAGGAGAATACGCTCATGCGTTATGTCGTCGACAGCAAGAAATCGGTCGATCAGCTGGTAACGGATCTGACCGCAGCGGTACAGCGGCACGGTTTCGGCGTGATCCATCAGCACGATCTGGAAGCCACCATGGCCAACAAAGGCGTCACCCTCGGAGCGCCGTGCCGGGTGCTGGATGTCTGCAATCCGCACAAAGCCAAGGAAGTCCTGAGCGCGGACATGGGCATGGCAGTGGTGTTGCCCTGCCGTATCGCGATTTACCACGACAACAAAGGCAGTCACATCGGCATGGTCAAACCAACCGCGCTGCTCGCGATGTTCAGCGACGCACCGGAACTGTTTAGCGTCGCCGAGGAAGTGGAAGAAAAGCTGACCACGATGATCAACGAAGCGCGCTGACGCGCGCGCCAGGAGGGCAGGTATGCGAATTCGGGCGAAGTGGTGTACCGTCGCGGCGCTGTTCGCGACAACGGTGCTGGCAGCCGAGCCAGATGCGGCAACACTGGCGCAGGCGCGTGCCCGCGCTGATCAGGCCATCAGCGAAATGCAGCGCCAGCTCAAACTGGAGCTGCAGACGGCGTTGCAACAAGGTGGCGGTGTCGCCGCGATTCGGGTCTGCCGCGAACGCGCGCCCGCCATCGCGACGCAAATGAACCAGCGCTTCGGGGTGACGATACGGCGCACCAGCGAACGCTGGCGCAATCCGGCCAATGCCCCGGACACGTTCGAATCCGGGGTGCTGAAACAGTTCGCCGCGGCGGCGGCGGCGGCACCCGATGTCAATCAGCTGCGCTTTGAAGAAGTGCTGAACGGCAGCGGCGCACCTCGCTTGCATGTCATGCAGGCGATTGCGCTGCAAGGCCCGTGCGTGATGTGCCACGGCAGCGAACTCAGCGACGAGATCCGTGATAGCTTGCGTCTGCTCTATCCGGCCGATCATGCCACCGGATTTCAACCGGGCGAACTGCGCGGTGCGTTCAGTGTCAGCGTGTCGTTGTGACCCGCAGCACCCGCGTCGAAAACACCGGCGCGGTGTTTTCGACGTTGCCGCAGATCCCGCCGCGCAACGTCAACAAGTTCCGTAAGGGCAATTGGTTGTACCTCGCCAACATCGCGTTCGAGAAACGTTTCCTTCCCACGACCCGCAGCTGCACCTCAAAACCGGTTTACGAGAAATATGTGCTGACAGCGCTCAGCATCGAGCCACGCTGGCGCTGAAACAGCCAGCAAAAAGGCCCGCTACTGCGGGCCTTTTCTTCGCAGGCGTTCGAGCTGCCTGCGTCTATTGATGGCGAGTTGCTACGGACAGGTCGTCAGCATCGGATTACATGCCGCGGGTTGCGCCAGTTGGCTGCGCACGGCCTGCTCCAGCGAAGTCATGCCGGCGCTTTTGCCGAAAGCAACCGCATCCTCGACGCTTTGCCCGGTAGCGGCCGCTCGCAAGGCCAGCAAGGCGCCGACGCGATTGCTGCTGGCACAATGCAACAGGGTTTTGCCGTCGGCCGCGCGCAAGGCTGCGTCGAGTTTGGCGGCGTTGCCAGCGGTGATGTCACCGGCCCCGGCGATCGGAATGCTGACATAGTTCAGGCCGAGCGCCTTCGCTGCCGCCGCTTCATCAAAGCCGGCGTCCTCACTGGTGCCGCGCAGGTTGATCACGGTAGTGACACCGGCCGCTTTGAGTTTCTCCAGATCGGCGCGGCTGGGCTGACCACCGGTAATCAATTCCGGGCTGAGCGCATTCGCCGCTTTCATGTCCAGCGCCGGCAACTCGCTGGCCAACACGCCGACGCTGCAGGTCAGCAGCAGTGAAACCACGAGATAACGAAAGAGCATCATGATGCTTGTCCTTTTCAACTGCGTTGCACTGCCCCACGACACCGGCGGCAAGGCTTGCGTTTTGCCCGTGTCATCCCCATCGTATTGCCAACTCATCCGCATGGCCAATCACGGCCATCATCGATTGCAGCCGCCGCGTGCGGCGGAGCGTTTTATCATGTCTGATCTGGTGCACCTGACCTGCCCACAATGCCATACCGGCAACCGATTTCCCGCCGACAAGATCGAACGGCAACCCCGCTGCGGCCGCTGTCAGGCGCTGTTGTTCCAAGGCACGCCGATCGAAGCGGGTGCCAGCAGCTTGCCGGCCATCTTGCAGCACACCGATTTGCCGGTGGTCATCGATTTCTGGGCGCCGTGGTGCGGGCCGTGCAAAGCATTCGCGCCGATCTTTGCCGATGCCGCCCGTAGCCTTGAGCCGCAGCTGCGCTTCGTCAAGGTCAACACCGAAGCCGAGCCGGCGCTGGCGGCACAATTCAATATTCGCAGCATCCCGACCATCGCGCTGTTTTATCGCGGCCAGGAACTCGCCCGTCAGAACGGCGCGATGCATGGCGGTCAATTGCGGCAATGGCTGACGCAGCAGCTGATGGGCGATCAGGCCGGCTGAATCCCGCTCAGGCTTGCTGCGCGGCAGGCGCCTGCAAACCCCAGCGCGCCAAGACTTCCGCAAGCGCATCCAGTTTGACCGGCTTGGTCAGGTAATCGTCCATGCCGGCTTGCAGGCATTGCTCGCGGTCGCCTTTGAGCGCATGCGCCGTCATCGCGATGATCAGCTGATGGCGATCATCGCGCTCATTGCCGCGAATGGCGCGCGTGGCATCAAAGCCATCCATGTCCGGCATCTGACAATCCATGAACACGACATCGAATTGCCGTTCCTGCAGCAAGGCCACCGCCGGCCGGCCGCCATCCAGCGCGCTGACCTGAAAGCCAAATCGCTCCAACAATTTCTGGGCGACGCGGCGATTGATTTCGTTGTCATCGACGATCAAGGCCTGCCGACTGCGCTCACCGCTTGCGGCTGCCGGCGTGGTCGCCACCGGCGTCGGCACCGGCGCAGGTTCAGTGACATGGTTGCCGGGTAACAGCGCGGCGAACAATTCCGCCGGGCGCAGCGGCAGCGGCAACACCGCATCGGCCAGCATCGTTTTTTCCCGCAAGCGTTTGCGCGCCTGTGGTCCCGCCAGCAACACCACCCGGCACAGCGGCAGTGCCTGCCGCAGCTGGGCCAGCACCGCATCGTTGCCGGCACTGGCTGGCACGATCAGCAAGGCTGGTTTCACCGCAATCAGCGATGCAATGCCAGCGTTGCCGACTTCGACATAACGCACGCCGACTTGTGCCAGCAACTGCTGTAAATGGTGGTGCAAGGCATCCGGCAATTGCCAGCCGAACACGGCCGGTACCGTCAGCGTGGCGATGGCCGGCGCCTCCGCTTCGAGCTGTTGCAACTGAATGTGGACGATGAATTGCGAGCCGCTGCCCACCCGGCTCTGCACGCTGATGTCACCGCCCATCAACCGCGCCAACTGACGACTGATGGTGAGACCAAGACCGGTGCCGACCATCGCGCGGGCATCGGCAACACCTTGTGAGAACGGCTCAAACATCTGGCTCTGCAGCTCCGGTGCGATGCCGATACCGGTGTCCTCGACAATCAGTTCCAGGGTGGTCGGCCGGCCATCGCCCGGCAGCCATTGCACGCGCAAGCTGACCGCGCCTTGCTCAGTGAACTTGAGCGCATTGCCAAGCAGGTTGAGCAAGATTTGTCGCAACCGGAGCGGATCACCCTGCACTTGCACCGGCGCCGTTAATGGCAGCGTGTAATTGAGCGCCAGCTGCTTCTGCTCCGCCTGCAGCGCAAACACATCCAGCACCGACTCCAGCAACTGGCGCAAGTCAAACGGCTGGCTGTGCAGCTGCAGGCGACCGGCATCCAGTTTTGACAGATCGAGAATGTCATTCACCAGACCGAGCAGCGATTCACCGCTCTGCCGGATGGTTTGCAACAGCTCGCGCTGCTCGGCGTTCAACGGCGTGTCTTGCAGCAATTCGCTGACGCCGATGATGCCGGTCATCGGCGTGCGGATTTCATGGCTCATCTGGGCCAGAAACCGGCTGCGGCTTGCCGCTGCCGCTTCCGCCATCCGGCGACCGCTACGCAACCGGAAGAAAATCAGCAGCGCGATGATCAGCAGCAACAAACCCGCACTGGCACCGCCCCATAACGCCAAGCGTTGTTGCCGAACATGCAGCTGCTGGATTTCATTTTCCCGGGTCAGGTTGGCGATCTGGTTCTCGCGCTGCGCCAATGACAAGCGGCTTTGAAACTGGCCCACACGCAGCGCCGCCCGCTCTGAAAAAATGGCGCGACCCAGGGCATCCCGTTCCCGACTGGCCGCCAGTGCACCGCGGTAATCCTGCTGCGCTTCGAGCAGCTCGGTTTTTACTTGCAGCACTTCCTGTAGCAGAACCCGGTGACCCAGCCGTTTGCTGATGAGCTCGGCCCGACTGAGTTGCTCGTTCGCTTCATTGAATTCACGCTGTTGCAGCGCGAGCCGCGCCAGTTCCACGCGCGTTTGCGCATGGCCGGCTTCGTCGCGAATCTGCTCACGCATCGCCAGCGCCTGACTGAAGGCGGCGCGGGCGGCACTGTATTGCTTCAAGCCGGCCAGGGCCTGACCGCGATTGTGTTGAATGTGGGCTTGGGTAAACAGCTGCGGGATCTGCGAAGACAACGCCGCGGCTTTGTCCAGCCAGCTCAGCGCTATCTCGTATTCTTTGCTGTCAACATAAGCGTCAGCCAGATTGATGCAGGAATAGGCCTGCAGCTTTTCGTCACCGAGCTCTCGCGACAGCTGCTCGGCCTCGCGCAGCATGGTGAAGGCATCATCGATTCGATCCAGACTCAGAAACAGCACGCCCAGATTGTTCAGGGTCGAGGTTTTGCGATGGCGATTGCCGAGCGCATCTTCCAACACCAAGGTCTGCTGGAAATAACCGAGCGCACCATCGAGATCGCCGATCGCCCGGCTGATCACACCCAACACGTTCAGGTTGCGTGCTTCGGCGCGCTGATGGCGGAATTGCCGGGCTTCGACCAGACCTTGCTCGGCATCCTGCTGAGCCCGGACATAATCACCGAGCATGCCGTAGGCCCAGGCACTGTTGGCGAGCAACAAGCTGTGCAACTCGCGGGCATCTTCGCCCGCCAGTGATTCGACCAGCGCCAGCGCTTCGCGGGCGGCATCGAGCGCAGCCTGCGGTTCGGCGTTGCGATCGAGCTCGCTGAGTTGATACAGCAACCGGGCCCGCTCAATGCCGATTGCTTGCGGCAAGGCCGCTTCGATGCGTGACCGATCGGCCGGCACGACTACCGTGTAATCAGCCGCTACCACGGCGCTGGCAAAACCGAGCAGCAAGCCGCCACACACGATCTTCTGCCAGTGCCGCATGCGGCCTCCTAGACGGCAACCGGCGCTTTGATCGCCGGGTGCGACTGGTAATCGAGAATGGCAAAATCCTCGAACCGGTACGAGAACAGATCCGCCGGCTTGCGGGTGATTTGCAGGCGTGGCGGTGGCAGCGGCGAGCGACTGAGCTGCTCTTTCGCCTGTTCGACATGGTTGCTGTACAGGTGCACATCACCACCGGTCCAGACGAAATCGCCGACCTGCAGATCGCATTGCTGCGCGACCATGTGGGTCAGCAGCGCATACGAGGCGATGTTGAACGGCACGCCGAGGAAAATGTCGGCCGACCGTTGATACAGCTGGCAACTGAGTTGGCCGTTGGCGACATAAAACTGGAACAGCGCATGACAGGGTTGCAGCGCCATCTTGTCCAGATCGGCCACGTTCCAGGCACTGACGATCAGCCGGCGCGAATCCGGATTCTTGCGGATCTGCTCGACCACCTGGCTGATCTGATCGATGTGACGGCCATCCGGCGCCGGCCAGCTGCGCCATTGGTAGCCATACACCGGACCGAGGTTGCCGTTTTCATCAGCCCACTCATCCCAGATGCTGACACCATTGTCTTTCAGGTATTGGATGTTGGTGTCACCGTTCAGAAACCACAGCAGCTCGTGGATGATCGAGCGCAAGTGCAGCTTCTTGGTGGTGACCAGCGGAAACCCTTCGCGCAAATTGAAGCGCATCTGGGCGCCGAACAGCGAACGGGTACCGGTGCCGGTGCGGTCAGCTTTTTGGGCACCGTTGTCGAGCACATCACGCAGCAGATTCAGATAAGTTTGCATCAACGACAATCCGTTTTACTTTGCCAGGGCCGGCTGTGCCGACGCCTTGCGATAGGCCAGGATGAGCAGCGCGAGGCCGAGCGCAATCAGCGGCACACAAAGCCACTGACCGCGCGACAGACCAAGCGCCTGCAAGCCGAGATGGGCATCCGGCTCGCGGAAAAATTCGACAATGAAACGGAAGCCGCCATAGCCGAGCGCGAACGCGCCACTGACCGCCATTTGCGGCGGCTTGCGCGACGAGAACCACCACAGGATGGCGAACAGCAGCGCGCCTTCGAGCAGCGCTTCGTACAGCTGCGATGGATGCCGCAACAGGCCTTGCGGATCCGTCGGAAAGCGGAACGCCCACGGCACATCAGGACCGGCTTCGCGGCCCCACAACTCGGCATTGATGAAATTGCCAATGCGACCAAAGAACAACCCCGGTGGCACCAACGGCGCCATGAAATCGGCCACCTGGAAGAAAGTCCGCCGCTGCGCCTTGGCATACCAGAAGAACGCCACCAGCACGCCCAGCAAGCCGCCGTGAAACGACATGCCGCCTTCCCAGATTTTGAACAGATAGAGCGGATTGTCGAGGAACAGGCCGAACTGATAGAAAAACACGTAACCCAGTCGGCCGCCGATCACGACACCGAGAAAACCGTAGAACAGGAAATCGCTGACTTGCTCGGTCGTCCAGCCGCTGCCCGGCTGCTTGGCGCGGACGCTGCCGAGCCACCATGCCGCGAGGAAACCCAGCAGGTACATCAGCCCATACCAGCGCAGCGCCACCGGGCCAATCGACACAATCACCGGATCAATGACCGGAAAATCCATTGCTCATCCTTATCGTTTTTGTCAGCGCCGGCAGCGGCCTCGCTCACACGGCAAACAGCGCTTTCACCAGCAGCCGGATACCCACCACTGCAAGAAACGCCGCAAACAGCCGGCGTAGCCGCGCCGCCGGCCAGCGGTGCGCCAACCGGGCACCGACTGGTGCGGTAAACCACGAGGCCAGCGTAATCGCCAGCACCGCCGGCCAGTATACAAAGCCGGTCGCCCCCGGCGGCATTGTTGTTGCGCTGCCGGCCTGCACGCCGGCAACGATATAGCCGAGCGTACCGAAAACCGCGATCGGCAGACCCACAGCCGCCGACGTCGCCACCGCCTGGGTGATGGGCACCCCGTAATGCAGCAACAGCGGCACGGTCAGCGAACCACCGCCAATACCGACCAGACCGGACAACAAACCGATGCCAGCGCCCCAGCCGGGCCACGCCCACGCCGGTGGCGGCGTTTGGGTTGCGCTCACCACGCTGACCCGCGCCGTGCGCAGTGCCAGCAGCACGGTGAACAGCGCGAATAACACGGTCAGCCAACGCGAGCCGAGCTGTGCCGCAACGGTGCCGGCGAACACGGCCGCCAGCGCCACCGTCGGCGCCAGTCGCCGCACCAGCGGCCATTGCACCGCGCCACGACGAGCATGGGCGCGGGTCGAGGCCACGGCGGTGAGCACAATCGCGGCCAGCGAGCTGGCGAGCGCCGCTGGCATCACCGCAGCCGTCGGCACCCCAACCTGCGGCAACAGCCAGAGCAGGCCCGGCACCAAAATCAGACCGCCACCGATGCCGAGCATACCGGCCAGCAGGCCGGACAGCGCCCCGAGCGCCAAGCAAGCCAGGGCCAGCGACAGGTAAACTGGCGACAGGAAAAACGCGGAATCCATTTAATCGTGTGCCTGATTGTGTTGGCGCGGCAGGTCCACCCGGACTACCCGCTGATCGTGCTTGCCCATCGCGACGAATTCACCGCCCGGCCGAGTCAACCACTGACTTGGTGGCCGGATGCCGCGACCCTGGCCGGCCGGGATCTTGCCGCCGGTGGCACCTGGCTCGGCGCCCACCGCAACGGCCGCTTCGCAGCGGTCACCAACGTCCGGGAAGGGCCAGCGCAAGCAAGTGCTCGCTCTCGCGGCGAACTCGTTCCAAACTGGCTGCATAACCCGGCACTCGATCCCGAGCAACATCGGGAGCAGCTGGCGGCGGCCCGGCAGTATAGCGGCTTCAATCTGCTGTTCGGCGACTGGCACAGGGGCCGGCTGCAACTGCACTACAGCAGCAACCGGTTTCCGGGCCGCGAAGTTGCGCCCGGGATCTGGGCCCTGTCGAACGGCGACTTTGATGCACCATGGCCAAAGGCCCGCCGGGCCAAGGCAGTGCTGGCCGACCTGCTTGGCCAAGGCGGCATACCGGCGCCGTTCTGGCTCGACGCACTCGCTGACGACCAGATCGCCGCCGATCACGAGCTGCCGGACACCGGCATTGGACTCGACAAGGAGCGCTGGCTGTCGCCGATGCGGATCACCGGGCCGCACTACGGCACCCGCGCCGCGACGCTGCTGAGCCTGCGCGCGGACGGCAAGCTGCAGCTGCACGAACGTAGCCTCGCCCCCGAGTTGGGCGGCCAGATCACCGCCGAGCACAGCTTCAGCCTGATGCTGGCCTGACCAGAACGATCGCGGCTGCTCAGTCGCCGGTCGTTGCAACGCAGGCAAAATTCACCAAAAACGCGCTCTGGATCAGCCTTCCGGGCTCGGCTATAGTGCCTGCCCCGGTCTACGTACCCGGGCAGTTTTGCTGCAACGAGACAGTTGTTCTACCTATACCAAGATCGAGATTCGCCATGCGCAAGAAACACGGTGGTGCCGCCGAAGACGCCGAAATCGACATGACCCCGATGCTCGACATCGTGTTCATCATGCTCATCTTCTTCATCGTGACCACCTCCTTCGTCAAGGAAAGCGGTCTCGACATCCAGCGCCCGTCGGGCAAGTCGGCCTCGACCACCAAGGTCAAGGCAAACGTCCTGATCACCATCAACAGCGCCGGCGCTGTGGTGATGGACGATCGTGAAATCGACGTTCGTTCGGTACGCGCCAACGTTGAAAAGACGCTGGCCGAATCGCCGGATGCCTCGGTGATCGTCCAGGCCCACAAAGACAGCGACACCGACATCCTGATCAGCGTGGTCAACGCTGCCAAGGAAGCCGGTATCGACAAGGTCTCGGTCGGCACCTACGACCAAGACAAATAAGCGGCAAAGACAAGCAAGCCTCTCGGCTTCAGCAAAAAGGGCAGCGCAAGCTGCCTTTTTTGTTGCGCGTACAACGCCACCAAATTGCCACGGCACCGCTGTTACCGTAACGTCGCGAGCCACACCTCGTCATGGAGAGAAGGGCAATGACCGCCAGCGAATTTGCCGCGCTGCAAGCCAGCATTGCCCAGCAGGCATTGGCCTTGCCCGGCAGTCACCACGACATCAAATGGGGCAGCGATCGGGTGCTCTCGGTTCATGGCAAAATGTTTTGCTGTCTGAGCGTGGAAAATGGCGTGCTGCACCGCATATCCGTGAAGGCTCCGGCCGAGCGCTTTCTCGAACTGACCGATCAGCCCGGCATCGTGCCGGCGCCGTATCTGGCCAAGCACCACTGGGTCAGTCTGCTGCCGGAAATGACGCTGACCACGCCGGAGGTGCTCGCGATGGTGCGCGAGGCCTATGCCATCGTGCGGGCAAATTTGAGCAAGAAAGTTCAGGCCTCGCTGGCCGCAATCGACGCAACCCCTATATCAAGGTAAGGCATTCATGGCGCGCATTTTGTTTTTTGCCCTGCTCGGTGCAGCGGCCTGGTTCTGGTGGCACAGCATGCAGGCGCGCGAGAACGCCCGACAGGCCGCCAAGCGCGAATGCGATCGTTACGGCCTGACCTTGATCGATGACACGGTCGAGCGGGTTCATCTTGGCTTTGGCCGCGCCCACGGCGGCGGCACCACCGTGGTCCGGGTCTACCAGTTTGAATTCACCCCGAACGGCGCCCGCCGTTACAAAGGCCTGATCCGGATGCGCGGCACCAGCGTCGAAGACGTCAAAATGGAGCCATACTCGGTCGATTGAATTCCACCGCGGGCGCGCTGCGCTGCCGGCCTAACGGACGCATCGACATGAAACCAACCATGCGCATTGCCCTGCTGCTGATCGGCAGTTGCCTGAGCGCCTGCGTGAGCTCACCACCTTCAGGTTCGATTCCTGCGCCGGCCTCCGTCCCCGACCGCGCAACGTCACCACGCACCGGTACGACCTACACCGGCCCCGGCCATGATTTGCGTAACGCCGTTTATTTTCCCGGGGTCAGCAACCCGCTCGCGTTCAGTCAAAAGCAACAGGAATGGCTCTGGCTGCACTACCGCGATTGGAAGAAACTGAGCCAATCGCTGCGTGAACAAAACGGCATCCGCTATGACGAAGTGATTCTGCAGAGCAAACAGGGCGAGAAGCGGGTGATTTATTTTCGGATGCCTGCTGGCATCAACTGATGCGTTCAGGTTCGTGAGTGTTTCAACCCAAAACAAAACCCCGCCTAAGCGGGGTTTTGTTTTGGGTATTACTCCAGACTTACGCGACTTTCGCCGCATCGGTCATCTTGAAAATGCCGGTGGCGTTGCTGGAATCGAAGGTCAGATCCAGTTTCCACTCGCCCGATGCCTCGTCGAGGAATTTGTCGCGGGTAATGAATTCGTAGAACGAGCCCGGCACGGTGTAGGTGGCGATACGACCTTCGCTGTCAATCATCCGGCGCTCGACCTGGGCGGCCTTGAACGCGGTCTGGCGGACGCGGCCATTGGCCGACACTTCCACCGCTTCCTTGATCGAACGGCCCAGCGCTTTCTGCTCCTTGGTCAGTTCGAACACATCGGCGACGCGATCGGTAACGTGGTTGTAGGCATTGCCTTCGGTGCTGATCCAGGCCATTTCGGCCGATTCCTTCAGCAGCACATCGTAATCGGCACGGGCCACTTCACCGTGCTGACGGGCAAAGCATTCGACGATGTTCGGCAGCAGCTGCAGCGCTTCCGCCATGGTCAGTGCTTTCTGTTCGGTCAGCTTGGCGAGCAGCGCCTTGCTGTCGGCGGTGAGCGGATCACGCGAATTGCCGACGACATTGGCAACGGCCTGCTGGAACGCCGGCGAGAATTGATCAACATGCAATTCGGAGACGAAGAACTGGGCGATGTCTTCCGGCAGTTCGCTGTGGGTGTACACGTGGCCGGTCATTTTCAAACGCGGCAGCGGGTACAGACCACCAACAACGAAACCGAGCGGCTTCAGGATGCGCTCGAATGCGAGCTGGCCGACCGGCAGGGCGCCGTTCTGAGCAACGACAGTGCGCAGCGCGCCGTGATCGAAGTTGATTTTGCGGCCGATGCGGATCGCGTCATCGACATACTGCGCGCCTTCCGGCACCCGCTTCAGCAGATCCGAGAACAGCACCATGTTCATGGCTTGGGCGAGTTCGGCACGGGTCACGTTGTCGCTGCTGCCGAGCAGCCGCGCATCGACTTCCATTGCGTTGAAGAGCCAGACCGCACGTTCTGCACCCAGAACCGACGCCACCAACTGCTGCACGTTGCTGCTCATGAACCGCCTCGCTACCAAGATGCCGGACAAAAATCTGTGGGACGAAAAAGGCCGGTGTGAGTCCCGTGAGGGCTTTCGGTCCGACCAGTTTGCTGCATTGCAATATAACGGAGTGGTCAGGATTTGACCAGCCCTGACCAGGCTGGGAACGGGTCATACGTTCGGGGATTGAGGGAGCCCCCGCCAGACGGCGGGGGCAACACGCTCGGGAGTACTAATTGACCTAGCCGGCTCAGGCCTTGTAAACGCAGCCGAAACGGTTGGCCAGGAAGTCGTCCAGATTGACCGCTTCCTGTGCGACAAAGCCTTTGCGCGGCAGCTTGCCAGCGCGCATCAGTTCCATCGCAGTAACGATGCCGGCGGCGGTGGTCAGCTGGATCGCAGTCATGGTCATGCCGGCGATCACTTTCGGGAAAATGCGGGTCGCGAAGGTCTGCTGCTGGTACTTGCCGTCTTTCCAGCCGGTCACCGAGACGAACACCACGACCATGTCCTGGCTGGTGTACGGCATCGCGTGTTCGAAGATTTCCTTCAGGTTTTCCCGCTTGTCGATCATGCGCAGATCGTTGATCAGCAGGCGCAGGATCTTGTTGTGGCCCGGGAAACGCATGGTCTTGTAGTCCAGGTTGCGGACTTTGCCGGCCAGCGTTTCGCACAGCGTGCCGAGACCACCCGAGGTGTTGAAGGCTTCGTATTCGTCGCCGTCGATCAGCAGGGTTTCCAGACCTTCCAGCGGCTGCACCTTCATGAACTCGCCGTTGACGATGGCATCGCACGGCTCGCAGTACTCGTTGATCAGGCCGTCAGTCGACCAGGTCAGGTTGTACTTCA
>DASUEK010000268.1:0-11968 GCA_036275115.1 Permianibacter sp. | reverse complement strand
CCTCGACGTCCGGGTCTTCCTGCGGGTACCGGATTTCGGTGCCGTGCTGCGCTGGCGCAGCCAGCAGGAAGCCGACACGGCCCGCACCGCCGGTCTAGGTGCCACGGCGCTGATGACGCCGGCGGAACTCGTGCGCTTCATCGCCCACTACGAGCGCCTGACGCGGCACGCGCTGCGGGTCATGCCGGAGCTCGCCGACGCCATGCTGACGCTCGATCCCCAGCACGACGTGCAGGCGCTGCACTGGCGCTGACCCCGGGGTCGAGCGGCTAGAATGCTGCGCTGCCGCAAGCTGCACCGCGCGGCACCCGCCCGCTACCACCGACCATCCGACTCCCGATGAATGGCATCTCGCTGACCCGCTACCTGATCGAAGAGCAACGCGCCGCAGCGCGCATCAGCGCCGACCTGCGCCTGCTGATCGAGGTCGTCGCCCGCGCCTGCAAGACCATCGCGATCGCCGTCGGCAAGGGCGGGCTGGGCGATGCGCTCGGCGATGCCGGCACCGGCAACGTGCAGGGCGAAGCGCAGAAGAAGCTCGACGTGCTGTCGAACGAAATCCTGCTCGAAGCCAACGAATGGGGCGGCCACCTTGCCGCGATGGCCTCGGAAGAAATGGACGACCCGCATCCGATCCCGAACCGCTACCCGAAAGGCGAATACCTGCTGGTGTTCGATCCGCTCGATGGCTCGTCGAACATCGATGTGAACATGTCGGTCGGCACCATTTTCTCGGTGCTGCGTTGCCCGGAAGGTATGGCACCGACGGAAGAGGCGTTCCTGCAACCGGGCACCAAGCAAGTCGCTGCCGGTTATGCCGTGTATGGTCCGTCGACCACGCTGGTGCTCACCACCGGCCACGGCGTCGATTGCTTCACGCTCGATCGCGAGCAAGGTTCGTTTGTGCTGACCCAGCCGCAAATGAAAATTCCGGAAGACACCAAAGAGTTCGCCATCAACATGTCGAACCAACGGTTCTGGGAACCGCCGATGCAACATTACGTTCGGGATTTGCTGCTGGGCAAGGAAGGTCCTCGGGCGAAAGATTTCAACATGCGCTGGGTCGCATCGATGGTCGCCGATGTTCACCGCATCCTGACTCGCGGCGGCATCTTCCTGTACCCGCTCGACAGCAAAATGAAAGACAAGGGCGGCAAGCTGCGCCTGATGTACGAAGCCAACCCGATGGCCTTCATTGTCGAGCAGGCGGGTGGCGCCGCCACCACCGCCCGGCAGCGCATCCTGGATCTGCAACCGGCCACCTTGCACCAGCGAGTGCCGGTCGTGCTCGGTTCGAAAAATGAAGTCGAGATGGTCAGCCGTTACCATCAAGCCTGATCGCGCCCGCCGCCGGAATCGCTACCATGTTGAAATTTTGGCTGCCGACGCTGTGCACGCTCACGCTGCTCAGCGCGGCGACGACGGCCAGCGCCGCCGACACCAAGGTCTATCGCTGCGGCGATACCTACAGTCAGGTGCCGTGCGGCAACGACGCGAGCCAACCGAAGCTGTACGGCACCCAAGGCGGCAATGCCAGCGCGATGGAACAAGCCGCCAGCTGTGCCGCAGCAATCGCCCAGCGCGAGCAGCAAGACGGTGTCGAATGGGCGCTGCAGGATGCGACCGAACCGGTCGCCGAGTTGGTGCCAGCGCATGGCAGCCAGGTGCTCGGTTACCGCATTGATGTCGTGATGAAGCAGACCACCTTGCAAGGCCAGCCCCTGCACACGGCGCGCTATCGCTGCGCAGTCAGTCAGGATTTGCGCCGGGTGTTGTCGGTGCAAGCATTGCCCTAATGTCTCGTTAATCCGTCATGCGTCACCCTCGTTGACGACGCATGATTTTCGCTCCTGTTATAGAGGTCACCGATGAGCCAGTTGCCCCCCTGCCCGAAATGCCAGTCCGAATTCAGCTACGAAGACGGCGCCATGCTGGTGTGCCCGGAATGCGCACATGAATGGTCGAAAGATGCCCCGGCAGAAGCTGCCGAAGAAAAGAAGATCGTTCGCGATGCGGTCGGCAATGTCTTGACCGACGGCGACACCGTCACGGTCATCAAGGATCTGAAAGTCAAAGGCTCGTCGCTGGTGATCAAGGTCGGCACCAAGGCCAAGAACATACGGCTGGTGGATGGCGATCACGACATCGACTGCAAGGTCGATGGCATTGGCGCCATGCAGCTGAAGTCGGAATTCGTCAAGAAAGTCTGACTGTCGTTTTCCGGAGCGCCGCCTGCATTCGCCAGCGGCGCTGCCACATCCGCCGCGCCAGATAACTGGTGCACGTGTCACAACCGCAGCTTTCACATTTGCGCTGCCGCTGACAGACCGCTGTCAGCAAGCCCACCACCGCTGACGCACCAATCCCGATCCGCCCTCTACACTGCGCAGGCATACCCGCCGGAGCGCTGTCATGTCCGCCGACGTCACCCTGTTCATTGCCATGAGCCTCGACGGCTTTATCGCCGGGCCCAACGACGAGATCGATTGGTTGTTCACCGATCAGGATTACGGCTTCACGCCGTTTTTTGATCGCATCGATACCATCATCATGGGCCGGCGCAGTTATGAAATGTCCTGCTCGTTCGACGAGTGGCCGTATCCGGGCAAGCGCACCTTTGTGTGCAGTCGGCAACAACAGTCTGCGACTGATCCGCGGGTCAGCTTTGCCAACGTGCCACTGCCCACGGTGATTGCCCAAGCGCGCTGCGCTGGCAGCCGCGGCATCTGGTTACTGGGCGGTGGCCAGCTGGTGCGCAGCGCCCTGCAGTGCCACAGCATTGACCGGATCCAGCTTGCCATCCACCCGATCATTCTCGGCGCCGGCATTCCGCTGTTTCCCGCCGGCACACCACAAACGCGCCTGCAATTACACGACTGCCAAGCCTACGATTCCGGTTTGTTGATCGCGCACTATCAGCTGCTGTCCTGAGTGCGCTTTTCACCGTCCGCCGGCGCACAGCCCGGTTGCCAATGCGGCGGTTTGAAAAACCAGACATTGCCGGCGTTGCCATCCTGCAAGGCCACCAGCACATCGAGTTCCGTTGCATACGCCCATTTGCCGAGCACACCATTGCCGACTTCCGGTTTCGGCGCCGGTGCCGCAATCACTTCCGCTTTGGCAATGCGCCAGCCCGCCGCGTCGGTCGGTGGCGACAACTGCCACAACGACGCACCACCACACCACAACCAGAACTGGCGTCGCCGCAAGTCAAAATCGAGCCCGCAGCGTGACAAATCCAGTTGCCGCGCTTTCAGCAGCGGCAGAAATTGTTGCGCCGGATCGGCCGGCACGATCACCTGGTCGCGATTGTTCGGCCCCGGCTGGTGCAACGACCACACCATAAAGGGTTTGCCGTGACTGCCGGTGCGCACCAACCATTTACCGAACGGATCGTAGCCACAGGCGGTTTCACTGGCGGGACCGTTCCAGTGCTGGCCGACATGATCCCAACTGTCGGCTTTTGCTTGGGTCAGATCGCGCACGCGATAGCGAAATAAATGCTGCGCGGTGCCACCACCGAGAATCGCTACCGCGTACACCGTATCGATGCCGTCTTCATCGGCATAGGCGGTGCAGCCACTGACATGCTGAGTCGGCGTGACAGTGCCAGCCGCGGGGTCGAGGTAGCTGTCGCGGTTATGCCATAAACGGCCGCCACGGATCTCGCGCGGTTCGGGTTGGCGCTGGACGTGCGAGCCGTCACTGCCGCCGACCGTCCAGGCATCGGCGCGACTGACATCGAACAGATACGGCCCGGTGCGAACAGAACCGCCACCGGGCAGCGGCCGACGCCAGGCGCCGCCATTGTTGTAGGCGGCACCACCGAAACTCAGCAGCCGATCGAGCCGAGGCAAATACACATTGTTGTCGTAGCTGTGCGCGGCGGCCGGCGCGTTGTCGACACCATCGATCGCGGTTTCGATGCGGGTGTTGTCGCCAGTGATTTCGCTTGGCAACGAGGCGCGCTGCCAGCGCCGGTCGGCGCCATGCCAGACATACACTTCATTGCCGCTGTAATCGGCGTGGCCGCCGCCAAACAACCACAGCGCGCTGCGTGTGCTGTCCCAGGCAAAACCGCCCCAGGCAGTGATCAACCGCGATGGCGGTGTGGCCTGACCGCGATTGAGCGGCCGCAGTGCCGGTGGCGTCCAGACCGAATCAAACCGGTTTTCGCTGACCATGCGCCACTGCGCTTCTGGCCACTGCGCAATCGCGGAAAGCAACGCCTGTTGTGACGCGGTACAGGTGCGCGTTGCCGTTTCACGCTGACTCGCCTGCTCGCGTGCCTGATCTTGCACCGGCGCCTGCTCCCATGCCCCTGCAGGCACAGACAGCAGCAAACTGCTGCAGACCAACATGAACGCCACGCGCGCGGCCGGCGTCATCGCTAGCGCTCCGGCAACGGAATGAACTCGTGCTCGCCGGGGATCGTGCCCAGCTGTTGCTGCTGCCACTCGCGCTTGGCCTGTTCAATGAGCGCCTTGTCGGACGCGACAAAATTCCACCAGAGGAAACGCTTGCCATCGAGCGGTGCGCCACCGAGCAGCATCACCCGTGCCGGTTCGCTGCACGCGATTTGCACCGGCGCATCCGCCGGCAGCACCGCCAACTCACCGGCGGACACCGTCTCGCCATTGAGTTGCAGCTGACCTTGCGCGACATACAGCGCACGTTCGGCATAAGCGACCTGTAATTCGCAGGTGCCCGCGTCATGCAAGTGCAGGTCGGCGTACACGGTTGCGCTTGGCACGGTGACCGGCGAGGTCAAGCCGTTGACCGTGCCGATCAAGACCCGCAATGCCAGCGGCCCCTGCGCGGACAATGGCAAGCTGCTGACCGGGTAATGCTGGAACGCCGGCTCGCAGCGTTCCAGCGCCTGTGGCAAGGCCAACCACATTTGAATGCCTTCGACTGCCATCTGGTCACGACGCACATCAGCCGGAATGCGTTCCGAATGCACGACACCGCGACCCGCGGTCATCAAGTTGACCGCACCGGGCTCGATGCGCTGAAACACGCCGAGTGAATCGCGGTGCTCGAATGCACCGTCATAGAGATAGGTGACCGTCGCCAGACCAATGTGCGGATGCGGCCGGACATCGCCGTCACGGCTGCCGTCCGGAAACCGCGCCGGTCCCATGTGATCGAGAAACACGAACGGCCCCACGGCTGGCACATCCAGCGTTGGCAACAAGCGGCGCACAGTAAAACCGATATCACGGCTGCGGCCGCGGATTACCCGCACAGTGGTCATCGTTGTCTCCTGTGGTGAAAACGGCATGCGATCGTACCTCACCTCGTCAGCGCGTCCGCATGGCGCAAACGTGGGGCAAGCCGGCGACGCCGAATGCTGCGATCGCGTGCCGCCAAAACACAACAGGCGCTCATGATGAGCGCCTGTTGTGAACCGGAATGGACCGCGGACGACAAACTGCAGGCGGCTGACCGGTGCATGCCGCACCGGTTTCAGCACGGCATCAGGGCGCCGCGTAAGTCACCACCAGCATCGGCCGCTTGCTCGGATCGGCCGTCGCTTCGCTGCTGTAGAGTTTTTTCAGGTTGGCGCCGTCACCGCCGGTCCGGCGCAAGCGCCAGCCGTAATTGGCCGCGCCGCTCTGCATCGCCTGCAGACTGGCGCTGACATCAAACTCCAGCCAGCCGGCACTCCACGACGCCTGCATTTGCGCATCGGCGGTGGCGAGGTAATCGCTGCCCGCTGCACTGGCACCGAGGCCGCTCCAGCTTTCGCCGCTGCGCGCCACATTCCAGCTTGCCTGCGCTTCGTCCCACGGCCGCAGCATCCGGTAGACACTGTAAACCGGATCGTAGGCACTGTACTTGTACACGCGCAGCGTCGCCGACTGGATGACGGCGTTGTCCGGCACCGGTCCGCCTTCGCGCTGGAAGATCGCGAACTGGAACAGCTGCGTGTACGAGCTGGTTTCGTCATACATCAGCGACGAGTTGCCGTAGTTGCTGTTCTTGCTGTAAGTCGACAAATAAGTGTCGCGGGTACCGCTGTAACCGTTCAAGCCTTCCTGCAGCTCGACGGTACCGCTGGCGCCCGGCAGCACGGTGATGCTGACCGGTGCCGACAGCGTCATACCGTCCTGATTGTCATAGGCGCGCGCCGACAATGTGCGGTTGCCGGTCGGTGCGTCAAGCCAATCGAAGTGATACGGCGCGCTGGTGTCAGTGGCGAGCAGCGTGCTGCCATCGTAGAACTCGACCCGGGCGACCGTGCCATCGACATCGCTGGCGTTGGCGCTGATCGTGATCGGCTCGCCGACCACGAACTCCTGACCGCTTTGTGGTGCCGTGATACTGACACTCGGCCGGATGTTGCTGTCACCTTGCGGCGGTGTCCAGCCGAACGGTTTGTAGATCCAGATGTTGCCCTGATTGACGTCGAGCAGGCCCATGAAGGCATTCAGGTTCGGGATGTACTTCCATTTGCCGAGCACACCGGTGCCGATGCCAAACGGCGGCGCCGCGCCGATCGGGGTCGGAATTTTTTCGATGGTCCAACCGCTGGCGGAAACCGTTGCTGGCGGCGTCAGCCAGTACAGGTGATTGCCGGTGCACCACAGTCCATAGCGGCGGCTGCCTTCATCAAAATCAATGCCGCAATCGCGCATCTTGAAAGTGCCGGCGGCGAGCGCGGCGGTAAACGCACCGCTCGGGTCCTGCGGCACCACCGCGAACTCGTAATTGGTCGGCCCCGGTGTGTTGAGGTTCCAGACCATGAACGGCCGCGTGCTGCTGCCGGTGCGAACAAACAGTTTTTGCTGTGCATCGTAGGCACAGGCAGTTTGCCCTTGCGGCGCGTCCCAGTAGCCGCCCACTTGTTGCCAGCTGTCCTGACTCGGGTTGTTCAGATCATTGATGACATACCGGAACAGGGTGGTGGAAGTGCCGCCACCGTTACGGACGCCGACGTAAACCACATCGCGACCGTTTTCTTCGGCGTACGCGGTGCAGCCTTCGGTGTGGCTGCCGGGCAGTTTCGGCGTGCTGGCGATGTTCAGGAACATGTCGCGGTTCTGCCACATGTCGCCGCCAACAATTTCCGGATACGGCCCGACCCGTTTGACATGCGAACCCGTGCTGCCGCCAACCTTGTTCGGATCGGCCCGGTTCGGGTCGAACAGATACGGACCGGTGCGACGACTGGTCAAGGCATCGACCGCGCGCAGGAACATGCCGCCGTTGTTGTAGGCGGCGCCGCCAAATACCAGCAACCGATCATGCAGCGGCAGGAAAATATTGTTGTCGTAGGTGTGCGCCGACGGCGGTGCCCGATCCGGACCATCGATGGCAACAAAATTGCCGCGCATGTCCTTGGTCACTTCACTCGGTAGCGACGCGCGCTCCCACATCCGGGTGCTGCCGCGCCACCGGTAGACATCGTTGCCACTGTAGTTGGCGTGACCACCGCCATACAGCCACAGTTCACCGCGGTTACGATCCCAGGCAAAGCCACTCCAGGCCCCGATGATTTTCGAGGGCGGCGGATTGCCGCCGTTGTCGAGCGGGCGCAGCGCCGCCGGCGCCCAGACATCGGAATAGGCATTGAGATTGGCAAGCAGCCACTCGCCATCCGGCGTTGCCGCCAGCGCCGAAAGAAGCCCCGACAGATCGGCATTTGCCGGCGTCGGTTGGGCGTTTTTGCTGTTAACGCCATCACTCATGACGGAACGGCCAGCCCACTGACTGGCACTGTCGGCATCGGCCGCAACCGTGGTTTCGCTTTCGATCACATCGAGTTGCAGGCGACCGCTGCCACGATTGCCATGGCCATCGACCACGGCCAGCACCACCTCGTGATGACCTGGCTCGGCCGCGCGCCCGCGCAGTTCGCCGGTCTTGGCATCCAGCATCATGCCGCGCGGCAATGCGCCGTCGGTGATTGTGAAGCGATACGGCGCAACGCCACCGCTGACCGGAATGCGCGCACGGTAGCTGACCCCGGCTTCAATCAACGGCAATTTGTTCTGGCTGAGTTGCAAGGCTGGTGCAGCCGCACCGACAAATTCGATGCGGATGGCATCGACCAGCAGCGTGCCCTGTTGTTCAACCAACTCGATGTTGGCGCGCTCACCGCCGGCAAAGGCAAACGTGCCAAGCTCCTGCCATTGGCCGCCACCGCGCGTCAGTTCCACGGGCACACGCTGATCGCCAACGCGGGTGGCAACACGCAGCTCCGCTTGGCCCGCCTGCGGGTCCAGCGGCCACCAGCCATACACGCGATAGTAACCCTCGTGTGGCAACAGCGGCGCAAAGCGGACTTTCTCCTGGCCTTTGCCGATCGCGCGCAGCACCTTGTTGCTGTGACTCAGGTAGGCCGATACCCGCTCGAATTCGCCGGTTCGGCTGACGCCGGCATCGCCGTAACGAACGATCTGATTGAAGGCAGGCGACAACGCCGCCGAACGACGTGCGACAGGCTCTGCAGCCATCGCTGGCAACGCGGCCAGTAATGCGATGGCAAGTCCGGTCATGACTCCCTTGTTCATGCTCACTCCCTGCTGACAGCAACAACGGACCGGGGAGTTTTAACACATCACGGCAGCGCGGGCATGACGCACTGCCAAATCTGCGTATCGTGCAGCCTGACTTGTCAATTAACTTTACAAACCACGCTGCTGTTCCAACGACATGCGTACCGGAAAGCGACCGGCTTCATCGACTGGCAGCGGTTTGGAAAACCAATAACCCTGCACGCAATCGCAATCGGCCTGCTGCAGCCAACGCAGCTGCGCTTCGGTTTCGACACCTTCGGCGACCACCTCCATGCCGAGCTTGTGACTGAGCGAAATCAGCGACTCGACAATGGCGGCATCCTTTTCCGATGCCAGTGCATTGGCGATGAACAGGCGATCGATCTTCAAGGTATCGATCTCAAACTGCCGCAGATAGGCGAGCGATGAATAGCCCGTACCGAAGTCATCAATTGCGATCCGGACTCCTTCGGCACGCAGCTCCTGCAGCACCCGCCGACTGTGTTCGAAATCGTGCATCAACGAACTCTCGGTCACTTCCAGCTCCAGCTGCGACGGCGCGAGTTGCTCGTACTCGAGCTGGCGCAGCACCAGCGAGACCAATTCCTGAATGGCAAACTGCCGCGCCGACAGGTTCACGGATACGACAACATCGTCCGGAAACTGTTGTTGCCAGCTGCGGCGCTGCGCGCAGGCGCGATCAATGACCCAGTTGCCAAGCCGGTTGATCAGGCCGGTTTCCTCCAGCAGCGGCACAAACACCCCGGGCGATACCAAACCAGCTTGTGGGTGCTGCCAGCGCAGCAGCGCTTCAAAACCACGCAAGCGGCCATCCCGCAAACCGATTTGCGGTTGGTAATGCAGAAAGAATTCTTCCGCCGCGACCGCGCGACGCAGACTTTCTTCCAGCAGCAGGCGCGCGCGGGCACGGCCATTCATCTCGGCGGTGAAAAAACGATATTGATTGCGGCCTTCGCCTTTGGCCTGGTACATCGCCATGTCGGCGGCCTGCATCAGGCCATCGACGGTATCCGAACATTCGGGATAGGTCGCAATACCGATGCTGGCCGACACCGACACCTGCACATCCAGCAGCTCAAGCGGCGTCACCAGCACGTCCAGCATTTTTTCGGCAATGCGGGCGGCATCTTCCGGGCTGTCGAGGCCATCCAGCACCGCAGTGAATTCATCACCGCCCAATCGACCGACCACATCGTAGTCGCGCAGACAATGGCGCAGCCGCTCCGCCACCGCGCGCAGCAGCAGGTCGCCAGCCGGATGGCCGAGCGTGTCATTGATGCGTTTGAAGCCATCGAGGTCGAGATACAGCAGCGCGAGCGGCCGGTGTGAACGGTGGCTGCGCGACAGCGCCGCCTGCAAGGCCTGCAGAAAGCCATGCCGGTTCAGCAAACCGGTCAAGGTGTCGGTGACCGCTTGCTTTTGCAATTGCTCTTGCAACTGCTTCGGCACCCGATTGTCGAGAAACACCACGACCAGACCACGATGCGGCGTCGGCAACGGTGCGCACGACAGCGTCACCGGCAGCCGCGACCCCGTCGGGGAAAACAACAGGGCATCGTGGGCGCGATAAGTCATGTTCTTGTGCCAATGCTGGAAGAACACGCTGTTTTCCCATGGCACGACGTTGGAATCCGGTGCAGTCGCCAGTTTTTGCAACAGCTCGCCTTCGAGCATGATGAGCGGACAACTCAGCAACCGGCAGGCGGCCGGATTGGCGTAGCTGATCATGCCTTCTTCATCGACCACCAGAATGCCTTCCGCCGCCGTACTCAGAATGGCTGCGTAGTACGAGCGGGCTTCGTCAAGATTGCGATTCATCAGGCTGAGCCGTTGCCGCGACAGCTGCAGCTCCTGCAGCACCGATACCTTGCGCCGCAACACCTCGGTATTGAACGGTTTGTGAAGGTAGTCGATGGCGCCGGACTGATACCCCCGCAGCATCGACCGCTCATCCGGCTGGTTGGCGGTAATGAACAGAATGGGGATGTCGCGGGTGCGCGGATTGGCGCGCATCAGCCGCGCGACTTCAAACCCATCCATGCCCGGCATCTGCACATCAAGCAGCACCAAGGTGATGTCGTGGTCGAGCAGCAGGGACAGCGCCTGCTCACCGCCGAGCGCTTTCAGAATGGTGCGCTCGCCGTCGTCGAGCACGAGCTCGAGACTGACCAGATTCTCCGGCCGGTCATCGACCAGCAACACCGTCGGTCGATGGTCCAGCTTGTACGCTTGCAGCATCATTACGCCTCACTCTTGGGTCGTAGCCAGCGCGCCAGCAGCTCACGGATCCCGGCTTCGTCTACCGGCTTGGCCAGGTAATCATCAGCACCGGCCTGCAGGCATTTGTCGCGATCGCCTTTCATGGCGTGGGCCGTAATGGCCACGACCGGCAGATTCAGCCTGCGTTCGCGTTTCAAAATGCGGGTGGCGGTGTAACCGTCCATGACCGGCATCGCCATGTCCATCAGCACCAGATCAAAATTGCTGTCGCGCGCCAGCACCTGCAACGCTTCCTTGCCGTCGCGGGCGATGGCGATGTCGAGTTCAAATTGCTCCAGCAAGGCCGACATGGCGTAGATGTTGCGGACATCGTCATCGACCAGCAGCACGCGCCGACCACGATGAACACCGGCCGCCGCTGCTGCGCTTTCGCCGTTCGGCGCCGGCAGCACCGCGCCCAGGAAGGGCTGCACCGCCTGCACCAGCCGTGTGCCAACACCGTCGCCCTTGAGCACGATGCTGGCGCTGAAATGGGTCAACCATTGCAATTGATCTTTTGACAGGTCCATGCCGGTGTTGATGATCACGCCGGTCTGCGCCAACGGCCGGATCGCCTGCAGCCGCTGCAACAGGGTGAAGCCGCTTTCATCCGGCAAATGAAGATCAATGACCAGACAATCGACCGCATCGCGGCTGTAGGCGCTGATGGCCTCCGCTGCCGTGCCGGCCGCCTGCACATCGGCGCCGGTTTGCAGCAACAGCGCCTGATAATGTTCACGTTCAATCTCGTTGTCTTCGACCAGCAACACCTTTAACCGGCGACGCTCGGTTCCGGCGAGTTGTTGCAACAATTGATGCAAGGCATCGCTTTGCACCGGCTTGACCAGATAACACATGTGCTGGTCATCCCAGTTCAGCGGTTGCTGGACACAGGAGATGATGTGCACCGGCAATTTGGCCGTTGCCGGCTGGGTCCGGATCGCCTGCAACACTTGCCAGCCGCTGATGTCCGGCAACAACAGATCGAGAATCACGGCCGCGAATTGCACCCGCGCCAACAGATCGAGCGCTTCAGCACCGCTGCCAGTCCGGTAACAAGTGAAGCCGTATTGATTGGCGAGATCATTCAGCAGCAACGAGAAGTTGGCGTCATCCTCGACCACAAGCAGGCGTGGCGCCCCTTCGACCGGGCCGCTGATCTGGATGCCGGAGTCACTCGGCAA
>DASUEK010000267.1:0-4876 GCA_036275115.1 Permianibacter sp. | reverse complement strand
GCCGTCGGTGCCGAGGCCAACATTGATGCCGGCGGCCTGCAGTTTTGCCACTGGCGAAAAACCGCTGGCGAGTTTCAGGTTGGATTCCGGGCAGTGCACGGTCTGCACGCCGTTTTCTTTCAGCAGCGCAATATCGGCATCAATCAGATGCACCGCATGCACGGCGACAAACTGCGGGCCGAGCAGGCCGAGCTGGTTTAGCCGCTCCAGTGGCCGCATGCCGTATTGCTTTAGCGAGTCTTCGATTTCCTGCGCGCTTTCGTGCACGTGCATGTGCACGATGAGACCGAGTTCTTCGGCGTAGGTTGCAACCTGGGTCAGCAGCGCATCATCGACGGTGTACGGCGCGTGTGGGCCAAACGCGGCGTTGACCAGCGGCAGGTTCTTGCAGCTATCGTGCAGTTCCAGCACCCGGTGGATGCCGGCTTTGCCGTCGGCGGCGCCCGGCATCGGGAAGCTCAAAATGGGGCTTGCCATCAGGCCGCGCAGACCGGCTCTCTGGATCACGGCGGCGGCGCGGTCGGCATAGAAATAGTTGTCGGTGAAGGCGGTGACGCCGCCGCGGATTTGTTCGGCGCAGGCAAGCTCGACGCCGTCGGCGACAAACTCCGGTGTCACCAGCGCTTTTTCCAGCGGCCAGATCCGGTGATGGAGCCAGTCCATCAGCGCCATGTCTTCGCCACAGCCTCGCAACAGTGTCATCGCGGCATGGTTATGGGCATTGACGAGACCCGGCAGCAGCACGTGGTCGGCCAAATGCTGTTGCTGGCGGGCGCGGACCGTGCCGAGCAGGTCACGGCGTGGCCCGACGGCGACAATGCGGCCAGCGGCAATGGCCACGGCGCCGTCCTCGATGACGGCGGACGCCGGGGCGACTGGCAACAGCCAGCGGCCACTGAGCAGCAGATCGGCTTCGATCATGTCGGCTTTTGTCATGAAGACATCGGAATGGGAAGGGGTCAGGGCCGCGAGTATACCGGTCAGCGAGATCGGGCGTCATGCCTGCGGCCATTCACACTTATTGGCGTCGCGGCGGAGGCTCGATGGACCCCAATCTTGCTACGCAGGGTGCTGCGCTGCCGGATTGGTCAGAATGGCGTCAAATCGATGGTTTTTTGCCCAGCCAACAGCAGCAGACAGCGAATTCGCCGGTAGAGCGGACCCGGGCCGGCGTGCTACCATCACCGGCTTTGTGGGCTCCGGTTTAGCGCCGCCGCAAACCCAATAAAATCAATATCTTAAAGGGCAAAAATCCAGATGACCGAACTCGCCAAAGAGATCCTTGCCGTCAGCATCGAGGATGAGCTGCGCACGTCCTATCTCGACTACGCGATGAGCGTCATCGTCGGCCGGGCCTTGCCCGATGTCCGCGATGGCCTGAAGCCGGTGCACCGCCGCGTTTTGTTCGCGATGAACGTGCTCGGTAACGACTACAACAAGGCCTACAAAAAATCGGCCCGTGTGGTCGGTGACGTGATCGGTAAATACCACCCGCACGGCGACACCGCGGTGTACGACACCATCGTCCGGATGGCGCAGCCGTTCTCGATGCGTTACGTGCTGGTTGATGGCCAGGGCAACTTCGGCTCCATCGACGGCGACAACGCGGCCGCAATGCGTTACACCGAAGTGCGCATGGACAAGATCGCCCACGAGTTGCTGGCCGATCTGGACAAGGAAACGGTCGATTTCGTCGACAACTACGATGGCAGTGAACAAGAGCCGTCGGTGTTGCCGACCCGGGTGCCGAACCTGCTGGTCAACGGCTCCAGCGGTATCGCCGTCGGTATGGCAACCAACATTCCGCCGCACAACCTGCGCGAAGTGGTCAACGGCGTGTTGGCCCTGATGGACAACCCGGAGATCGATGTCGAAGGCCTGATGGAGCATATTCCGGCGCCCGATTTCCCGACTGCCGGCATCATCTGTGGCCGCGCCGGCATTGTGCAGGCGTACAAAACTGGCCGTGGTCGCTGCGTCATTCGCGCCCGTCACGAACTGGAAGAAGAAGGTCAGAAGACCAACATTATCGTCACCGAGTTGCCGTATCAGGTGAACAAGGCGCGGTTGATTGAAAAAATCGCCGAGCTGGTGCGCGAGAAGAAAATCGAAGGCATCACCGGCCTGCGCGACGAGTCCGACAAGGACGGCATGCGTATGGTCATCGAGTTGCGCAAGAACGAGCTGCCGGAAGTGGTGCTCAACAACCTCTACGCGCAGACCCAGATGCAGACCACGTTTGGCATCAACACCGTCGCGCTGGTCGATGGCCAGCCGCGCACGTTGGCGCTGAAAGAGTGTCTGGAAGAATTCGTCCGTCACCGCCGTGAAGTGGTGACCCGCCGCACTGTTTATGAGCTGCGCAAGGCGCGTGAGAAGGCACACACTCTCGAAGGTCTGGCGGTCGCGATCGCCAACATCGATGAAGTCATCGAGCTGATCAAATCGTCACCGACCCCGGCCGAGGCGAAAGAACGCTTGGTCGCCAAAGCCTGGCAGCCGGGCGGCGTCATGGCGATGCTGGAGCGCGCCGGTGCGCAAGCGTCGCGGCCGGAAGATCTGGAGGCACAGTACGGTTTTGTTGACGGTGGTTACCACCTGTCGCCGGTACAAGCGCAGGCGATTCTGGAACTGCGGCTGCACAAGCTGACCGGCCTTGAGCACGAGAAGCTGCTCGACGAATACAAAGAACTGCTGACCGAAATCGGCGAGTTCCTGCACATCCTCGGCAGCAATACCCGCCTGATGGAAGTGATTCGCGAAGAGCTCATCAAGATCCGCGACGAATACGGCGATGAGCGCCGCACCGAAATCTCCAACACCGCCGAAGACATCGATATCGAAGACTTGATCGCCGATGAAGAGGTGGTGGTGACCTTGTCGCAGGAAGGCTATGTCAAGTACCAGCCACTGTCGACCTACGAAGCGCAGAAGCGTGGCGGTCGTGGCAAGTCGGCGACCGATCTGAAAGACGAAGATTTCGTCCGCAAACTGATCGTCTGCAAAACCCACGATTACCTGCTGTGCTTCTCGACCCGTGGCCGCCTGTACTGGCTCAAGGTGTACAACCTGCCGGAAGCCGGTCGGGGCGCCCGCGGCAAGCCGATCGTCAACCTGCTGCCGCTGCAGCCGGATGAGAAAATCACCTCGCTGTTGCCGGTGCGCACCTTCGATGCCGAGCACCAGATTTTCATGGCGACCAAGTCGGGTGTGGTCAAGCGCACGGCGCTGGACAACTTCTCGCGACCGCGTAGCGCCGGCATCATCGCCGTCGATTTGCGTGACGATGATGAATTGGTCGGTGTCGACATCACCTCCGGCAAAGACGATGTGATGTTGTTCTCCGATGTCGGCCGGGTCGTGCGCTTCAACGAAACCAAAGTCCGTGAAATGGGCCGATTGGCGCGTGGCGTCCGTGGTATTCGTCTGGGCGAAGGCGAATCCGTGATCAGTTTGATCGTCGCCCACGAAGGCACCGACATCCTGACCGCGACCGAAAACGGCTACGGCAAGCGCACCGCGCTTGAAGCCTATCCGGTCAAGGGTCGTGGCGTCCGTGGCGTGCTGTCGATCAAGGTCAGCGAGCGCAATGGCAAAGTGATCGGCGCGGTTGCAGTGAAATCCGGCGAACACATCATGCTCATTTCCGACAAAGGCACGCTGGTGCGCACTCGGGTCGCTGAAGTGCGGGTCATGGGCCGTAACACTGCCGGTGTGCGCCTGATGCGCGTGCTCGACGGCGAGAAGCTGATCGGTCTGGAGTCGATCACGGTCGTTGATGAAGGTGACAACGAAGACGTTGTGTCGCCGCTCGTCAGCGATGATGCCGAAGAGTAATTTCTGCTTGTAGGTAAAACGACGTAACTTGAAATGCGCCCTTTGTCGCCTTCCTTCAAAGGAGAGGCTAGGGGTGGTTGCGGAGGTGGGAGTCGGTTTGTTCGTTTCGTTAAGCGTTGTCGCGAACGGCGTGAACCACCCCCAACCCCTTCTTGACAAGGAGGGGAGTCTGAACGGCTCTCTGCATTGAATATTTGCAACGCTTTTGTGGCGAATCATCAATGCGTAAATTCAATTTCTGTTCCGGCCCCGCGGCGATGCCGGAAGCCGTTCTGAAACGGGCCCAGGCCGAGCTGCTCGACTGGAACGGCCACGGCTGCTCGGTGATGGAGATCTCGCACCGCTCCGATGCCTTCGGTGAGCTGGCGGCGAATGCCGAGCGCAAGCTGCGCGCGCTGATGAATATCCCGGATGACTACGCGGTGTTGTTCTGCCACGGCAGCGCCACGCACCAGTTCGCGATGATTCCGATGAACCTGCTGGCCGAAGGCAAGACTGCTGATTACCTGACCACCGGCATCTGGTCCGACAAAGCGGTCAAAGAGGCCAAGAAGTTCGGCAGCGTCAACGAGATCAAGGCACTGGTCGAGCGCGATGGTGTGTTCACCGTGACCGACCGCAGCGAGTGGAAGCTCAGCGCCGACAGCGCTTACCTGCATTACTGCCCGAATGAAACCATTGGCGGTGTTGAACTGCATTCGATTCCGGTTGAAGGTCGCACGCTCGTAGCAGACATGTCGAGCTGCATTCTGTCGCGCCCGATCAATGTCCTCGATTACGGCCTGATTTACGCGGGCGCCCAGAAGAACATCGGCCCTGCCGGCATGACCATCGTGATCATCCGCAAAGATCTGATGGGCAAAGCCGGTGCCCACATACCTACGCTGTTCGATTACAAGGTGCTGGCCGACAATGGCAGCATGTACAACACGCCGCCGACCTGGGCCTGGTATCTGGCCGATTTGGTGTTTGACTGGATTGCCGAGCAGGGCGGTGTGCAGGCAATGGAAAAGCACAATGCGGCCAAAGCCGATGCGCT
>DASUEK010000266.1:0-7852 GCA_036275115.1 Permianibacter sp. | reverse complement strand
GGAAAATAAAGCTGTTTATGCTTTGACCAAGTTGAAAAAATCCTTTCATCTTGGCTTGACAGGGGTCCGGCAACCAGTAAAATGCGCCCCGCATTGCGGGAATAGCTCAGTTGGTAGAGCACGACCTTGCCAAGGTCGGGGTCGCGAGTTCGAGTCTCGTTTCCCGCTCCAGAATTTGCAGTCAGGTAACAAACCTCGGCGCCGAGACAGGCATCAAGTCCAGCCGGGGTTTTTTGTTTCAGTGCGGCAGAGCCGCGTTGAAACAAAAGCAGTGCTTTGATGTAGCGCGATGTGAGAACATCGTGCGCCACGGCGGGGTGGCAGAGTGGTCATGCAGCGGACTGCAAATCCGTGGACGCCGGTTCGATTCCGACCTCCGCCTCCAAATTTGTAAGCGCCTCTGGCGTGGTAGTGGTTGTACAGAAACAGCAAGTCAGTTTTGCGGGAATAGCTCAGTTGGTAGAGCACGACCTTGCCAAGGTCGGGGTCGCGAGTTCGAGTCTCGTTTCCCGCTCCAGTAAAAAACAAAGCCCCGTTCGCGGGGCTTTGTCATTTCTGGCAAAGCAGACAGCAGTTTGTTGCCGCGATTGAGGCAGTGCAACACCAGCACGATTGCTGTGTGCGGTTGCGCTGATTACACTGCGGCGCATGCCCGGGTGGCGAAATAGGTAGACGCAACGGACTTAAAATCCGTCGGCACCGTAAAAGGGCCGTACCGGTTCGATTCCGGTCCCGGGCACCATTTCTTTGCTTTTCTCAGATCAGACCCACCGCAGCGTGAGCGGCATGACGGCCGCTTAACCACGTACCAAATCGACGGTTTCCAGAATGCGCAATTCGCGTTCACGATCCTCGTGTTCATCTTCCAGATCATCACGCTCACGACGCAGTTTGCGGCGGACGTCATCGCTCAGATCTTTTTTGGCGAGCTCGCTGTCGATCTCCGCAATGCGCCGGTCGATGCGTTCCAGTGCCTGCTCGATTTCCCAAATCGTGTAACCGAAGCGGTATTGCCGCACAAACTCGCCGGCCAGCTCGGCCGGGCAGACGTTGTGATAGGTTGCGCCACTGCGCCCTACCTGAACGCCGTTTTCCGGCGTGCAATAGCTGAGCAGACCTTCATCACGGCCGGCGCGGTAACGGTCACCGTCAATGCTGATGCCAAACTCGGCACAAGCTTCGCGGTGATTGCTGAGTCGCGATAGCGGTGCGCCGTTTTGTCCGTCCTGCAGGCCGACGCCATACCAGTCGCCGCTGCGGCACTCGGTTTCCGACAAGCTGGCACAACCGCCAAGCAACAGTGCAGTCAAAGCGAGCAGGGATTTCATGCAGATTTTCCTTGTTGTGCGTTTGCCAACAGACGGTTGGCCTTGATGCCATACCACGGCATCATGATGCCAAGCAGGCTGTACAAAAAGCCGCTGAAGGGTCCGTATTGTGCCGGGACCAGCCACAAATACAACAGTGACAGCCAGGCCGGGATGGCCTGTAACACAAGGCTGTTCCGTTCCAGTCTGGCTTCCAGTTGCTCCACATCATCGAGTTGCAGGTGCGCCGCCTTGCGCAGGGCATGTTGATAGAGCAGCGCTTGCCAACTGCACATCGCAATGAAGCCGACGGCGTAAATGACGAACAGGCTGTTGATCGCCTGCAAGCCAATACCGGTCATTGGCAGCTGAAAAAAGCCGCCGCTGAGCCAGTGAAACAGGCTGCCGAAAACGATCTTCAGCGGATACACAAACACCAGCACCGTACAGACCAAGGCCGACGTCAACAGAATCGTGGGCATGTCACAGAGGCAGTAGCGTTGGCTCCAGCGCATATGGCTGTACCAGAACATCAACAGCAGTGCCGCACTGGCGATGAAGGCCGGGATTGATTTCAGGGCGAGAATAAACTCGTCGAAACTGGTTGGGACTTTGTCGCCGGCAATCACCAGCAGCGTCAGCGAGAAGGCAAAAGCTGCGTCGGTGAAAGCCTCCAACCGGGTTGATTGGCGGGTGGGTTTTTCGGCCGTCATGGTGAGCTTCCTGGGGGACCGGTTGCCGGGCTGCGCCGACCGGTCGAAACGGATGATTTCCCAATCTAGCAGAGCCGTCATCAGGCGGGTACCGCCATCTGAACTGACCCGGATCAAGCGGCGGCCGGCAAGGCCGCACTAGCATGTGATGATGAATCCGCTCGCCGACAACGACCACAGCCTTGATGGCTTGCGCCAACAGATCGACCAGCTCGACAGCCGGTTGCTGGCGCTGCTCGCACAGCGCCAGCAACTGGTGCAACAGATTGCCGCGCGCAAAACCGGGCCTGAATCGGTGCCAGCTTACGATCGGCTTTTGCCGATGCTGCGCGCACGTGGCGAGCGGGCCGAGGCGCTAGGCCTCGACCGCGACTTCATCGTGCGCCTGTTTCAGCAGATCGCCCATCAGGCAATGATCACGCAGCGGAACCTGATAGCTCAGGCGCCGACATCAGAGACGAAAAGCGAACCCATCGCAGCGACCACGCCATCGCTGCCACTGGTTTACAGCTGCTCGGGCTGCTCCAGTTCGGCCCAGCTCGCCAATGATCTGGCGCTTGCGCTGGATCGCGAACAGTTGGCAGAAATGTCGTGTATTGCTGGTGTCGGCGGTGATGTGCCCGCGCTGGTCAATACGGCCAAGTCAGGGCGTGCCATTGTCGTCATCGATGGCTGCAGCCGTGTTTGTGCCAAGCGTAGCCTTGCGCGGCATGGCGTGACGCCGGCTCAGCATGTGGTGCTGAGCCAATGGGGTGCCAAGAAAAGTTTGCATCGGGATTATCGGGCCGATGAATTGCTGATTGCCAAAGCCAAGCTGCACGATTGCCTGACGCAGCTGCAGGAAAAGCTGTCGGTGGCGACAAGCCGTCCGGCCAACGTCAATGATCAAAACGAGGAACGCCCGTGAATCCGATGCCTGCCGTCCTTGCGTCCCTGCAGCAATCACCAGCGCTGGATGCCGTGGCCAGGCGCTGCCTGCTGCAGTTGCCGGCAGTTGGACGCTGGTTGCCGCCATCGGCACTTGAGCGCGTTGCGACCCGCTTGTTGAATGAGATGATGCAGGCGCCGTTGCGCAACGGTGCGTTGGCCGAGCTCGACAATCGCTGGCTGGCGATTGACTGCACCGACTGGCCGTATCCGATCCGGATCACGCGTTGCGGCCAGCGTTTGCATGCCAGCAGTCAGCGCGGTCCGACAGACGCCAGCATTCGCGGCGATCTGCAATCCTTTTTGATTCTGCTGCGACAGGAACGCGATCCGGACACGCTGTTCTTTCAGCGCAAATTGGTGATGCAGGGCGACACCGAACTGGCGCTGGCAGTGAAGAATTTTCTCGATACGCTGGAACCGGAACGGATGCCGGCGCCACTACGTTGGCTGCTGCAACGTGCCTGAGCATCGACAGGCATTTATTTCATCCTACAAAAGCCGTGCTGACCGCGAGCGTCAACACGGCTTTTTGCTAACTGACCGGCAGTACCCGGATCATGCCGGGCGCACCATACCAGTAACCATCGCAATCGGTTTCGGCGTTGCGGGCTTTTTCAAGGGCGCGCTTGCCTTGGATGGCATCGGCAAGTGCCTGGATACTTTCAAAAAATGACTGTGTCGACGCAAAGAATGCCGGCGAGTGCGGATTGAACCGAAAGGCAGAGACGCCGCGCTGCTGCATGTCCTGCCAGGCGTGGCGCAGATCCAGACAACGACCGGACTGGGTCTGGATACCGTTGAGGGTGAACAATCGATCGCCATCCTGACTGTAAACGGGCATGCCATCGCTATCCTCGATGCAGCGAAACTCGCATCGGTCCTTCGGCAAGTCGTGGTGGCGGGCGGTAAAGCAGCGCGCCGAATGCGCAAGCGGCATCAGACCGTAGCCAAACACTTCCAGTTCCGGCAGCGGCGCTGGCGAAAGCTCGCACGCCTCCTGTTGCAGCAACTGCAGCTGTTCGCGCGACAGCTCCAGCGGCAGCACCCAGCGCTGCAGGCCGCTCTGTTGCAAGAAGCGCAAGGCGCGGCCGTTGTAGAGATTGATATGAGGTCCGGTAACAAACGGCAAACCGCGTTCGCTGCAGAACTGCACCGCTGCCATGTCGTTGGCTTCGACCAGAAACTCGCCGTTGTTGCAGGCGCGCTCGACACCGGCGAGTTCCGACTGGGCTTCGATGAGTGTCAGAGTGGACAGCACCACTTGCTTGCCGCACGCGGTGAGGTGGCGTGCGAGGTCGAGCCATTCCGGCAGGCGCAGACTGCGGCGTTTGCTGCACACCACTTCGCCGAGATAGACGGTTTGAACCGGTGCCGTTGCAAGCGCTTGATAAAAATCCAGCAGCTGTGCTTTGTCCCAGTAGTACAGCACCGGGCCGATGCTCAGTTGCAGTGACGATGTCGGGAGCATGTTTCAGTGTCTCGTAATGTGGCGTTGTTCTGGTTCGGCCGCAGTGTGCGGGGGCTTGTGACTGGCGCTCGGCCATCGATAACGCAATTGGTTATTGCCAGGCGCGGTGATAGGCGCCGAAGGTCGTTTGCGCGCCTTCAGACAAATCGGCCAGCGTTTGCTGCCATGCGGCGGCCGGTGTGAAGTCGGCCGTTGTTGCTGCCGCATCCAGCGCCTGGCGCCAGATCCGGGCAACCTGGGCAACGTAGGCGGGACTGCGCTGACGGCCTTCGATCTTGATCGCCTTTATGCCGATGCGCTTGAGTTCCGGCAACAGATCGAGCGTGTTGAGACTGACCGGTTCTTCCAGCGCGTGATAGCGCTTGCCGTTGACGACGAAGCGGCCTTTGCAGAGGGTGGGGTAGCCGGCGCGCTCACCCGGCGCAAACCGATCGATCAGGCTGCCGTTGAGGCGTGACTCCAGCACGCCATTGCTGTGTTCTTCCCAGCGGACAAATTTCGCCGGCGAGCAGGCGCCGCAGGTATTCGGCGCTTCACCGGTGACATACGACGATAACTGGCAGCGGCCTTCAGCCATGATACACAGCGAGCCAAAGCCAAATACTTCGATGGCGCACGGCGATGCGGCGGCGACCGCACGCACTTGTGCCAGCGACAGCACCCGCGGCAGCACCGCGCGGGCGATGCCAAAATGGCGATGATAGAACGCGAGGCTTGCCTGACTGGTGGCGGAGGCTTGCACCGACAAATGCAGCGACAGTGTCGGGTGATGGGTGGCGGCATAGTCGAGTACCGCGATGTCGGCCGCGATCAAGGCATCGGCGCCGAGTGCGGCCGCTTGATCCACCGCACGCTGCCAGCGCGACCAACCGCCGGCTTGGGCATAGGTATTGATCGCGATAAACAGTTTCCGACCCAGTTTGCGAATCAGGGCGATTGCCTGCCGCAGATCCTGATCGGTGAAATTCAGCCCGGCAAAATGGCGGGCATTGGTGTCGTCTTTGAAGCCGACATAGACCGCGTCGGCGCCGTTTTCGATGGCGGCTTTCAGTGAAGGCAGATTGCCTGCCGGGCAAACCAGTTCCATGCCGTTCTCCAAGAGAAATCAGTTCTGCGCACCGGTTGCGTTCTGTGTGTCTGGCTGACACAGCGCGCGCCATTGCTGATTGGCCTCAGGATCACCGTTTCGCGCTTTGATAAACAGATTGAGCATCCGGATCTCCGGGCTCTGGAATGCCGTGCCGGCAGGGCATGGCACTTCAAGCAGGGTCAAACCCTGATTGCGGACAATGGCGGCACGGAATTGTTCACGAAAGCTCGCCACGGTGCTGCAGCGATAGGCCTGACCGCCATAGGCACGGATGATGGCAGTCACATCAAATCCATCATCAGAGCAGTGATAGATCGGCCCGTCGCCGGATTTACCGAGATCAAAAATGTTGTTGCGCATGTAAAGAACGAGCAGCGCCAGCTTTTCCTTTTGCACATGGATCAGTTCATTGAGCTGAAAGTGAAAACCGCCGTCACCGGTCAGCAAAATCACCCGATCGCCCGTGCTACCGGTCTTCTCTGCCTGCGCTTTGACGTGTTCTGCCGCGACCCGAGCATACGGCAAACTGGTGCCCATCGCGGCATACCACGGATTGGCGAGCCAGCTGCGGCCTAGCTGACTGGCGCGCGTTTGCAGGCCGCAGCTGGCAAAAAACGAATTGCCGACTTCCGGCACATAGATGTAAGCGTGTTCGCGATCTTCCGCCTGCAGCGAATTGAGTACATCGGCCAGATTGTGAAATGCGAGCGCTGCCTCTGGTGCTGGCAGGGGCGGCAGTGGCGCTGGCCGTGGTGGCGTCGCGCGATAGCTGGCCGGCAGGAGAGTAGCAAGCTGTTGCAGCAGGACGTGCAGATCCTGTTCGTGTGGCAGCGTGCTCTTCACCGTGGTGCGATTCGGGATTTGTCCGATGCGGTGGGTGCCGGTCTGAAAGGCGTGGCCGGTATCCTGACTGAAAACGCTGGTGCCAAAATCGAGCACGTAATCCACTTGCGTGTCGATGTAATGGCGGCGACGGCTTTCAGTGAATGCCCCGTTGTAACCACCAAGGCAGAGCGGATCAAAATCATCGAACAAACCCTTGGCAAACCAGCTGGTGGCGTAGGGGATTTGATGACGCTGACAGAACGCTTGCAAGGACTGTCGCAGAGGCAGGTTCAGCTTAACCTGTTCGCCGATGTAAACGAGTGGTGCCTTGGCCTGTTGCAGCTTGCTGGCAATGGTCGCTGCGATCAATTCGGCGCCGGCCAGCATCATCGGGCTGGCCGGCGCTGCCGAGCATGAGGCTGGCAGGTCGAGCGCCTGGGTTTTGGCGAACACCAAATCGCGCGGGATCTCGATAAACACCGGTTCGCGTTTCAGCCAGGCATGACGAACCAATTCATAGAAATGATAAGCCGCGACATTTGGCTGGCCCGGGTGGCGCGCGCCTTGCAACCGTTCGGCGCGTATGCCGAGACCCGCGAATGCCCGCAAGGCGGCATCATAATCCGCACGCCACGCCCCGCTGGGGTGCACGGTATGGTGGATGGCATTGCGATGCACTTCGGCTTCGCCGGGCGCACCGGACAGAAAAACGACCGGCAGGCTTTCGGTTTTCGCCAACGCGGCGGCGCTGATGCAGGGCAGACTGCCAACGGTGTAGGTGCTCAGACAAAATCCGATACCGCGGATCTCGGCATCGCCGCAGGCACAAAAGCTCGCGTGCATTTCATTGCTGGCTGGCAAGACCTGCAAGGCCGGATCCAACGCTGCAATGAGATTGGCCGCGAAATCACCGCCCACGCCATAAATGCGTTCGGCGCCAAAGTGCTTCAGCACGCTGACCATGGCGTCGCCGAGTGTTGGCAGTTGCCGGGCATACGTAGTGCCAAAATTTGCTTCATCAAGACAATGAGTCATTACGGCATCCGCAGCGGCGGCCAGCTCGGCAGAGGGAGCTTCATTGTCTGGCGGAAAGTCGGCGACGATGTTGACTCGCGTCAAAGGCTGGATGGCCTTTAACGCGTCACGCTCAAGCTCCGCTTAAGATAGGCTCGCTAAACTGTCATTGCCCGAATTCCATGAGGAGAAAAGACTTATGAATCGAAAGGCTATTTTGGCGCTTGCTCCGCTGTTAATGAGCACGAGCATGGCGTTGCTTGCCAGCTCCGTATCGTCGCCAGTGAACGCTGCCGACGCGGCGGAGCATCATCATCATGAACAGGCGGCCGAACCCGCGCTGAAACTGAATGCCGGCAAGCCATGGGAGACCGATGCGCCACTGCGCGAAGCGATGATGAACATCCGTCAGGCCACACACGGCGCCGAGGCGCTGCAAAAGGCAAAAGATTTGGATGCGACTCAGGCGAACGCCTTGGCGAAAACGATTCGCGACAACATTGCC
>DASUEK010000265.1:0-2854 GCA_036275115.1 Permianibacter sp. | reverse complement strand
GGCGCGACAGCCGACTCCGCGACCGAATTCCTGCGCAGCAAGTCGCGCGGCGATGAAGCGGTGCGGTGCAGTGCCATCGAATGGGTGATCCTGCGGCCGGGCTTGGTGCTGGCGCCCAATGCCTATGGCGGCTCGGCGCTGTTGCGCATGGCGGCCGGGGTGCCGTTGGTCGAGGGGGCGCTGCTGCCGGATGCGCAAATCCAGACGGTCAGCATCGACGACGTGTGCGAGTGCATTTGCGAGGCGGTCGATGGGCGCGTCGAGTCTGGTTCTGACATCGAGGTACTGGAAACGCAAATCCACACGTTGGCCGAGGTCACGCGGGCGTTTCGGCAATGGCTGGGGTTTGCTCCGCCATACCTGCGCATTTCGGTGCCGCGCCAGCTGGCTTACGCGGCGGCGTGGCTCGCCGATGGCCTCTCCCTGCTCGGATGGCGCTCGCCGCTGCGCACCACCGCGCTCAATTCGCTGGAAGCGGGTGTTACCGGCGATGCCGCCAAGGCAACCGCTATTCTCGGGCGCAATCCGCGTTCGATGACGCAAACGCTGGCGGCGATGCCCTCCACCTTGCAGGATCGCTGGTTCGCGCGGCTCTACCTGCTCCTGCCAGTGATTGTCGCCACGCTGGCCGCGTTCTGGATCGCCTCCGGGTTCGTCGGCCTGGTCCGCGTGGCCGAAGCGGCCTCGGTCATTTCGCCCGCGTGGGCGAGCCCGCGTGTCGCCGGTGTGGCCGTCGTCGGGCTTTCCGCGCTCGACATCACGCTGGGCCTCGCCGTGCTGTTCCGTTCCAGCGCGCGCAAGGCCTGCGGCGCAATGATCGTGGTGTCGTTGCTGTACCTGATCGGCGCCACGATCGTCGCACCGGCGCTGTGGCTCGACCCCATGGGGCCGCTGGTCAAGGTGGTCCCGGCCATGGTGCTGGCGCTGGTGACGATGGCGGTCCTGGAAGAGCGCTGAACATGCTGATCGAGACCCTGCGTTGGCTGCACATCATCGGCGCTTGCGTGCTGCTCGGCACCGGCGCCGGCATCGCATTCTTCATGTGGATGGCGCATCGCTCGCGCGATGCTCCGTTCGTCGCGCGCACGGCCGAAGTCGTCGTCATCGCCGACTTCATGTTCACCGCCTCGGCGGTCGTGCTGCAGCCGGTCACAGGGGTGTTGCTCGCGCGTTCGCTGGGCTGGCCGCTGGACCAGGGCTGGCTGCTGCTGTCGATCCTGCTTTATGTTTTCACCGGATGCTGTTGGTTGCCCGTGGTGTGGATGCAGATGCGCATGCGCGACCTGGCGCGGCAGGCGATGGCACAACGAAAGGAACTTCCGCCGGAGTATCAGCGTCTGTTCGCAAGATGGATTGCGTTGGGCATCCCGGCGTTTGCGGCCGTGCTGATGATCGTTTGGTTGATGGTCAACAAGCCGCAGATCGGAATTGCACTATGAGTTGGACGAGTCGGTGAGGATGCGAGGGGAAACTCCACGTCGGGCGAACCTTTTTTGGGAATGCAGGACGCATCCAGCGCCGGTGTGACAGCGTGCTTGTCGCCCCGGACCTGTTCCGGGGCCCAAGTTCGGTAATTCCCATCAGCCCGCGGTTTGCAGAAGGCGCGACGGCCGGCCGATTGGGCTTGGCCGTTTCCCGGCGGACCAACGAAGGAGTGAGCGCAACGAATGGTGAATGAACGCTTAGCGCGCATCGCGCCAATGCTCAACGGCGTCATGGTCAACCTGCTGGGCACGCTCATCGCGACTATTGCTTGCTGGGGCGTGCTCTCGTTGTTCGACGCGAACCCCAGCCGCGCGGAAGTTATTACCGCCATCTTTGGGCTCGTCATTCTCGCCGCCGGGACGTATTGGTGGCCTTATGATCGCGATTTTCTGGATACGGCCAAAATCGTCATCGTTTTGGCGGCAATTCTCGCGTTTGTCGGCATCTTGATATTTTGGGACATGGCCGCGCATCTGCGCGCCCCGTGGTCGCTGGAGGCGATCGCCCGATTTTGGCGTCATGGCCACGGCGATTGGCAAAGACTGCTGGCATGCATGGTGTTCTTTTTCTTCGTTCCGTTTTTGTTGGCGTCCGCCGTGCGAGCCGCGGCCATCGGGGTGTTGGTGAATGGATTCGGCGTGCGAAAATTCGGGATCGCATCGAACGAAGACATCAAGGCGCGAAACGAACGGCAAGCGACACCCGGCTTTGTTTTTGCCACGAGCGAACTGGGGATTCTGGTCTTGGCGGGGTTGTTCTGGCCGGGCATTTGGGCGTTGTTTCAGATGCACGACGGGCGCTGGGCTGCCGGTGCGCTCGCCATGGTGCTTTGGCTGGCAGGGCTTTCACTCTTTTGTATCTGGCTGCACCGCCGGCAACTCGTGTCGCTCTGGGTGAGTGGTTCATCGCTGGTTGCAGTAGTGGCTGCCGCAATCTGGGTGATATGGAGGTGACACTATCGGTTGGGCAGGGTGATCGAGCGAACAGGGTCGTGATCGGCTGAACTTCAAGGCGAAATCCCCGCGCAGAGGTCCACCATTGCGCGCGGGTGTGCCACCGAAATGCAACTGCCGCCAAGACTTCCGCCCCCTAACTGCTCTCGGTCCTGCCCAGAATCCGGTCCGCGTAGTCGATCACCTGGCGCACATACTGGCGCTTCTCCAGATAGGTGCCGGGGAAGAAGCTGCGCTTGAAGCCGTAAATCAGTGAATCGCGCACCTCACGGGTGGTCAGATCGAACGCCTTGACCGCGCGCGCGATTTCGTTGGACACCGTGGTGTTCGATACCAGGCGGTTGTCGGTGCAAAACGTCGTCGAGAGCTTGCGCTTGCGCATCTGGGCGAACGGGTGCTTCGACAGGTCGGCCAGT
>DASUEK010000264.1:0-4349 GCA_036275115.1 Permianibacter sp. | reverse complement strand
GCGGGCATCGTTGTCGTCGCTGTCGACCGGTGGCGTGCCGGCGAGTGACAGATCAATTTTCAGATGGCCGCGTTCGAGCAGTTTGCCGTAAATGAAATTGCGATCAACATTCCAGCGCTTGCCGTGGTAGACAAAATACGGGAACGGCAGCGCGTAATCGCGAGCGTCGTCGGCGCCGATGTAGTGCGGAATGTGCACGGCGGTGGCGCCGATGCCGAGTTCCCAGTGGGCGCTGTCATTCGATTCGGATGGTGTTTCGGTCGCCGTTGTCACGTCGATCGGTTTTGTCACCGATTCGGTTACCGCTGGCTCGGTGGTCGCGTTGAGCTCGGTGGCCGCATTGATCGGATCGCTGAAGGCGGCATGGGTTTCAGATGCCTGCAGTTGCAGGCTCGCGACCGCCAACACCATGCAGCCGCCTCGCCAGCCTTTCCGTTGCCACGCCTTCACTGTCGCCATCCCGAAGCCAAAACGGCTGCCAGTCTGGCATGCGGCCCCGCCGCTGTCAGCCGCCCTGACATTGCCGGTTTTGTGGTTGGCCGGCTCCGCGGCGACCGCCGTTTGAGCGGGCCGCCTGTGGTCGTAGGCGGGCAACGGCTATACTGCCGCAGCATTTCAATACAGGCGGTTCAACGTGGCATCAGCAATCGACATCGTAGTGGCAGGTGGTGGCGTGGTCGGCCTGACAGCGGCCGCGGTGCTTGCCAAACAAGGCTATGGCGTCACCGTGATCGATGCCCGCCCGAACGCGCCGGTATGGCAGCGCGAGCAATACGATCAACGCGTGGTCGCGTTGACCCGCGCCAGCCAGCAGCTGTTGCAGCAATTGGGCGTCTGGGATGGCATTGCGCTGCGCCGGCTCAGCCCCTACACCGCGATGCAGGTCTGGGACGGGCAAGGCAGCGGCGCGATCCGGTTTGAAGCCGCCGCCATTGCCGAGCCGGATCTCGGCCACATTGTTGAATTGTCGGCCATCGAAGCGGCGCTACAGGCGGTGTTGCAGCAACAGCAGGTCAGCATCCGGCGTGGTCGCAAACTCAGTCGTGCCGAACCCGGTGGCGATGCCATCCGCTTGACGCTCGATGACGGCCAGACGCTGCTGGCGAAATTGCTGATCGCGGCCGATGGCGCCCAGTCCGGTTTGCGCGAGCAGGCCGGCATTGCACTGCACGAACACGATTACGATCACCACGCGTTGGTGGCGCAAATCCACTGCGAACAGCCGCATCAACAAACGGCGTGGCAGCGTTTCACCGAGCACGGTCCGCTGGCGCTGTTGCCGCTCGCGGATGCCCACCAGTGCTCGATTGTCTGGTCGCAGCCGCCGGCGCAAACCGAGGCCGCGTTGGCGCTAAGTGACGAGGCGTTTTCTGCCGCGCTGACGCACGCGTTCGAAGGCCGGCTCGGCGCGCTGACTGTGCAATCGAAGCGACTCAGTTTTCCGCTCAAAATGCGCCACGCCGAACGCTATCTTGGCGAGCGCCTGCTGCTGCTCGGCGACGCCGCCCACACCATGCACCCGCTCGCTGGCCAAGGCCTGAACCTGAGTCTGGCCGATGTCGTGGCGCTGCAAACGGTGCTTGCCACAGCCAAACAGCGTCAGCTCGATCCGGGCTTGCGTGCGGTGCTGCGGCCGTTCGAGCGCGCCCGCCGCGCCGACAACACACTGATGCTGGCAGTCGTTGGCGGATTTCGCACGCTGTTTGCCCGCACGGAAATGCCGGCGGTGATGGCGCGCAATCTTGGTATGTCACTGCTCGATGAGCATGTGCACGCCAAAGCCTGGCTGACTAGGCGCGCGCTCGGTCTGCGCTGAGCGCACGCCGCGCTTCTGATCGGCATGTGATCAGCGCGATTTGCCGCCTGGAAAACCTGCGTCCATTGCTCGAGCCCCCGGCATGTCACTGCTCGACCAGCACACGCGCGCCAAAGCCTGGTTGACCCGACGCGCGCTCGGCCTGCGCTGAGCGCGGGCAGCGTGTCTGCGTCGGCCCGGAACGGTCGCCGGCAATCGCGCAATTTCGACAGGTCATTGCTCGACCAACACCCGCCTGCGAAAGCCTGAGCGACCCGTCCGACGCATTCGGTCTGCGCTAACGCGAGTGTCCGTTTTCACGACCGCCGAAAGTGCCAGCGCCGGCTATGCTTAGCCGATGGCTGCCAGTCGGTGGCACGGGAGCAGAAGTCGATCATGACCGAGGGGCGTGACCGCCGCAGTCCGCGCGGCAGCCGCATTGAGTCGGGCAACTACCGGCTGTATCTGGTGATCCGGCATGCCGGCCTGGCCGGTCTGCTGGCGCATGTTGGTTTTGTCCCGCTGTTCTGGTGGCTCGGTGTGCCAGAGATGGCGCTGTTCAATGTGCTCAGCGTGGTCGTCTGGGCGCTGGCACGTTGGCGCAACGAGCTCGGCGAACATGCACTGGCCATTGCGCTGGTAACCGCCGAAGTGGTGCTGCATGCCATTCTCGCCACGCTCTATCTGGGCTGGGATTCCGGCTTTCCGCATTATCTGGTCACGCTGGTCACTTTCGTGATGTTCAATTACAAGCTGGCCGACCGCTGGGTTGCCGCCCAAGCGGTGCTGATCGTGCTGATTTACGCCGGCTTGTTCACCTGGACCCAGCAAGGTCCGTGGGTGTCGTTGCCGGTCGAGTGGCTGGCCTGGCTGCAGTTCGGCAACATCCTGGTCAGCTTCCTGACCCTGACCCTGATCAGCTTTTATTTCCGCGCCGCTTCGATGCATTCGGTGCGGGCGCTGCAGGAGCTGGCCCATACCGATCAACTGACCCGGTTGCCGAACCGGCACCGGCTCTGGGAACGGCTGGAAGGCGAGCGGCTGCGCGGCGAGCACGAACGCTTGCCGTTTGTCGTCGTGATGACCGACATCGATCACTTCAAGGCCATCAACGATCAGTACGGCCACGAGGTCGGCGACCGGGTGCTGTGCCATTTCAGCGAGATCCTGACCGGCTGCCTGCGCGAGCAGGACACAGTTGGCCGCTGGGGCGGCGAGGAGTTTCTGCTCATCCTGCCGCAGATGCATCTCGGTGAAGGGGTCAAGGCGGCCGAGCGGATGCGCGAGGCCGTGGCCAAATCGACCCTGTTGCAGGAGGGCCGCGGTATTTCGGTGACCTCGTCATTCGGGGTGGCTGAATGCTGGCCCGGCGGCGACCTCGACCGGGCGCTGCGCGAGGCCGATCGGGCCCTGTACCGGGCCAAGGCGGCCGGCCGCAACCGCGTGCTGGCGGCCGAACCGGGCCTGAGCGTCTGAGTCTGTCGGCTCCGGTCTCGGACCGGAGCGGCTACTGCGAAGTAAGCACTCCGGTCCGACTTGTTCAAAATCACCGCTTATGCCGTCGCGTGGTCACTGCCCGGCCGGGGGCCGGATCGGTATAATCCGCGCCACCTTTTTTGCCCCCTTCGCCGCCAGGCGGACTTTCACAGGAAGGCACCCCCATGGGTTTGCGTACCCCGTTCTACGATCTCCACGTTGCTGCCGGCGCCAAAATGGTCGATTTCGGCGGCTGGGACATGCCGCTGCATTACGGTTCGCAGCTCGATGAGCACCACGTTGTCCGCAAGGACGCCGGCTTTTTCGACGTCTCGCACATGACCATCCTGGAAGTACGCGGTGCCGACGCCAAAGCCTACCTGCAACACTTGCTCGCCAATGACGTCGACAAGCTGAAAGTGGCTGGCAAAGCGCTGTACAGCGGCATGCTGAATGAGCAGGGCAAAGTGGTGGACGATCTCATCGTCTACTACCGCAACGATCAGTACTACCGCGTCGTAGTCAACGCCTCGACCCGTGACAAAGACATCGCCTGGATGGAAAACCAGGCCCAGGGTTTTGCCGTATCGGTGGAGCACAACCGTGGTCTGGCGATGCTGGCGGTGCAAGGTCCGCAGGCGCGCGAAAAAGCCCACGTCGCGCTTGGCAAGCTGGCCACCGAGGCGGTGAAAAACCTCGGCGTTTTCTTCGCCGAAGAAGTGGATGGCTGGTTCATTGCCCGCACCGGCTACACCGGTGAAGACGGCTACGAAATCATGATCCCGCTGCACCAGATCGAGAGCTTCTGGAAAGCGCTCGTCGCCGCTGGCGTCGCCCCGTGCGGTCTCGGCGCGCGCGACACGCTGCGCCTGGAAGCCGGCATGAACCTGTACGGCTCCGACATGGACGAATCCATCAGCCCGCTCGAGGCCAACATGGGCTGGACCATTGCCTGGGAGCCGGCGAGCCGCAATTTCGTCGGCCGCAAGGCGCTCGAAGCCGAGAAAGCCGCTGGCATCAAACGCAAGTTGGTCGGTCTGGTCATCAGCGAGAAAGGCGGCATTCCGCGCGGTCACCA
>DASUEK010000263.1:0-3384 GCA_036275115.1 Permianibacter sp. | reverse complement strand
GCATTTGCTTGAGCTCGGCCGCGTCTTTAAACAAGCGCATATCGTGCAATTGGTGGCGCAGATCGATGATCTCACCGGGCGGGTGCACGCCTTTGCGCACCTGCGCGCGCAAGGCATTGAGCCAGCCCATGACGGTGTTGTCGAAATCGGGATTGTGGCCGAGCGCGTAGTGGATGCGATCGCGCCCTTCCATCAGCCCGGGCAGGATCTCGTCGATGTCGTCGATCGGAAAGGCGTCGTCGAACTGAAACGCCGCCGCGGCGCGCTCGGGGCCGTAACGGCGGCCATGCCAGGTTTCGGCGAGCGGATCGCGCTCGTTGCAGAACAGCACGGTTTCGCCCTGCGGCCGGCCCGGGATCAGCACCAGCACCGCGTTCGGTTCCGGGAAACCGGTCAGGTAGGCGAAATCGCTGTCCTGACGGAAGCGGAAATGGGTGTCGCGCGAGCGGATGATTTCTTGTGCGGACGGGACAATGGCAATGCTGCCTTTGCCGAGTTGCTGCATCAGCCGGCGGCGGCGGCGGGCGTAATCGGCGACTTTGACCATGGTGCCGGAATTGTGAACAGGAACAATGGCGGACATGGTAGCGAGGCCCGGCGCCAATTGCACAGCTTGCCGGGCAGGCCCTATAGTGGCGCGTCGTTTTCCGCCGTTGTCGTGATCATGAGCCAGGCCGATCTGCAAAAACTCGAACTCCAGCTCGATCAGCTGCTGAGCCAGTTCCAGCGGCTCAAGAGCGAGAACGCCCAGCTGCGCGCCAAAGCCGCTGAATTGTCGGCCGAGCGTAGCCGGCTGCTGGAGAAAAACGAGTTGGCCGCGCACAAGGTCGAAGCCATGCTGGCCCGGCTGCGCGGACTGGAACAAAGCCAAAACAACAGCCGCTCAGGCTGACGGGGCAGAACCTGATGAGCAATGTGCTGACCCTGAAGCTGCTCGACCGCGAGCTGAAACTGGCCTGCCCGCCGGAGCAGCAGCAAGAACTCTTGGCCGCCGCCAGCCAGCTCGACGCCCGGATGCGGGTGCTGCGCGACAACGGCAAGATCCCGAGTGTCGAAAAAATCGCCTTGATGGTCGCGCTGGATCTGGCCCATGAACTGATGCTGGCGCAGCAAGCCGGCAGCGGCAGCGCCGATATCAGCGAGCGGCTGCGCCGGATGCAGGAAAAAATTGACGACAGCCTGCGGGCAAATCGACAATTGGAGCTCGGCTGAGCCGAAGCGGACCGCCCTGTCAGAGCGGCCCGCTTGCAAGCGGCGAGCTGATCCCCAGATCCACCCGTATCACCCCCTCGCGAACCGCCGCGAGAACGTCACCAACCGGTTGTCTCGACAATAGGCCTGAGTGACGCCCTCGGTTCGACAATGAATGTGAAGGTTAGAAAGGGCGCCTGCTGCGGTGTTCGCGCGCGGCGTCATGTCCTTGAGCCGATAATTGCAGTGTTGGGTGCGTTCGAGCCGCTCGGTGTTGTGCAAGTCCGTTTCGACCGGAAAGCCTGATCCGACGCCGGATGTACCCCCTTGGAGCCTATGGTTCCAGGGCTAAACCCGCAGACGGCACAGGCGGCAGGCGTCCCCTCTTCTTCTTCTCGCGACCCGTTTTCGTTGGCAAACCGAATCCGACGCCGGCTGTACGCCTTTTCGGAGCCTATGGTTCCAGAGCGAAACCCGCAGACGGCACAGGCGGCAGGCGTCCCCTCTTCTTCTTTATCACGCATTCGTTCCTCCGCCCCCGTCGCTGCCGAGACTGCGTTGCCTGCGCTTTATGCCGGTCATCGGCTCGGTTAGGCTCGTCGGCATCGCAATCACCGACGCCCACCTGCCATCCCGCCCGATGACGCCCCCCGACAAGAAAACCCTGCGCCGACAGATGCGCGACCGCCGCCGTGCGCTCAGCCCGGCCGAACGTGTGGCAGCGGCCGAGCGCTTTGCCAAGGCGATGTGGCCGCCGCTGCGATCTCCGTCACGGCAACGGATCGCGGTCTATCTGGCCTTTGATGGTGAGCTGGATTTGCAGCCGTTGATTCGGCGGCTGTGGGCGACCGGCAAGACGGTCTACCTGCCGGTGGTAACCCGGCTGGCACCGCGCCGGTTGTGGTTCCGGGAGTACCGGCCGGACAGCGTGCTAAAGCCGAACCGGTTCGGCATACCCGAACCGGTAACCGGCCCCGTGCTGCCAAGCCGGATGCTGGACGTGGTGCTGCTGCCGCTGACGGCATTCGATGCCAGCGGCACCCGTTTGGGGATGGGGGGAGGATTTTACGACCGCACATTCAGCGCACGTCGGCACGCCGGCAACAGCCGGCCGCGCTTGATCGGCGTCGGCTATCGTTGGCAGCAGGTTTCGACACTCGTGCGTGAACCACACGATTTGCCCGTGCAAGCGATAGTCACCGACTAGATGTAGTGTTCGACAAGAACTTGATGCGTGAGATGTGAGCCGTAGTCCGGCTCAGCGGGCACCGAGCGCAACATCCGTTGCACTCTCTTTCGCGAATCCGGTCGCGACCTCGTCACTGTCTTCGGGCGCTGAATCCATCAGCAGAGTGGTTGCAATCACACCAACAAGAAGCACTGCCGTCAGGACCATCAACAGGTCCGGTTTGCGTTTGATCATCACTGCTTGTCACCGAGAAATTAAAAAGACATCAGCTTGCGCCGTGCCAAATTGTTGTTCTTTAATCCGCTGACGATTTCTGAACGCACTGCCAGACGGAGCATGCGACTCTACGCCCACCGTTTCAGTGATGCAATTCTTACTTCTTGAAAATTTGATGGCAGTCGTGTACCGCGACCCGCCCCCTGACGGAACCGCTTGATGAACTACTGGCTGATCAAATCCGAACCCGATGTCTTCAGTCTCGACGACCTGAAAAACTGCCCGAAACAGAGCCATTGCTGGGATGGCGTCCGCAACTACCAGGCCCGCAACTTCATGCGCGACGGCATGGCGGTCGGCGATCTCTGCTTCTTCTATTACTCGAACGCCAAGCCGCCGGGCATCGCCGGCATCTGTAAGGTGAGCTCGGAGCCCTACCCGGACCCGACCCAGTTCGACAGCCGTTCGGACTACTTCGACGCCGACTCGAAACAGGACAACCCGCGCTGGGTCCTGCGCGACATGACCTATGTTCGCCACCTCAAGCGCTTCATTACGCTAGATGAGCTGAAAGCATCGCCGGCACTGGCCGACATGCTGATCCTGCGCAAGGGCAACCGGCTGTCCATCACCCCGGTCGAAAAAGTGCACTGGCAGGCGGTGTTGAAGCTCGAAGGTTGATGCCCACTGAAAAAAGTGCCGAGCGCGTCCGCCGCTTCAACTACGCTTGGCAGACCCTCCGCTCAACAATCTCCGGAATGCGGCACGATGGCTTCAGCCTCTGATGG
>DASUEK010000262.1:0-6199 GCA_036275115.1 Permianibacter sp. | reverse complement strand
GCCGGTCATTGCGCCGTGGCGGATCTGGACCATGCGTTCGCGGGAAGACCTGCTGAACTATCTGGCCGAGCGCAAGATCCCGACTACCGCCAGCATCACCAAGATCTACAGTCGTGACGAGAACGCCTTCCATCTGTCGACTGAAGGTGGCGAGCTGGAAAGCTCATGGAATGCGCCGGGCGAGAATATCTGGCAGTGGACCAAATCGCTGGCCGATACCCCGAACACGCCGGCCTACGTCACGCTCGATATCGAGCAGGGCGAGATCCGCAAGGTCAACGGTGAAGTGCTGTCGCCATATCAGGTGGTGAAGGTGCTGAATGAAATCGGTGCAGCGCACGGTATTGGCCGGGTCGACCTGATCGAGAACCGTTTGGTCGGCATGAAGTCTCGTGGCTGCTACGAAACGCCTGGCGGCACCATCATGATGCATGCCGTGCGCGGTCTGGAGCAGCTGGTGTATGACCGGGATTCGTTGAAGCTGCGTCAGCAATTGGCACTGGACCTGGCCGAGAAAGTGTACGACGGCAAATGGTTTGTGCCGGCGACGCGGGCGCTGTTCGCTGCCATTGACTCATTGGCGACACAATTGACCGGTACCGTCGTCGTCGAGTTGTTCAAGGGTCACGCCACCGTGACCCAGCGCAAGTCGCCGAACTCGCTGTACTCGGAAGCCTTTGCGACCTTCGGCAAGGACGAGGTGTACAACCAGGCGCATGCCGAAGGTTTTATCCGCTTGTTCAGCTTGCCGTCGCGGATTCGGGCGTTGAAGGCGGCGGGGAAAACTGATTGAAAACCGCGGGTGTCATTCCCGCGAAAGCGGGAATCCAGCGACTTTCAGCCAAAGCCACGGGGACCCCGCCTACGCGGGGATGACAGAACGAATAAGTCCTGTCGTTTTTTTGATTCATGTTGTTCAGTAAGTAAGTAGAAAAAAGCACCGGGCCAGCCATTGCTGGCCCTTTGACCATGCAGGCTGTTTTTCAGAACAGACATCCTTTTCAGGAACGACGATGAGCGGAGCAGCACACACTATGGCCACACTCTGGGGCGGTCGCTTTGAACAGGTGTCGGACGATACCTTGTTTCGGCAATTCAATGATTCTTTGCCGTTCGACTACCGCTTGGCCGAGCAGGACATTCAAGCCTCTATGGCGTGGGCGACCGCGCTGAAGAATGCCGGTGTGTTGACGCAGGAAGAGCTGTCACGCCTGCACGGCGCATTGCGCCAGCTGCTGCGCGTCGTTCACGATAACCCGGCGGAGATGCTCGGTTCGGGCGCGGAAGATATTCACTCGTGGGTGGAGTCTGAGCTGGTCAAGCGAATTGGCGACCTCGGCAAGAAGCTGCACACCGGTCGTTCGCGCAATGATCAGGTCGCGACCGATCTGCGGCTATGGGTCGAAAACGCCGTCGTGCTTCTGTTGTCCGAGCTGCGCATTGCCCAGCGCGGCTTGATTGCGCTGGCTGAGCAGCATGTCGATACCATTTTCCCGGGCTACACCCATCTGCAGCGGGCGCAACCGGTGCGGTTCGCGCACTGGTGCATGGCCTATGTTGAGATGTTCGATCGCGATGTCGAGCGTCTGGAAGACGTGATCGAGCATATGGATCAGTGCCCGCTCGGCTCGGGCGCGCTGGCCGGTACCGCGTATCCGATCAACCGGCATCAGCTGGCGCGCAGCCTTGGTTTTGCCGGCCCGACGCGCAACTCGCTCGATGCCGTCTCGGATCGCGATTACGTGATTGAATTGCTGTCGTCGCTGGCGCTGGTGATGACCCACCTGTCGCGTTTTGCCGAAGATCTGATTTTCTACAGCAGCGGTGAAGCCGGCTTTGTCACGCTCGGTGACGATGTCAGCACCGGCTCGTCGCTGATGCCACAGAAGAAAAACCCGGATGCGCTTGAACTCATTCGCGGCAAATGTGGTCGCGTTTATGGCGCGCTGGTTGGCATGCTGACCACGATGAAGTCGCTGCCGCTCGCTTACAACAAGGATATGCAGGAAGACAAGGAAGCGCTGTTCAACGCCGTCGATACGGTCAGTGTCTGCCTGCAAGTCACCGAGAAGGTGTTGCTCGGCCTGAAAGTGAATGCCGAAGCCGCCAAGCAAGCGGCACAGCGTGGCTATTCGAATGCGACCGAACTCGCCGATTATCTGGTGCGCAAAAATATCCCGTTTAGGGAAGCGCACCACATCGCCGGCCGCGCGGTGCTGCATGCCAGCGCCCAGCAGAAGCCCTTGGAAGCCCTGACGCTCGATGAACTGCAGGTTTTCCATCCGCTGATCGGCAGCGACGTGTACACGGCGCTGTCGCTGGAAAGCTGTCTGGAGCAGCGCGATGTTTTTGGCGCGGTCGCCAAGCAACGCGTGCTGGAGGCGATTGCCGCTGCCAAGAAACGGGTCAATGGCCAACCGGACAGCGATGAGCTGATTGTCAGTGATGCCACCGTGCACGATGTGCCGGCGATTGTGGCGCTGATCAATCACTGGGCGAAGGAAGGCGAGAACCTGCCGCGCTCACGTGCCGATATCGTCTCGCACGTGCAGGATTTCATCGTTGCCAAGAAAGACGGCATCGTTGTAGGTTGCGCGGCGCTGTACATCTACAACGAAGAGATTGCCGAAATTCGCAGCCTTGGTGTTTGGCCGCAGTTCCAGGGGCTTGGCCAAGGCAAGGCGATGGTCGATTACCTGTGCGAGCGGGCGCGCCAGCTCGGTTTGCGTAAGGTGCTGTCACTGACTCGGGTGCCGAAGTTCTTTGCCAAGCTCGGCTTTGTTGTGGACCAGCGCGACAACCTGCCGGACAAAGTCCTGAAGGACTGCCAGTTCTGTCCCAAGCTCAACGCTTGTGACGAAACGGCGATGATTTGGTACCCGGAACAGGCCGCCTGAGTGCCGATTGGTCAAAGCGTGGACAGGTCGGCGCGGATTTGCAGAAATCTTGCGTCGACCTCTTGCGACGGCAAAAAGCCGATGGCAATATACGCGCCCTCAACGACAGGCGCATAGCTCAGCTGGTTAGAGCACCACCTTGACATGGTGGGGGTCGTTGGTTCGAGTCCAATTGCGCCTACCAATCCTGCAAAAAAGCCGCTTAACAGCGGCTTTTTTGTTTTCTGCGCTGGCTTATCCGTTGCGCGCTGTCGTCATGACGACGGCAATTGCCGCCACCGGTTGCCGTCGGCCCAGGTACAGCGGGCTCCGCGGCCGGTCGGACAGTCCTGCAAGACCCAGCCGTAATGCCATTCCAGCGGATCGAATCGGCCGCGGCGGACACCGTGCCGCGTTGCGATTTCGACAGTGCGTCCTTCGGGCGGTTGGCGTTCAATCAGGCTGTGCCAAGTGTGGGTCATGCTTTTGACTTCCGGGTGGTGGCTGCTTGGGTGCGGGTATGGCGCCAGTGTAGGCAGGGCCCAGCCGTGTGGCTGTCGGGAGAGCTTGATTGTACGAACGTAAGGGGTAAGGTGGCGGCTGACGCCTCTTCCTGTCGCCCGAGCTGGTGAATTTTTATGCAACCACTTCCCGCCCAACCGGCGCTCCGCTTGCGGGCGCTGCTCGAACAACCGGGTCTGCTCCGGATGCCGTGCTGTTTTGATGCCCTGTCGGCAAAGCTGGTCGAACAGGCCGGATTCCCGTTGAGTTTCATGAGCGGATTTTCGGTCTCGGCATCGCGGCTGGCGTTGCCGGATACCGGACTGATTTCCTATGGCGAAATGGTCGAACAGGGCCGGCAGATCTGCCAGGCCGTCAGTATTCCGGTGATCGGCGATGGCGACACCGGTTACGGCAACGTCGCCAACGTGCAGCGCACACTGTTCGGTTATGCCGCTGCCGGTTTTGCCGGCATCATGATCGAGGATCAGCTGGCGCCGAAACGCTGCGGTCACACCCGCGGCAAAGAAGTGATTGAACGTGACGCCGCCATTGAGCGCATGGCCGCCGCGATCGATGCCCGCGAACAATTGCGTCGTGCCGGTCATGACGTAGTGATCATCGCTCGCACCGATGCGCGCGCAACGCGCGGGCTCGATGAAGCCATCATTCGCGCACAACAGTTTGCCGAGCTCGGCGCCGACATCCTGTTTGTCGAAGCGCCGTGCAGCGCCGCCGAGATGCAGCGGGTGGTCGATGAAGTGCCGGGTCACAAGATGGCGAATCTGGTCGAGCAGGGCGATACGCCCCTGCTGACGCCGACTGAATTGCAGGCGATGGGCTTCAAGCTGGCCGCTTATCCGCTGACCTTGCTGTCCGCCGCAGTCGTTGCGATGCGGCAGGCGCTCGCGCAGCTGCATACCGATCAGCATCCGGCTCAGTTGCTACCATTTTCCGAGCTGCAGGCGCTGATAGGCTTTCCTGACTACGACGCCACCTTGCAGCGGCTTCAGCGCCAATAGCGCAGCAACGCCAACGCAAGCGCAAACAGTACACTGATGCTGAGTGTCAGGCGCAAACGGAAGTACGTCCGACTGATCAAACCATGACGCAGCAATCGTGGTTCGGTGGTGAGCAAGCCAGCGAAAATCAGCAGCAGACCCGATAGCGCGAGCACATCGGGCAACAGCAGCAACGGCCAGCTGAACAGCATGAAGCCGACCGCAAACAGCAGTTCCATTCTCGGCAAAGGGCGCGCTGACACGGCAATGCCCCAGTGGCTGCCTGCCATAAAGCTCGCAATCAACGCCGCATACGGCACCAGCAAGGCTTGCAATAACGGCGCGAACGGCACGCTCGGAAGCCAGCCTGCCAGCGCGCCAGCAAAGAAGGGCAGCAAGCCGGCATAGGCAAGTCCTCGCAATGTCAGCGGTAGCGATGGTGAAGCGGTGTCGGATTTTGCATTCGCGTCAGAGCCTTGTTGTTCCTCGTTTTCGGATGGTAATCCTGCAGGCGTAGTGAGCTCGCTGGCCAGTCGTGCGCGGAGTTCCGGCTCGCCACCGACAAATTCACCGTCGAGAAAAATCATCGGCAAATGCGGCCAGCGCAGTTGCTCCTGCACTGCATGAAAGGCAGCGCGATTCGCAGCCGAGTCCATGGCCAGTGGCAAGCGGTGGAAATCGATGCCAGCGGCTGCCAGCGCTTGTTGCAAGGCTCGGCAATCGGTCAGACGCGAAGCCAGGATGGTGACGCGGGCAGCGCCGATGGCCTGTTGCAACCAGTCGGGATAGTCAGGGGGTGTGTCGTGGTGCATGATGAGCCAGAACGGTCGTTTCGATGCTGCTGATACGCGTTGTTCAAGACCCCGGATTGCTGCTGGACAAAGCATGGCGCGCTGACCAATATGGCGGCAGAACCGGTGGCTGCAAAAGGAGCGGCAAGCGTGTCAGAACAACGCCTTGCTTTGGTCGGAACCGAACTGGAAGCGCGCCTGCTGGCCGACTGCAAACCGTTGGTCGGTAAAGTGCTGTGTTATCACAGCTGGTCGGACTGTCTGGCGGCATTGCCGGACGCGTTGCCGGATGTGGTTGTTGGCATCTTGCCAGCGGAGTTGGCCGTGGATCGGCTGCTGATTCAGCGCATGCAGCAGCAGCGGCAACTGGCGGTGATCGTGCTGGCGGCGGACGAACAGCTCGCGCGGGCGCTGCATCTTTTTCAGCAGGGGGCATTCGAATACCTGCCCAGTGATTGCGACAACACCAGTTTGCTGACGGTGGTGCAACAAGCGCTGCGCCGTTATCGCGCCAGTGCCGCAGTGCCAGCGCTGATACCGGAGCGTGCGGGTGCCTTGATTGGCGAGTCGGCCGCCGTCCACGAATTGCAGCGTTCGTTGCAGCAACTCAGCAAGGTCCGGGTACCGGTGCTGATCCGGGGCGAGCCGGGCAGCGGCAAGCGCTTGTTCGCCCAGCTGCTGCACGACAACAGCCAATTGTCCGGTCCGCTGGTGATGGTCAATGTCTCGGCGATGGACCGCAACGCGATCGATGTCGAATTGTTTGGTCTGGAGCGGGTAGTCTCAGGTGACACTCAGGTGGTTCATGCCGGCAAAGTCGAGCAGGCCAACGGTGGCACGCTGTTTCTGGATGAAATCGCTGACCTGCCGCTTGATGGTCAAATCCGGCTGGCGCAATTACTCGCCGACGGTCACTACCATCGCGTTGGTGGCTACGGCGTTTGCACGGCATCGGTGCGGGTGGTTGCGGCGACGCGGCACTCGCTGGAAGCGCTGGTGCGCAACGGCCAGTTCCAACCCGATCTCTATC
>DASUEK010000261.1:0-9775 GCA_036275115.1 Permianibacter sp. | reverse complement strand
GCGCGGACGCCTTGGCGGATCTGTTGTCGGAGTGGAACCTGACGCTGGAAAACCTCGACAATTATCAGCCGATCCGCGAGCTGCCGCGTGCCGACGTGTTGGCGGATATCGAACGGTTGTATTTCGGCTGAGTGCCGTGATAGCGGTGACCGCGGTGCCGTGCCGCTTTCGGCGCGGCTTGGCGCGCAGCGCGCGCGCGGCCACGCATTGGCTGTGTGCCGCTGTCGTGCTCGGTGCAACGGGGCTGCCGGCCGTTCAAGCGAGTGAGCCACCGACGCTGCCGCCGGGTGCCGCTACGGAATTGCAGCACGGCCGTTATCTGACCTTGATCGCCGGTTGTCATGCCTGTCACACCGATCACGCTGGCGGTGGTGCCTACCTTGCCGGTGGCGCTGCCATTCAAACGCCGTTCGGCGAATTTTTTCCGCCCAATATCACCCCCGATCAGGACACCGGTATCGGTGGTTGGTCCGATGAAGATTTCCTGCGCGCGATGCAGCATGGTATCGCCCCGGACGGACGGCGCTATTTCCCGGTGTTTCCGTACACCAGTTACAGCCGGATGACCAATGCCGATGTCCTTGCGATCAAACATTACCTTGATCAGTTGACGCCGGTGCGGCAGCCGCGCCAAGCGCAACAACCGCAAGGTCTGGCCCGGCTTGATTCACTGCTGCCGGTGTGGCAACAGCTGTACCTCAAACCGGAGTGGACCGCGCTGTCGGCGACGACGGAGGCCGACCTGCAACGCGGTGCTTACCTTGTTGAAGCAGTCAGCCATTGCGGTGAATGCCACAGCCGGCGCGATGCACTCGGTGGTACCCGGCAGCGGCTGTGGTTGCGTGGCGCGCGCTTGCCGAGCGGTCATTGGGCCACCAATCTGACCCCGCATGCGGACGGCATTGCGGCTTGGGACGTCGATGAGCTGGCCGACTATCTGCGGCGCGGCCGTTCCGACATGGGCGCCAAGGCACGCTATGAAATGCGCGAGTTTGTCGATCACGCCGGCCGCTACCTGAGCGAAGCTGACAGTATCGCCATCGCCCGCTACCTGATGGCCCTGCCGGCCGCACCCGATCACGAACCCTGCCGCTGGCGCGGTCCGCGGCCCGGTCGTTGTGTCACCCGAGGGCAGTGAGCCGCGCCGTTGTGCAGAGCCTTGTTGGCACGAGTGTCGTTTGCAGCAGGCGCCAGCCGCGCCAGCGCAGCGCTTGCGCTCCGGCGCAGGACACAACTTGAAACATCCACAGCGGTAGCATTTGGCTTGGCCCGGTCAGGTGGCATTGCTACCATCGCGCGATTCCTTGATGGTCGAGCGGTGGTGTTGTGGCAGTTCCGTTGTTTGGCACGGTGCGCGCAGTCGGCAAGGCGCTTGCTGGCGTGTTGTTGTTGTGGTCGTCGGTGCACGCCGCCGATGTCGTCCGACGCGAGCAGGGGCAACTGGTGCTGGAAAACATTCCGGCGATCCCGGAAGCCATCCAGAGTCGTTTGCAGCAATACAACAATACCCGCAGTGCGACACTCGCCAGCTGGACGCCGGACAGTCGCCAACTGCTGATCCGCACCCGCTTTGCCGAAACGCTGCAGCTGCATCAGGTTCAGCAACCGATGGGTGCGCGCAAGCAGCTGACGTTTTTCGCCGAGCCGATACGCGGCGGTGACTACCAGCCGGGCAAGGACAGCACAGGTTTCCTGTTCAGCCGCGACAATGGTGGCGATGAAAACTACCAGCTCTATTTCTTTGACAACGCGACCGGCAACAGCCGCTTGCTGACCGATGGCCAGTCGCGCAACCAGTCCGCGCGCTGGGCACCGAGCGGTCGTTTCTTCCTGTATTCCAGCAGCAAGCGCAACGGCGTCGATTTCGATATCTATCGCTACGATCTCGGCAGTCACAGCGAGCAGCGCATTTACGACAGCAAGGGGTCGTTTAGCACGCTCGACATCAGCGCTGACGAAAGCAAAGCGCTGCTGCTGCAGTATGTCTCGGCAACCGAGTCGCGCCTGTTTCTGCTGGATCTCGCCAGCGCGCAGGCGACGTCGCTGAATATCGGCGCTGGCCGCGTCTCCTATGGCGAAGCGTTGTTCAACAAGGATGCCACCGGCCTGTTCCTGACCCTGGATGCGGGCAGCGAATTCCAACAGCTGGCGTTCTACGATTTCGAACGTGGCCGTTTGCATACGCTGACGCCAGATCTGAACTGGGATGTCGGCAGTATCGCCTTGACCGCCGACGGCAGCACACTGGCGTACACGGTCAATGTCGGTGGCAGCGATGAAGTGCGTTTGCTCGATGTTGCCAGTCGCAAAGCGCTGAAAGCGCCACAGCTGCCACCGGCGGTGGTCAATGGCTTGCAGTTCAGCCCGGACAGCCAGCAGCTCGCGCTGAGTTTCTCGGCCGCGAATGCGCCGTCCGACGTCTATGTCTACAGCCTCAAGGCCGGCACGCTGACCCGCTGGACCGAGAGCGAAATCGGCGGCTTGGATGCCAATCAGTTTGTCATCCCGAGCCTCATTCATTACCCGAGCTTTGATCAGCACAACGGCGCGCCGCGCCAGATCCCGGCGTTTGTCTACAAGCCGAAAACCAGCACCGGCAAGCTGCCGGTGGTGATCAATATTCACGGTGGTCCGGAAGGACAGTACCGGCCGTTCTTCTCGGAGTTTGCCCAATACCTCAGCAGCGAACTCGGCATCGCTTTTATTGCGCCAAACGTGCGCGGATCGAGCGGTTACGGCAAAAGTTATCTGGAGCTCGACAACGGCTTCAAGCGGGAAGATTCGGTCAAGGACATCGGGGCCTTGCTGGATTGGATTGCTAGCCAGCCGGATCTGGACAAGGACCGGGTACTGGTGATGGGCGGGTCGTACGGCGGCTACATGACTCTGGCGTCAATGGTGCACTACAACGACCGGTTGAAAGGCGGCATCGACATTGTCGGCATCAGCCACTTCGTGACGTTTCTGACCAACACCAAAGGCTACCGCGCCGATCTGCGACGGGTTGAATACGGTGACGAACGCGATCCGACCATGCGCGAATTCATGGAGAAAATCGCGCCGCTGAACAACGCTGGTCAAATCAGCAAGCCGCTGTTCGTGGTGCAAGGCCTGAACGATCCGCGCGTGCCAGCTTCGGAGGCCGAGCAGATCGTCGCCAAGGTGCGCGCCAATCAAGGTGAAGTCTGGTATCTGCTCGCCAAGGATGAGGGCCACGGTTTTGCCAAGAAAGCCAACCGCGAGTTTTATCAAGCGGCGGCCGTAACCTTTATTCGTCAACACCTGCTGGGACAATAATGATGAACGCACGATTCTTGCGGCCGCTTGCCGGCCTGATGCTGGCGGCGGGGTTCAGTCTGCCGGTTGCGGCGGCGCCGGATTTGACCATGGAGCAGATCATGGCGCATCCGGACTGGATCGCCCGCTCGCCGGAGCAGCCGTATTTTAGCGCGGACGGCAAACAGATTTTCTTCCAGCAAAAAGCGGCGGGTAGCGAGCTGCGCGATCTGTACCGGATCAGCGCCGCAGGTGGCAGTCCGAGCCTGCTGAGCCCGGCCGAGCTGGTGCTGGCCGAAACCGACAACCGGATTTTTTCCGCTGACCGAAAACGCGTGGCGTGGATCCGCAGCGGCAACCTGTTCATCCAGCAGGGCAACACGCGTCGGCAACTGCTGGCGACCGGCGAAGCCGGCGAGTTGCTGACCTTTGTTGGTGATGAGGCCATTGCGCTGCGTGACGACAACCGCGTGCTGCTGATCCAGTTGGCCGATGGCAGCCAGCGGGTGCTGGCCACGCTGAAAACCGATGACGATCCGGCCGTGGAAAAAGACAGCACCGATTATCTGACGGCGCAGCAAAGCCGCTTGTTCGACATCATCAAGCTGCGTGAGCAGCGCAAAGTCGAGCGCGAGGCGCGGCAAAAGGAACTGGCTGCGCAGGCCGGTAGCGTGCCGGCGCCGATTTATCTGGGCAAAAACCGCGAGCTGAAGACGGTCAGCCTGTCGCCAGATGGCCGCTACCTGGTGGTCGGCACGATTGCGCCGAAACGTGATGGCCGTGCCGACAAAATGCCGCATTACGTCAGCGCTGACGGTTACGTCAAAATCGAGGACGTGCGCAGCAAAGTCGGGACCGATCAGCCGGATGACGAAACCCTGTTCCTGATCGACTTGCAGGCTAACCGCAAAACCCAGCTGGCATTCGATCAGCTGCCCGGCATCAACGACGATCCGCTGTTGGCGCTGAAAACCGCACTGGCCAAGCGCGAAGGTCGTGATGCAAAACCGGACGCGCCGAAGCCGGCGACGCCGCGTGCGGTCTATGTCCACGACGATTGGTCGAACGGTGAAAAAGGCGTGCGCTGGAGTCAGCGCGGCAAGCGCGTGGCGATCAACCTGTTCAGCTATGACAACAAGGATCGCTGGCTGGTCGAAGTGAAACTGGCCGATGCCAGCGTTCAATTGCTGCACCGGTTGACCGATACCGCCTGGGTCAACGACAGCGAGTTCAATGAATTTGGCTGGCTGCCGGACGAGCAGGGCTTTTGGTATTTGTCGGAAGAAAGCGGTTACAGCCACTTGTATCTGCAGCGTCATGGCAGCACGAAGCAACTGACGTCTGGCCGTTTTGAAGTCAATCGGGTTCAGCCCACACGCGACGGCAGCTGGTTCTATTACCGTGGCAATGAAAAGCATCCCGGCATCCACGAAGTCTACCGGATCAGCGCCGATGGCAAGCAAAAGCAGGCGCTCACAGATCTGAATGGCGGTATCGAGTTCCAGTTGGCACCGACGGACGACAAGTTGCTGCTGGTGCATTCCACTACCACCCGGCCGCCGGAAGTGTTTGTCCAGGCCGCGAGTCCCGGTGCCAAACCGAAGCAGCTCACCAATACCGTCAGCAAGGAATTTGCCGCGATTGATTGGGTCAAGCCGGAGATCATCGCGGTGCCATCCAAGCATGGCGCCGCGCCGATTTATTCGCGGGTGTACCGCAACGCTGCCACGGCGCAAGGCGCGCGCAAGCCGGCCGTGATGTTCGTGCACGGCGCCGGCTATTTGCAGAATGCCCATCACGGCTGGTCGGTGTATTTCCGTGAATACATGTTCCACAACCTGCTGCTGAAGCAGGGGTATGTGGTCATCGACATGGATTACCGAGCCTCAGAGGGCTACGGCCGCGATTGGCGCACTGCGATTTACCAGCGCATGGGTACGCCGGAGCTGGAGGACTACCTCGACGGCATTGATTGGCTGGTCGACAACGCCAACGTCGATCGCAACCGGGTCGGCATTTACGGCGGCTCCTACGGCGGCTTCCTGACGTTCATGGCGCTGTTCAAGGCGCCGGATGTGTTTGCCGCCGGTGCCGCGCTGCGGCCGGTGACCGATTGGGCGCACTACAACCACGGCTACACCTCGAACATCCTGAACACGCCGCAGGTCGATCCGGATGCGTATGCCCGCAGCTCGCCGATCGAGTTCGCGGCGGCGTTGAAGCGGCCGCTGCTGATTTGCACCGGCATGCTCGATGACAACGTGTTCTTCCAGGACAGCGTCCGGCTGGTGCAGCGCTTGATCGAGCTGAAGAATCCGAATTTCGATCTGGCCGTTTACCCGATTGAGCCGCACGGCTTCCGCGAGCCGGAAAGCTGGCTGGACGAGTACCGGCGCATCTACAAATTGATGGAGCGTGAGGTCAAAGGTCGCCAGCCATAGGCCGGCCGGCAGCAACCTCAGGCAGCAAACCGCGGCGGCCCCGGCTCTGGGGCCGCCTTTTTTGGGGGCCTGTGCAGGGCTGCGGCAACCGCTCCAGCTGGCCCGACAAGCCCTACAAATTGATACCAAAGCACAACGATTTCCTACTGGAGTGTCCCCCGGCGCCGGCTCACACTGCGCGGGCCAAGCGCTCTATGCGGCCGGCCGGGTTCAATGGATGACCCGTTTTGCGTCATAATCCTTACTTCCGCAGGTTACTCCCGTGCTCCTGAACGACATGCCGGAAAATCCCAATCTGTTGCTGGTCGACGACGACACCAAGCTGACCGAGCTGGTCGCCGCCTTTTTGCGTGAAAACGGCTATCTGGTCGAGGTCGAACATCGCGGCGATACCGCGATCGAGCGCATTCTCAAGGAGCAACCGCGGCTGGTGGTGCTCGACATCATGTTGCCGGGCGCGGATGGTCTGGCGGTCTGCCGGGCGGTGCGGCCGAAATACAGCGGCCCCATCATCATGCTGACCGCGCTCAATGACGACATCGACGAAGTGGCCGGGCTGGAGCTTGGCGCCGACGATTACCTCGGCAAGCCGATCAAGCCGCGCCTGCTGCTGGCCCATATCCGTGCGCTGCTGCGCCGGTTTGACGAAGCCGAACTGGACAATGCCAATGCCACCGGCAAGCCGGCCGGTAATCGCAAGCTGACCGTTGGCGATATCGTGCTGGACCAAGGTCAGCGTCAGGCGACCCGTGATGGCGTGGTGCTGGATCTGACCACCGCCGAATTCGATCTGCTTTGGTTGCTTGGCCAGCACGCTGGCGAAGTTTTGAGCCGGGAAGAGATCCATCAGCGCATTTTCCGGGTCGAATACGACGGCGTCGATCGGACCATAGACTTGCGCATTTCGCGTATCCGCAAGAAGATAGGGGATGACCCCCGCTCGCCGCAGATCATCAAGACGGTCCGTGGCAGCGGTTATCTGTTTGCTGCACGCTGACCCACCACGCCCGTTTTGACGGGCGTGTCGATGCCGGGCCAGTCGCGGCTGGCCTGTCCCACCGGCACGGATGCTGAAAGCTGCTTCGTCAGCCTCGCCTGTGCACCTGCCAGCCCGGGTAGCAACACCGGTTTCTTGGAAGCGTGCACATGACCCGAACTTTTCTGCGTTGGCTTGGATTGCTGGCGGTAGCCAATGCGCTCGCGTACTTCGCGTTCGGTTGGCTCAATGTCTATCTGATCGAAAACTACCAGCTGCGCCGGGTCCGTGAGGAAGCGCACGCCATCATCACGGCCGAATTGCCGCGCTTTGACATCCTGCCGGAAGCCCAGTGGGAAGAGGCGGCCCGTACCGTGCACCAGCGCTGGGGCGTGCCGTCGCGGCTGTCCAATGTCCAGTTGCTGCCGCCGACGGCCTGGCAGAACCTGGGCGTATTCGATAATCAGGTCGGGTACGACTACAACTTCCCGGGCGGTGCGTTTGCCTACATGGTGCTGAAAGACAACAGCACTGTGCTCGAGATCGGCCCACTGCCGGGCCTGATGACGCTGACCGCGCTCGACAACATCATCGGTATTTTGCTTTGGGGCGGTTTCAACTCCGCCATCCTGTTCTTGCTGCTGTACCAGCAGCACCGCCGCAGCATTGCCATTGAAAGGGCAACCACGGCGTTTCTGGCCGATGGCACCGCGCGTCACATTCCGGACGATGCGTCCGATGCCTATGGCCCGGCTGTGCGTTCGGTCAACGCCATGGCGAGCCGCGCCGAGCAATTGATCCGGCAACGCCAGCAGATGATCAGCGAGCAGCGTGAGCTGCTGCACGCGGTCGCGCACGAATGCCGGGCGCCACTGGCGCGGGTCAGTTTTGCCCTGGAAATGCTTGAGCATTCGGAAAGCCCGGGCCAGCGCAAGCAACTGTCGCGTGACATGGAAAGCGCCATTTCCGAACTCGACGGGCTGGTACGTGAGCTGCTGACCTATGCCCGCCTGCAGCACGGCGCCCAGCGGCTGGAGCTCAGCGAAACCGAACTGCTGCCGGCCATTGATGATGTGCTGACCAAAACCAAGACCCTTTATCCGGCGGTGGCCTTCCGCAGCGCCCCGATGGCCGATGCACCGGTCAAGGTGGTGGTCGATAACCGCCTGTTCCACCGCGCCTTGACCAACCTGGTGCGCAACGCTGCCTGCTTTGCCCACAACGTGGTCGAGGTCAGCATCAGCCGGCGTGATGATCAGTTCTGCCTGATGGTCGATGACGATGGCCCGGGTGTGCCGCTTGATCAGCGCGAGCGTATCTTCGAGCCGTTTGCGCGGCTCGATCCAAGCCGTTCGCGCGACTCCGGTGGTGCCGGTCTCGGATTGGCGATTGTGCGCGGGATCAGCGAGCGTCACGGCGGCACCATCAGTGTCGATGACAGCCCGCTCGGCGGAGCCCGTTTCACCTTGACCTGGCCGCTGCGTAGCAACAGCTGAGTACCATGTGGGTCGACTTGGCGAAGCGTGGCCGCACTTCTACACTGGAGCCACGACCGTCGCGTATTGATAGGGGGAACGCCGCGTGATGCCGTGGCGCCGTTGGTTCGGCGTACATTCAACGCTGGTGTCGTTCCTGCTGCTGTTGCTAGCGAGCCCGGCGGTGGACGCGGCTGACTTGCCGGTCGATGCCAACAGCCTGCGCGGCGTTTGGCTGGAGCGGTTCACCCGTTTTGTCGATTGGCCGGCGGCTCATCGCGTGCACGACAGCAGTGTGCCGTTCGAGCTTTGCGTGCTGGCCGATGCCGATTTCGCCGCGCTGCTCAATACCCTTTATGCCAAGCAAGCGATCAAGGGCAAAGCGGTACGCGTTCATGCCCTGACCGCGCCGCCAGCGCCCTCAGTTTGCGATCTGCTGTTCTTTGCCAGCGCTCCTGCGGCGACTCGTGATGCGTTGCTGGAGCAGGCGCGCCTTGCCCATACGCTGGTGGTCAGCGCCAGTCCCGGCTTTGCCGAAGCTGGCAGCCACATCAATCTTTACGAAGAAGACGGTTACCTGCGGTTCGAGATCAACGTTGATGCGACCCAGCAGGCCGGCCTTACCGTTTCGTCACACCTGCTGAAAATTGCCCGCGTGGTGCGGCAAAAGGGGGCCAGATGATGCGCTCCCTGAGTTTGCGCGCCAAGCTGGTCGGCATCATCGTGCTGGTGTCGTCGTTGGCGATTGGCATGGGCCTCATCGCGCTCGGTTTCTACCAACAGCGCAACGCCCGCGATGCGCTCATTGACAACGTGTCGGCGCAGGCCCGCCTGATGGCGCTGTACAGCGAAGCTGCGCTGACCTTTGATGACCGCAGCGCCGTGCTTGATGTGTTGAACAAGGGCCAGTTGCCGACTTTGCTGCAAGCCTCGGTCTACGGCAGCAATGGCAATCTGTTTGCCACGGTGATGCGCGACAGTCGCGCGGCGCTACCGGAAACCCTGGCGCTGCCGGTGCGCAATGCCATGCACTTGCTGCCCGAGCAGCTGACCCTGACCCAGGCCATCGGCAGCGATCCGAATGCGCCGCTTGGCTACCTGCAACTGCAGGTGTCATTGCGGGAACTGAACACGGCAACCCGGCAGAGTCTGCTGGTGTTGTTCCTCATCGGCGGCGCGCTGATTCTGGTGTCGTTCCTGCTGGCGCTGCGGTTGCAGCGTTATGTCTCGGCGCCGATTCTCAATCTGGCCAAACTGACCAGCCAGGTGTCGGCGCGCAATGATTTCAGTTTGCGGGCCCCGGTGGATGGTGAGGATGAAATCGCCCGGCTGGCGCGCGGCTTCAATCACATGCTGGATGTCATCGGCGAACGCGAGCAAGCGCGTGATCGCGCTGAAGGTGCACTGCGTGATTCCAAGGAAACCTTGGAACAGGCGGTGCAGGAGCTGCACCATCTGGCCAACTACGATGGCCTGACCGATTTGCCAAACCGTTCGCTGTGCATGGACCGGATCGCCAATGCGCTGATGCGGGCCAGCCGCGAACACGATCGGGTGGCGGTGATTTTTCTCGATCTCGATCATTTCAAGGAAGTGAACGATTCGCT
>DASUEK010000260.1:0-5274 GCA_036275115.1 Permianibacter sp. | reverse complement strand
ACCCGCTCGCGGAAACGGTCGTAGTGGCTTCGGTCGGACGAAGCGGCGCCGTCTTTCGGGATCAGCATGCCGGCCTGTTCCAGCAGCTCGCGCTGCCGTGGGCCGGTGCCAACGGCTTTCAGCAGGCCGTCCCAGCCGGCTGGCGAAAAGCCGATCCCGTAATGCTTGGCGATCTCGCCCGAAACCCCGCGCCGCTTCAGGTAATCAACCGCCGGCGCACCGTCCGGCTCGCGCAACTTGCGCTGATAGTAGGCACTGGCTTCCGAGAGGATGGTGTACAGCTCTTGCCGCAGACCGGCTTGCGGATCGCTGCCTTCCTCGCGCGGCACTTCAATGCCGATGCGCTCGGCCAGCGTTTCCACCGCCGCCGGAAACTCGATGCGGTCGTAAGCCATGATGAAGCCGAGCGCGTTGCCGGACACGCCACAGCCAAAGCACTTGTAGAACTGCTTGCTCTGCGACACCGAAAACGACGGGCTTTTTTCGCCATGAAACGGACAGCAGGCCCAGTAATCCTTGCCTTTCTTCTTCAGCGGCACACGGCTTTGCACCACCTCGACAATGTCGACGCGGGACAGCAAATCCTGAACAAACTGCTGGGGAATACGACCGGCCACGGCAATACCTCTGAAGAGGGCGCAATTGTGCGGACTCCTTATGGCCACGACAAGCGCACAGTTTTAGCCGTCCAATCTTCACGGGGGGCGCATTTTGCGCCTGAGCCTTTGCTGAGATTGAGTCCGCTCACTGTTCGTTCAAAAGGCTGTACCGATTCATGTTTACCCCTATCAAATCCGTAATGCGGGACTTTATTCAGCGCATGCACCCAGAAGCGGAGCCAGTTCTTACTACAGGTAACCCGATGCTGGAGGAGGGTCTTAGCGGAGGTCTCTACCCGGGTGAAACGCTGCTGATTGCAGTACCGGCTCCTCTGCGGCAAATCGCAATGGCGGATTTGATGCTCAAGACAACCGAGCCATGTGCGGCCATCTGGCTCGGCGATACTGATTGGCGAGATGCCATCTCTCTGACTCTCCAGCAAGAGTGCTCATCGAATGCCGATACGATGAGTCAGAAGAGCTTTGCGCGTGCAACGACATCAGAGCTACCCTCCCTGCTGCAAACACATGGTTGCTCATATCGACTCATCTTCATTGATGGTTTGAAAGACACGCCAGAAACTGCGCTGGCAGTAGTTGCATTGCGGCAGTGGCTGCCAACCGCCGCGTTTGTTCTGGGATTTCAGCCTGCCATTAAGGCTCGATATATGGGCATGGCGAGCGAGCAATTCGACTGTGCGGTTGCTGATAAGACGTTGTCCATATCAATGATGAGTGACTTTGACCGCCCATATGCCGAGGCTTGCTCATGGCGTACCGGGCGACAATCTGGGGCATTTATTCAAGTGCAGCCAAATTTGGCTTGGTGAGGATTAGTGCAATGCACAATATCGATGACACCATCTACCTGCACTTACCATTACCGCCAGAGCTAGACGAAAAGCGCTTCGTGCTAACCGATTGGGATGATGGGTTGAATATCTACCTAATTGATGACAAGGCGAAGGTTGCAGAAACTCATCGAAGCTGTTCGTTGAACCTGATAGAGATTTTCCGATGGCAAAAAAACAATTCGAAGCGAGTTCAGTCATTCCAGGCGAAAATCCCAGAAAATATGCTTGCAACGACCTTGGTTAGTCCGGTATTTCAGCTGGGTGTTTTGAAAGCCATGCGCGAACTGGGTGATATTTCGCACCTTGCCAACTACCCGATACTATTGGCCATGATCGGTGAGGCCTTTGACAAGGGCGAACCTATGATGAGCGCTATGCAGGTTCGCTCGCTTTTGCCGGGCGAGATGGCACAACATCTCTTCATGTTGAAAGAGTCGGTAGATGCTCAAGAACTCACCGCAGGAGTGGCTGTTGGCGATATGCTTTCTTACTTTGATGTCAAAAATCGAATTATTGCGGACTATAGCTAAGCCACATGGTTGATAAATCAGCATGTAACGATAGTGCCTGTGATGAGTGGAACTCATGTGGTCAAGCAACGGCAAGGGGTGTAATAGGCTATGAGCATAAAAGAACAGGAAGCGCAGCTATTTTCGGAGTGGCGAGCGCGGCATCAATCACTTGTGTCGGATGGCGTAGTAGACGAGTTTGCTTATGCTGAAACTTCGCCAAAACTGTTATTTGTACTGAAAGAAGTAAATGACCTTGGTGGTGGTGGTTGGGATCTGCGCGCGTACCTTCGCGATGAAGGGGGGAGGCCGGCAACTTGGGATAATGTTACCCGCTGGGTTGAAGGCATTCGCAACCTACCGAGCGACATACCTTGGCAGATGCTGGAATCGATTGATGTTGACCGACGTAAGGCGGCTTTGCGGTCTATTGCGGTAATGAATATCAAGAAAGTACCCGGCGGCCACACAGCAAATCCGGATGAAATTGCCGCGGCTGCCGAAACAGACCAGCAGTTTTTGTTGCGGCAATACGAACTCTATCGTCCTGATTTGACAATTTGTTGCGGCACAGCAGAGGCCTTTCAGGCCATTCAGGCGTTTGGTTCCGAACCAAAATGGCAGAGTACACAGCGAGGCGTTTGGTATTACTCGCCGGAGCCTGAAAAGCATGTGATCGCATACAGCCATCCGTTGGCTCGTTGTGCTCCCCCTTTGCTCTATTACGGTTTGATAGACGCGGTACGGGAGATACTGGCTCGCTAGTTAGGCTTTTGTATTGAGTGCTGACAACGCTTGTGTCATTGCAAACTCTCAGCGTGGCGGCTCGTGCAGGCCGGTCGTCAGCCGCCCAGCTTGGCCTTGATGAGACCCGACAGCGCGCCCATGTCGCAGCGGCCCTGCACTTTCGGTTTCAGCGCGTTCATCACCTTGCCCATGTCCTTGATGCTGGCGGCGCCGGTTTCGCTGATGGTGGCGACGATCAGCGCGCCGAGTTCGGCTTCGCCGAGTTGCTCCGGCAAATAAGCCTGCAGCACATCGAGTTCGGCTTGCTCACTGGCAACGAGGTCGGCGCGGCCGCCGGCTTCGTATTGCTTGATCGATTCGCGTCGCTGTTTGATGGCTTTTTCGATGACGGCAAGAATGGCGGTGTCGTCGAGCGTGATGCGGTTGTCGACTTCCTGCTGCTTGATCGCCGATTGCAGCAAACGGATGGTGCCGAGTCGGGCCTTGTCCTGAGCCTTCATCGCGGCTTTCATGTCTTCGGTCAGGCGTTCACGCAGGGTCGTCATCGGCGAGTACCTTGATTTGGTGGAAGCAGTTTGAGCGGGCAGGTTACCCCTCATCCGGTGCCAGGCAAAAGATCCACAACGCAAAATGCCAGGCACATGGCCTGGCACTTGGATCAACTGCACGGTGTACCCGGTGGGCGGGTTCCGCAGAACCCACCTGATCAACTGGCCGACTGGAGATCAGCCAGCAAAGGGTGTCTTAGTACAGACGCTCTTTGCGGATCGATTCGCGCGACAGCTTCTTGGCGTAGCGCTTCACGGCAGCGGCTTTCTTGCGCTTGCGCTCGGTGGTCGGCTTCTCGTAAGCCTCGCGCGAGCGGACTTCAGCCAGGGTGCCGGCTTTTTCGCAGGCGCGCTTGAAACGACGCAGGGCGACGTCAAACGGCTCGTTTTCTTTGACTTTCACGTTCGGCATTGCAGAACCTTAAACAGTTGCAGATCCAGGGATAACCCGGGTACACGGGTGGAACCGGCCTCGCGGCTGGTCCCGGAAAGGGGCAGCATTCTAGCCAATGGCCCGGATCGATCGCAAACAGATCTTTGGTCAAATCGTGATCAAGCCGGCCAGCCGGGCCGGATCCGGTCGCGCCAAGCCGCCGGCCAGCCGCTACAATGCCGGCCCGACCCCAGCCGCCATGCGGCTTTCCACCCCGATCAGGCCCGGCCCATGATAGTTCTCGGCATCGAATCCTCCTGCGACGAAACCGGCGTGGCGCTGTACTGCAGCGAGCGCGGCTTGCTGGCTGATGCCCTGTATTCGCAGATCAAGATGCACGCCGAGTTCGGCGGGGTGGTGCCGGAGCTGGCGTCCCGCGACCACGTCCGCAAGACCCTGCCGATGGTGCGCGAGGTGCTGGCCCGGGCCGGCATCGAACGGCCCGATGCTGTGGCCTATACCGAAGGCCCCGGCCTAGTCGGCGCGCTGCTGGTCGGCGCCTCCATCGGTCGCAGCCTCGCTTATGGCTGGGGCGTGCCGGCCATCGGCGTCCACCACATGGAAGGTCATCTGCTGGCGCCGATGCTGGAAGCGGACAAGCCGGCCTTTCCGTTTCTGGCGCTGCTGGTCTCCGGCGGCCATACCCAGATCGTCGAGGTCAAAGGCCTCGGTGATTACGTGTTGCTCGGCGAATCGCTCGACGATGCCGCCGGCGAAGCCTTCGACAAAACCGCCAAGATCATGGGGCTCGGTTATCCCGGCGGCGCCAAGCTGGCCAAGCTGGCCGAGCAGGGCCGGCCCGGCGTCTATACCTTTCCGCGACCGATGCTCGACCGCCCGCACTGCAACTTCAGTTTCTCCGGCCTGAAAACCGCCGCGCTGCTGGCCTGGCAGGATTGCGACCAGAGCGAGCAGGCCAAAGCCGACATCGCCTGCGCGTTTCAGGAAGCGGTGGTCGACACGCTGGTCGGCAAATGCGAGCGCGCGCTCAAGCAGACGAAATACAAATCGCTGGTGATCGCCGGTGGCGTCTCGGCCAACCTGCAACTGCGCGAGAAAATGCAAAAGCTGCTGCAAAAACGCGGTGGCAAAGCCTATTACCCACAGCTCAAATACTGCGGTGACAACGGCGCGATGATCGCCTACGCCGGCTGCCAGCGCCTGCTCGCCGGCGAACAGCGTGATCTCGCCATCGGCGCCAAACCGCGCTGGCCGATGGTGGAATTGCGCGCGCCTTGAGTCATCCACAGGACGAGGTGGCTGCGCTATCGCGGCCCGTCGACTTGTCACCGCCGGCGTTGGCGGACTAGTCTAGTCGCAGCTTCTTTCAGCACTGTTCTGCCGTCGTGGTTTGCTGAATGGATTCGCGCCAGCGTTCAGGCTGGCGCGTTGTCGTTTTCAGCCACTGCGTCACGCAGGGAGTGCGTCATGGCCAGCAGTCCGTCCAGCCACAACAACAGCCACGAGTTTCACCACCCTTCCGCCGTTCGGTTGACCGAGCAGCAATTGCTGCAGCGTCGCCGTATCGCCGCTGAAGTCGATCCCAACCAGACCGAACTTGGCATCGCGGTGTCCGGCGGCGGT
>DASUEK010000259.1:0-5290 GCA_036275115.1 Permianibacter sp. | reverse complement strand
ATCAAGGAGCGGTTGAAGCTGGGCAAGGACGATCTGCTGGATTTCACCGTTTTCAAACGCAGCCACGATGCGCGCCGCAAGGACGCATTGATGCTGATCTACATCGTCGATATCAGCCTGAAGAACGAGGCGGCGGTGCTGAACCGCTTTGCCAAGGACAGCCATGTTCGGCCGGCGCCGGACATGAGTTACAAGTTTGTCACCCAGGCACCGGCGCTGACGCCGCACCGGCCGGTGGTGATTGGCTTTGGTCCCTGCGGCATTTTTGCCGCGCTGATTCTGGCCCAGATGGGCCTGCGGCCGATTGTGCTGGAGCGCGGCAAGAAAGTACGCGAGCGCACCAAGGACACCTGGGGCCTGTGGCGCAAGAAAGTGCTGAATCCGGAATCGAACGTGCAGTTTGGCGAGGGCGGGGCGGGCACGTTTTCCGATGGCAAGCTGTATAGCCAGATCAAGGACCCGAAGTTCTACGGCCGCAAGGTGATGCAGGAGTTCGTCAAAGCCGGCGCGCCGGAAGAAATCCTGTACTTAAGCCGGCCACATATCGGCACGTTCCGCTTGGTCGGTATGGTCGAGGCCATGCGGGCGAATATCGAGCAGCTTGGCGGCGAGATCCGGTTCCAGCAGAAAGTCACCGATATCCAGATTGAGGACGGTCAGGTTCGTGGCGTGGTGCTGGAAAGCGGCGAGCAGCTCCGCACCGATCACGTGGTGTTCGCGCTCGGCCACAGCGCCCGCGACACCTTCGAGATGCTGCATCAGCGCGGCGTGTACATGGAGGCCAAGCCGTTCTCGATTGGTTTCCGCATTGAGCATCCGCAATCGATTATCGACAAGGCGCGATTCGGCAAATTTGCCGGGCACCCCTTGCTCGGCGCGGCCGATTACAAGCTGGTGCATCACGCCAGTAACGGCCGCGCGGTTTATAGCTTTTGTATGTGTCCGGGTGGCACCGTGGTCGCCGCGACATCGGAAGAGAATCGCGTGGTCACCAATGGAATGAGCCAGTATTCGCGTAACGAGCGCAATGCCAATGCCGGCATGGTGGTCGGCATTACGCCGGCCGATTATCCGGGCGGCCCGCTGGCCGGTGTTGCGTTCCAACGTGAGTTGGAGTCGCGCGCGTTTGTGCTCGGCGGCAGCACGTATGAGGCACCGGGCCAGCTGGTGGGGGATTTCCTCGAAGGCAAAGCCTCAACGCAATTTGGTGAGGTGTTGCCGTCGTACAAACCCGGTGTGCACCTGACTGACTTGGCATCGGCGCTGCCGGATTACGCGATTCAGGCAATGCGCGAAGCGCTGCCTGCATTCAATCGCCAGATCCGCGGCTATGCGATGCATGATGCGGTGTTGACTGGCGTGGAAACGCGCACCTCGTCGCCGCTGCGCATTACCCGCGGTCCCGATTACCAGAGCTTGAACACCAAAGGGCTGTATCCGGCTGGTGAAGGCGCCGGTTATGCCGGTGGCATTCTGTCGGCGGGTGTTGATGGCATCAAAGTCGCGGAAGCGGTGGCGCTCAGTTTGACCGGCCAACATCCGGTGCCGCTGCATGACGATGAAATGCTTGGCGAGATGGATGATTGAGAGCGTTTTGTGTTTTGGGTGATGGCTGGGGAGCAGGCTTCACCCTCACCCTGGCCCCGCTCCGCGCCCCAGCCATTCGCCATGAGCTCATGGCGCTACGGCGGAACGAAGCGATGCTTCGTTAATTCCCGCCTTTGCCCCCTCAAGGGAGAGGGAATCAACAATCGCTTTGCTTACACTGACGCGAGAAAATGCTACGGTTTTGGCGCGTAGCGCTTGGCGGTTTCGATACGGCGCGCGTGCTCTTCAGTGAATGCGGTATCTGACATGAAGCTCATCGATCCGGCCGCCGGTTCGCATTGTTCTCCCTCGCAGCTCAGCAGGGCATCGATTTCGGTGTCGGCTTGCAACGTTGGCCAGGGTTCCCGCACCGGTCCCGGGCAGCGGTGGTGTTCCACCTCGTAATGCAGACGCAGCCGTTGTCCCGGCGCCGCGGTGCCGCGTTCGCGACTCACCACGGTGGCTTCAACTGTCCAGGTTTCCACGGCCGGGCACAGGTTGCCGTCGACGCGCTCGGCTGTGGCACTTTGTATCTGAACACGCAGTTTTTCCGGTGCCTCGGCGCGCATGGCCGCCATTCGTTCGATACGCGCCAGCGCCGCACGGGCTTCCGCTTCTGGTGGCATTACGGCGTAACTGGCGGGTGTCAGCCACAGCGTCGTTACACACAACGCCGATCTGCAAAACGCCAGCGATCGCCAAGCTGATCTTGTGTTCATTGTCCGAATCCTGACTTGAGTCGCGGGAAACGCTGAGACGGGCACAGCGATATGCCGTCTTGCGTGGCTTACTTGCAGCCAAGCGTAGTGCAGCGTTGATGGCGCGGTCCAGCGCGGCCAACGTCCGGCGCCGATAAGGTGCGAGTGGAAATGATGCAGCAGAAATGTGATTTTGCTGCGGCACGCGTTCGGAAGCACTGCAGCTTTACAGCGCGCTAAAGGCAGGTTAAAAGGAGGGCTATTCGCGTGGCAGTTGCTGCCCATGACAAGAGTCGTTAACCAAATGACCGCATCGCAAACCCCTCCGCCGGCTGAACGCGCCGCAACACCGGAAACTCCGTCATCACCCGAAACGCCGAACAGCGATCCCTTTGCCGGTCCGAAACTGCCGACCATTCGCGATGTGCCGTTCAGCGCACCGGTGTTGTGGCTCTACAAAGGGCTGAATGACATGCGGCTGCATCCGGTTGCCAGCCTGTTGTATGGCGTGGCGTTCGCCGTGATGGGCTGGTTGCTCAATTATGTGCTGAACAATGCGCTGCAGTATTTCACCACCGCGCTGTTCGGTTTTTTCCTGCTGGGGCCGTTTCTGGCGACCGGATTGTATAACGTTGCCAAGCAAACCGAAGCCGGCAAGCCGGTGACGGCGCTGCGTACGATGCTGGCATGGCAGTCGAATGTGCAGGGTATCGGCATTTACCTGCTGATCGCGACTGTGATTCTGCTGATCTGGGGCCGCGCTTCGTTAATCACGTTTGCCATGTTCTTCTCGTCCGGTCTGCCGGAGCTGAAGGATTTTCTGGCGCAAATCATTTCGCTGGAGCATCTGGATTTTGTCATCACCTATCTGGTGGTCGGCGGCATTTTTGCGACCATCGTGTTCTCCATTTCGGTGGTGTCGGTACCGATGATGATGGACCGCGACGCCGAAACCTTCGCGGCCTGCTTTACCAGTTTGCGGGTGTTGGCACGCAATCCCGCCACGATGTTGTTCTGGGCGCTGCTGATCGTGCTGCTGATTGGCTTTGGTTTTGTCACCGGTTTTATCGGCCTGATTTTTACGGCGCCGTGGGTCGGTCTGGCGACCTGGCATGCTTACCGGGCGACAGTCGGGGAGTAGCGGCGCTGAGGCGGCTTGCCATTGGTCACTCGCCGGTGCACGTGGAGCCGGCACGGAATCGGCGAGACGGCACTTGGCCCGTGGCAAAGCCGGAAAAGTCAGGGTTTCGGCAAGGGCGGGAACCCCGATGCAGGGCGAACCAGCTAGAATAGCGACTGTTCCCGTTGCCTGATCCCCGTCGCATGGATACTTGTCCCGTCTGCTACAAAATCCGCCCGCTCTGTGTCTGCGAACTCGTGCATCCGCAGGAAAACCAGCGTCATGTGCTGATCCTGCAGCACCCGCAAGAGCCGGACAAAGATCTGGGCAGCGCGCGGCTCGCCAATCTCATTCTGAAAAAATCGACGCTGAAAACCGCGCTGTCGGTGGCCAACCTGAAGAAGGCCGTGGGTTTCGATGCCAATCCACGCGAATGGATCGTGTTGTTCCTCGGCAGCAAATACAAATTTCATGAGCTGGCCCGGCGCGAAGACGAATCGGATCTGTATGTGTTCGATCGCAAGGATGAGCTGGCCGACATCGAAGCGGAAGACATCAAAGGCATCATCGCAATTGATGGTACCTGGGCGCAGGCCAAGACGTTGTGGTGGCGCAATGCCTGGCTGCTCAAATGCAAGCGTGCCGTGCTGAACCCGCGTGCGCTGTCGAAATACGGCAATCTGCGCAAGGAGCCGCGCAAGGAATGCTTGTCGACGGTCGAGTCGATTGCCTACACACTGGAGGTGCTCGGCGAGAAGCCCGAAATTTCGCAAGCCTTGCTCGACGGCTTTGATGGCCTGCTGGGCAAATACAAGACCTATCGGAAGGCGCAGCGGCAAGCGCAGAAGGCCGAGCGCAGCGAAAGTCAGAGTTGAGCCGCATCGGGATAGTGGGAGCGGCTTTAGCCGCGATTGTGATGAACAGCATTCATCGCGGCTAAAGCCGCTCCCACATCAGCACAATGCGAAACGCACGCATGTGCACTAGCTCGATGGCAGTAATGTAGTGCCTTTTCTGAGGGCTGTTCATGACGGATACCTTGCAGATACGTTTGGCAACGCTCGACGATGCCGAGGCGGTCACCTCACTGCTGGCCGAGCTGGGTTATCCGCAAGACGTCAGCTCCGCTGAACACAGTCTGCAATGCGCGCTTGTCGATCCGCAGCAAGCCGTGTTTGTCGTCGAGCTTGGCGGAGAAGTCGTTGGCCTGGTAGCCGTCACCCGCCTGTTCTATTTTCATCTGGGCCAACCGATTGCCCGGCTGTCATCACTGGTGGTGAATGAGAACCAGCGTAGCCAGCAGCTCGGGAAGCAATTGTTGCACGCGGCGGAGCAGTGGGCGCGTGAGCATGGCTGCGTGCAGCTGGAGCTGACCTCCAGCGTCAAGCGCGAGCGGGCCCATGCGTTCTACCAGCGAGCCGGCTACAGCGGCTCTGCATTGCGCTTTGTCCGGCGGCTGGATGAGTGAACGCGAACGGTTCGCTGGGCGCTGGTATGGTTTGAGCGCGTTAACAGCGGGGCAGCGGTACGGAAGCCGGGCTGGCGCCATCCGGATTCGGTTGTGATACGTAACACTCGTGGATGACATACGGGGAGAGAGAAAATGAAGATACGAACAGTGGGGCTGATTGCCATGCTCGGTCTGTTGTCTGCCTGTGCCGGCAAGCAAGTCGGCCGTGATGGCTGCGCCGCGCAACTGGATGCAGCGTGGCGCGAGCTGGATATCGCGAAAGCGGAAGGCTTTTCCGGTACCGTCAGTTATGGCAAAGCCGTTGGCTTGCTGTCGCTGGCAAAAACGCAGCAGACGGTAGAAGCGTATGCCGGCTGCATGGACAAGGCCAAGCGGGCGCGGTTTTATATTGCCCAGTCGCGCAAGGGGCAGTGA
>DASUEK010000258.1:0-9498 GCA_036275115.1 Permianibacter sp. | reverse complement strand
CCGCAAAACATCAAGCGTTACATTGCCCACAAAGGCTCGGTCTGCGTCGATGGCATCAGCCTGACCGTCAATGCGGTCAATGACGATTGTTTTGAACTGACACTGGTGCCGCACACCCAGGCCGAAACCAATGCTGCCGATTGGCAGCCCGGCACGCTGGTCAACATCGAAGTCGATGTGCTGGCGCGTTATCTCGAACGCTTGCTGCAAGCCGGTGACGGCACGGCGAATGGTGTCACCGAAACCTTGTTGGCGCGGGCCGGTTTTACCGGCGTGCGCTGAAACGATTGCTGCAGGAAGAATTGAACATGGCTTTGAGCAGTGTGCCGGAACTGATCGCCGACATCCGTGCCGGCAAGATGGTCATCCTGATGGATGACGAAGATCGCGAGAACGAAGGCGATCTGGTGATGGCGGCCGAGTGCGTGACGCCGGACGCGATCAATTTCATGGCCAAATTCGGCCGCGGTTTGATCTGTCTGCCGATGACCCGTGAGCGCTGCCTGACGCTGGGTCTCGGCCCGATGGTGCAAGCCAACGGCACCCGTCACGGCACCGCGTTCACCGCATCGATTGAGGCGGCAGTTGGTGTCTCGACTGGCATCTCGGCGGCCGATCGTGCCCACACCATTCGCACGGCGGTGGCGAAAAACGCCAAGGCGGCTGACATTGTTCAGCCCGGCCACATATTTCCGTTGATGGCCCAACCGGGCGGCGTGTTGACCCGCAACGGCCACACCGAAGCCTCGGTCGATCTGGCCCGGCTCGCCGGTTTCGAACCGGCTGGCGTCATTGTCGAGATCCTCAACGAAGACGGCACCATGGCCCGGCGGCCGGATCTGGAAAAATTCGCTGCCGAGCACGGCCTCAAACTCGGTACCATTGCCGACCTCATTGAATACCGTTCGCTGCACGAGAAAACCGTCCAGCAGCTGCAGCAATGCCGCTGGCCGACCCCCTTCGGCGAATTCACCCTCTACACTTATCAGGACACCATCGACGGAGCGCTGCACCATGCGCTGGTCTACGGCACCGTCAACAACGGTAAGCCTGTGCTGACCCGGGTGCATGTCGCCGATCCGCTCGCCGATGTGCTGCGCGGCCAACGCGGCGCCAGTTCCTGGCCGATGGATGCAACGCTGCAACGCGTGGTGCAGGAAGGTGCGGGCGTGGTGCTGGTGCTGGCGGCGCAAGCCGGCAATGACGAACAACTCGCCAAACTGGCGCGCTACGCCGCGGAAGATCGCGGCGAATCGATGCCGCGCCGCGAGCTGGTCGGTGGGTCGCGCCGCATTGGTATCGGTTCGCAGATTTTGAGTGATCTCGGTGTGCACCAGCTGCGGCTGATGAGCAAGCCGACCAAATACTCGCTGTCCGGCTTCAAGCTGGAAGTGGTGGAGTTTGTCGAGCCGTAAGCGTTACTGAATTTTGTAGGAGCGGCCTTGGCCGCGATTCTTTTCGATGAAGGATATCGCGGCCAAGGCCGCTCCTACTGCGACGAATCAATTTTGATTAACAGGAGCCCCGCATGAGCGGCATCAAACAAATCGACGGCGTGTTCACTTCGGCAGATGCCCGCTATGCCATCGTCGCTTCGCGTTTCAACAGCTTCATCGTCGAGCAACTGGTGCAGGGCGCGCTCGATGCGCTGAAGCGCCACGGTGTCAAAGACGAACACATTACCGTGGTTCGGGTGCCGGGCGCGGCCGAATTGCCGCTGGTGTGCCAGAAGCTTGCTGCCAGCAAAAAGCAGGATGCGGTGATCGCGCTCGGCGCAGTCATTCGCGGTGCGACCTATCACTTTGAAGTGGTCGCCGGTGAAAGTGCCAAGGGCTTGTCGCAAGTCGCGCTTGCCGCCGGCATTCCGATCATCAACGGCGTGTTGACCACTGACACCATCGAGCAATCAATCGAGCGAGCCGGCACCAAGGCTGGCAACAAAGGCGCCGATGCCGCCATGGCCGCCATCGAAATGCTCAGCGTGTTGAAGCAGATTGGTTGAGTCACTGAACATTGGCGTGAAACAGGCCGCACTGGCGGTTGTCGAAATTGAAGTTGAGAGTGTGAAATGAGCAAACCGTCCGAACGCCGTCAGGCCCGTCGCTACGCGGTGCAAGCCATCTACTCGTGGCAGATCAACCAGATCGCGCCGCAGCAGATCGAGCTGCACATGCTGGAAGATCAGGATTTCAAAGGCTGCGACACCGCCTATTTCCAGCAGCTGCTGCGCGGCGTGGTCGAGCAAAAAGATCAGCTCGACAATCTGCTGAAGCCGACCATTCATTTGAAGCTCGAAGAGATTGACCCGGTCGAGCTGGCGATTCTGCGGATGGCGGCGTTCGAAATGAAAGAACGCATCGACGTGCCGTACAAGGTGGTCATCAACGAAGCGCTGGAGCAGGCCAAGACGTTTGGCGCCACCGACGGCCACAAGTTCGTCAACGGTGTGCTCGACAAACTGGCGCGGGTGCTGCGCGCCACCGAAGTCGCGGCGAAGTCGCGTCCCCAATCGTAAGCGCGTGGCCCTTCTCGGGCATGTTCGACCATGGCACCATGGTCACCAGCTTGTGATGGATGGCTGACATGCCCGGCGAATTCGACGTCATCAAACGCTATTTCACCCGCCCGAGCCGACGCCGCGATGTGCTGCTGTCGGTCGGTGATGATTGCGCACTGTTGCAAGTCCCGGCCGATCAGGCCCTCGCCGTCAGCACCGATACGCTGCATGCCGGCGTGCATTTCCCGTTTGATACCAATCCCTACGATGTAGGCTGGAAAAGCCTGGCGGTGAATCTCAGCGATCTTGCCGCGATGGGCGCACAGCCGGCGTGGGCTACGTTGGCGATCAGTCTGCCGAGCGAAGAGCCCGACTGGTTGCAACGGTTCAGTGACGGCTTTTTTGCGCTCGCCGAGCAACACCAGCTGGCCTTGGTGGGCGGTGACACCACGCGCGGTCCGCTCAGCATCACGGTGACCGTGCACGGTTTCGTGCCGTTTGCGCAGGCACTGCGCCGCGATCGCGCGCAAGTGGGTGACATCGTTGCGGTGACCGGCACTGTCGGTGATGCCGGCCGGGCCTTGCAACACGCGCTGCATGAACAGGCCATCTCCGATGCGGCTGATGCTGGCACGCTGCTAGCGCGGCTCAACCGGCCAACGCCACGGGTCGACGTCGGGCTGGCGCTGCGTTCGCTCTGTCACGCCGCCATCGATATCTCGGATGGTTTCGCACAGGATTTTCAGCACGTGTTGACGGCATCTGGCGTCAGCGCCGAACTGCAATTGGAACAGCTGCCGCTCAGTGCGGCGCTGTTGCGGCAAACACCGGATCCACTCAGTGCGCTGCGCTTTGCCCTGCAAAGCGGCGACGATTACGAGCTCTGCCTGACCTGCCCGCCGGCGAACTGGCTGGCCGCGCAGGCGGCGGCCGCCGCCTGCGGCGTGCCGCTGACCGCCATCGGTCACATCGTTAGCGGCCGTTCGCCTCTGCAACTCAGCTTGCACGGCCAGCCATTCGTGCTGACGGGCCGCGGTTACGATCACTTTGGTGTGCCGACATGATTCGACCGACGCATTTCTGGCATTGGGTGGCGGTCGGGTTTGGCAGTGGTCTGGCGCCAAAAGCGCCGGGCACCTTCGGCACGCTGGCCGCCTTGCCGGTGGTGAGCGTGGCGTGGTGGGCGCTGCCGACGCTGTGGTATGCCGTGTTGCTGTTGCCGCTGTTCGTGCTGGGCGTGATCGCCAGTGAGCGCACGGCGCGCGATTTCGGCATTCAGGACCCGGGCGCGATCGTGATCGACGAATGGGCCGGTCTGTGGGCAGGCGCGCTGTTTCTGCCGTTTCACTGGCTCAATGTCTTGCTACTCTTTGTCTTGTTCCGGCTGTTCGACATCGGCAAACCCTGGCCAGTGTCGTGGGCCGATCGGCGCGTGCATGGCGGTCTTGGCATCATGCTTGATGATCTGCTGGCCGGATTCATGACGTGTGCCGTGTTGCAGCTCGGATGGTATTGGCTGACATGACAATTACTCGCTGGCTTGCCATCGCATTGACCGCGTTGCTGGCGCTGACGGCAACCGCTGCCGAGGTACGCGTGCTCGGCTTGTTCGACGACCGGGCGCTGCTGATGATCAACGGCAAGCAGCATTTTCTCAGAGCCGGCGAGCAGCGCGACGGCGTCAAACTCATTCGCGCCGACAGTGCGGTGGCCGTTCTGGAAATTGACGGCAAGCGCGGCGAGTACGGCCTCAACAGCGATATCCACACCAGTTTCTCGGCGCCAGAAACCGTGCGCGTGCAAATTGCCCGCGATGGCAATGGTATGTTCACCACGGCCGGTGCCATCAACGGCGTGCCGGTCAGTTTTATGGTCGATACCGGTGCGACCACGGTAGCGATGAATGCCAAAATGGCCGAGCGACTCGGCATTTCCTTTCGTCATGAAGGCCGGCCGCAAATGGTGCAAACGGCCGCGGGCATGACCTCGGCGTGGCGAGTGTCGCTGCGCTCGGTGCGGGTTGGCGAAATCGAACGAAAAAACGTCGAGGCGTTTGTGGTCGAAGCCAAGACCAGCAACGAGATCCTGCTTGGCATGAGTTTTCTCAGCACCGTGAAAATGGAAAAGCAAAGCAATCTGCTGGTGCTGGAGGCGCAATACTGATGAGCCATGCGCTGCCGCCCGCCCCGGAACTGTGGCGCGCAGCGCGTGCCGATGCCGTAGCCGATCGACTGACGCCAGCCGCGCATTGGTATTTCCAGAACGAATGGCTGACGCTTGATCCCGCCCAGCAGCCGTCGTTGCCGATTTGGCTGGCGGCGCCGGACTGTTTGGCGCGCGTCCAGCTGGATCCGGCGGCGCGGCGGTTCGCTGTCGGCAACGAGCCGTCCGAACCGTTTTCGCTGGTGCCGGCGCTGGACAGCAATCCGACCTTCATCAACGAAGCCACCTTGGCCTACCTCGCACGGCAACCGGTGCGGGTGCGCGCGACCCGGCACAATCCGACTTGGCAACTGCGCACGATCTGGCCGAGCAATTGGCGCCTGGATGCGCAGGCGCCACTGCTGCCGTCATGGCCGTCGTTGCTGCCGATTGGCGAAGCCGGCGCCCAACGCGATTTTCACTGTCATGCGCTGTGGCGGCGTGCTGCCAGCGGCGCGGAAGCTGGCCGCTGGGCTATCGGCTTCATGCTGAACGGCGCGCAAGGCGATGACGACGAGGCGCACGGCGGTCATTTTGCCTTGACGCTCGGCCGCTACCGCGAGGACGGCGACATCGCCGACTGGCTGGTCGCCAATTTCTACAATCCCGATGTCGTCAGCGAGAAAGGCATCCTGCCGGCGCTCGTGCCAATGGACAATTATCTTGCCGATCTGAACAGCGGCCAGCAGCACTACCGGCCGTCGTGGTTGGTCTGCTGCGTGTTGTCGGACGCGGATATTGCCAGCGCGTTGTACCGGCAACTGATCGACACGTTGCACCGGCTTTACGATCACCGTCTGCATTACCAGCACACCGACAACAACTGCACCGGCTTGTCGATGGACGCGCTGCGGGCAATCGGTCTGACTGTGCCACTGCGCGGACCGTCATCACGGTTGCTGGCGCCGTTGCTCTACGTCTCCACGTTGCTGCGGGAACATTCTGTTGCCGAGGCACGCAAGGCGAGCCGCTACCTGCTCAGCGAACAAACCCGGTTGATGCCGTGGCAGGCATTTGAGGCCTGTGTCGACTACACGCTCGCGCTGCTGACCGGCGCCCGGCAGGCGGTCACGCCGACCGAGGCGAGTTTTTGCCGACAGACCCAGGCGGTTTATGGCCTGCATTTTCCGCAATTGCCGTCGGCACGTCCTTGGGGCCGCGAACCGGCGCGCAGCATTTTTGATTACCAGTCGCGGGTGCCGAAAAAGCGCCGCGACTGGAAGATCATTCCGGTGCCGCCGCGCGAATTGCCGATAGCGCTGCGTTACGGCAATGGTTAAGCTTTGGCAACTTTCTCGTTTGCAGCTGTAGGTGAACCATGCCTGTTCCGCTTGCCACCGGTTCGGAAGTGGCCGATATCTCCCACGTCATCCAGTTGTCGATCGCGCCGGTATTTCTGTTGACCGGTGTCGCCGCGCTGCTGGGCGTGCTGACCAACCGGTTGGCGCGGGTGATTGACCGCGCCCGCAAGCTCGAAGATCTGCTGCCGCATATCAACGGAGACAAGGAAAAGCGCGTGCACGATGAACTGCATACGCTGTCGAAACGCGCCAAGCTCATCAATCGCGCCATCAGCATGGCAACCAGCTGCGCCCTGTTGATCTGTCTGGTGATTGTCAGCCTGTTTGCGGCGGCGTTCTCCAATACCCGGATCGAAACCTATATTGGCTGGTTGTTTGTCGCATCGATGATTGCGCTGATTGGCTCGCTCGTGGTGTTCCTGCGTGAGATCTATGTCGCGACGGCCGCATTGCGGATTGGGCCGCATTGAGACCGGTGCCGCCAGTCCGGTTTGAATCAATCAGAAAGAAAAAGGCCGCTGATGCGGCCTTTTTCTTTCATGGCACGTCGTGATGCCAGCTCAGCGCGCGGCGTTGACAATCGCATCGACCGACATGCCGGCTTCGGCGCGCAGCTTGACCGGATCGCCGTGTTCGACAAAACGATCCGGCAGGCCGATGTTGCGCACCGCAACGGCAAGGCCGTGATTCAGCACGTACTCGTTGACCGCAGAGCCGGCACCACCGCGCACGGCGTTTTCTTCGAGCGTGATGAGGCGGTCATGCGTTTGCGCCAGCTGGCTGATCAGCTCGCCGTCGAGCGGTTTGACAAAGCGCATGTCGGCAACGGTGGCATTCAGTTGCTCGGCCGCTTGCAGCGCGTCGTCGAGCAGCGCACCGAAACTGAGGATGGCGACTTTTTCGCCCTGACGGACGATTCGGCCTTTGCCGATCGGCAAGGCGCTGAAGGTTTTCTCCGGGCTGACGCCGCGACCGACGCCACGTGGATAGCGCACCGCCGCCGGGCCTTGATGCAGCCAGCCGGTGTAGAGCATCTGCCGGCATTCGTTTTCGTCGCTTGGCGCCATGATGACGAGGTTCGGCACACAGCGCAGATAGGACAGATCAAAGGCACCGTTGTGGGTGGCGCCATCACCGCCGACCAGACCGCCGCGGTCGATCGCGAACAGCACGTCCAGATCCATCAGACAGACGTCGTGAATCAGTTGATCGTAAGCGCGTTGCAGGAAGGTCGAGTAAATCGCCACCACTGGCTTGGCGCCTTCTTTGGCCAGGCCACCGGCGAGCGTCACCGCGTGCTGCTCGGCAATGGCGACATCGAAATAGCGATCCGGGAATTCTTTCGAGAACCGGATCAGATCCGAACCCTCGCGCATCGCTGGCGTGATGCCGAACACGCGCGAGTCCTGCGCGGCGATATCGCAGAGGAATTCGCCGAACACATTCGAATAGGTCAGCTTGGGTTTGCTCGGCGGCAGGCTGTCCTTGCTCGGATCGAAAATCGGCACGCCGTGGTAGGCGATCGGGTCATTCTCGGCTGGTGCATAGCCTTTGCCTTTGCGGGTGACCACATGCAGCAGGCGCGGGCCGGTCTGGGTTTTCAGGTTGCCGAGCGTGTCGAGCAGCACGTCGAGGTTGTGACCGTCAACCGGGCCGATGTAATGAAAGCCAAGCTCCTCGAACAACGTGCTCGGCAGCACCATGCCTTTCATGTGCTCTTCGGCGCGGTGCACCAGCTCTTTCAGCGGCGGCGCCGCCGCCAGCACTTTCTTGCCGCCTTCGCGCACGGCGTTGTAGAAGCGCGACGACAGCAGCTTGGCAAAATAATTGTTCAGCGCGCCGACGTTTTCGCTGATCGACATGTCATTGTCGTTCAGCACCACCAACAGGTTTACGTCGAGTGAGCCGGCGTGATTGAGCGCTTCGAACGCCATGCCGGCGGTCATCGCGCCATCACCGATGATGGCGACCACACTGCGCTCATCGCCGCGCGCTTTCGCGGCAATGGCCATGCCGAGCGCGGCGCTGATCGAGGTTGACGAATGGCCGACCGCGAAGGTGTCGTACTCGCTTTCGCTCGGCGCCGGGAACGGGTGCAGGCCATCGTGCTGGCGGATGGTGTGCAACTGATCGCGGCGGCCGGTCAGCACCTTGTGCGGGTAGGCCTGATGGCCGACATCCCAGACCAGCCGATCATCCGGCGTGCTGAAAATGTAATGCAGCGCGACCGTCAGCTCGACCGTGCCAAGGCCGGCGGCGAAATGGCCGCCGCAGCGCGAGATGGTGTCGATCAAAAACCGGCGCAGTTCGTCGGCGGCCTGACCGAGCTCCTCGCGCGGCAGCGCACGCAGATCGGCCGGCGAATTCAGCCGCGACAGCAGCGGATACTCATTCTTGGAAGACGGCGTTAAATCGGCAGGCATCGCTGGTTTCTACTCACTTCAAAATCGGATACAGGCCACACCGGTTGGTGTGACGTAGTGCCTCGTCAGTGGCCGCGACTCACAACGTAGCGCGCCAACTCGACCAGGCGTTCGGTGCGATACGGCAAGTTTGCCAGCGCCGCGATGGCCTGTTCGGCAGTCGCGCTCGCCCGCCGCTTGGCTTCCTCGAGGCCGAGCAGCGCCGGGAACGTCATCTTGCCTTTCTCGATATCGGAACCCTGCGGCTTGCCGAGTGTGGCGGTGTCCGCTTCGATATCGAGCACGTCATCGTGAATCTGGAAGGCGAGGCCGAGCGCGTTGCCGTACGCAGTCAGCGCCTGCCATTCGCTGGCCTGCCAGCGGCCGGCGCAGGCAGCGCCCATCAGCACACTGGCGGTGATGAGCGCGCCGGTTTTCAGCGCGTGCATGTGCTGCAATTCGGCGAGCGACAACCGCTGGCCGGTGGCGGCGAGATCGATCGCCTGACCGCCGCCCATGCCAGCGGCGCCGGAGGCTTTGGCGAGCAGTTGCAGCAATTGCACGCGCACGGGTTCGGTGTGCGCCGTCAGCGGCGCGCAGGCGAGGTGTTCGAATGCCAAGGTCTGCAGCGCATCGCCGGCCAGAATGGCGGTCGCTTCATCGAACGCGATGTGAGTGGTCGGCTGGCCGCGGCGCAGATCATCGTCGTCCATCGCCGGCAGATCATCGTGCACCAGCGAGTAAGCATGGATGAGTTCGACCGCGCAGGCGGCGACATCGAGATCGGCGCCATTTGCGTCGCGCAGTGCGCCGGCGGCGTAGACCAGTATCGGTCGCAGCCGCTTGCCCTTGTTCAGCGTGGCGTAGCGCATCGCCGCGTGCAGGCGGGCGGTCGGCCCTTCGGCCACTGGCAGCATCGCGCCCAGCGCGGCATCGACGCGCTGCTGACAGCCGTCGAGAAAGGTGGCCAACGCGGTCATGCCGGGTCCACCGCGTTGTCGAAGTCGGTCAGCTTTTCCTGATCGCCCTGTTTGCTCAGCACTTGCACCTTCTGTTCGGCGGCTTGCAGTTGCTGCTCGCATTGCCGAACCAGCGC
>DASUEK010000257.1:0-15539 GCA_036275115.1 Permianibacter sp. | reverse complement strand
CACGGTATTGCACCGCATGACCGACGGCAAAGAAGCCACCCCCCATTCGAGCGGAACCCGTTTAACCTGAGTATGCCACTGCACCGTGATTCACGATTCGGTGCAATACATTGCTCTATACAGTTCCTAATTAGAGCGAGGATGAGCGCTGACTGGTTGCGCCGACAAGTGCGGCACAGGGATTTGAATGTGCAGGCGCTGGGATTCTGTTCGCACAGAACAACAGGCCCAGCGTGGCTGAGCCTGTTTCTGACTGTGCGTCGATGATGCCGCTGCTTCGTAAATTTGCGGCGTGGTGATTCCGGGGGGTTAGTGATTTTGCCCCATGTCAGTTCCGCCATTGACTTGCTCATCACCGCCATTATTGCCGCGGATGACATTCCGGCCGTAACCGGCGTCGGCGTTGCTGCCGGCGTCGATGCCATAGCTGGCGTTGTCGGTGATCGCGTTATCGAGAATCACAAGCCCGCCGAGCGATGTTTCTGATGACACCGTGATGCCGGTGCCCACGCCAAGACCGGTGGCAGGGTCGATGTGGCCATTGAAGGTAATGATGTTGCCAATGATTGCTCCACGACTCAGTCCGACGTGGTCGCCGAAAATGCCGTGGCCATAATTGTCGCCAATGGAGCAGTTAATGACGAGCGAGCCGCGGCCCAACGTTGCTCCGTTGCCGGAATTCTTTATCAAGCGAACTTGCTCAAGACGGGTATTCGACGCAATGTTCACGCCGTCGGATGCCATGTAGCGGATCGTGCCATTTTTGATGTCTGCACCATCCAAACTGCCCAAGGTGACCACGCCAATTCCGGTACCGCCTTTTCCGTCACAGGGCCGTGGTTCCAGTGCGGGGCCGCATGGCCCCACAATGGCAAAGCCATTGAGATCGAGCGTGATGGTGGCGTTGTTGCTGATCTCGATACCATTGATGTTGCGGTTTGCCGGCAACACCAGCTGACTCGACAACCGGTAACTGCCAGAGCGCGTGATGCTGACCGGGAAGCCCGGCGCATCACCCGGCGTGACGTTGCCGGCCAAGGCACGGCCTTGATCGATCAGCACCACGCCATCAACGGCCAGCGCAAAAGGGGATGCGCCACATAGAGTCACGCTGGTGACCAGTGCCGAGACATATCTACGCAATAGCTTGTTCATTGCCAGTTCTCCATAACTTGTGTTGGGAGGATGCGTCCTCCATTCGTTGCTGCGACTACACCTAAATCGGGGTAATAGCTTGCCCGGCCGATCACGCGATCAGCTGGGGTGTTGTGGGGGCATAACATCAGCCATGCGCAGCCAGCCGCGTGCGCAGAGACGTCGCTGAGACAACGAGGAATAAGCAGGAGAGTTGCTATGAAGTATGTGATTGAAGCCCCATGAAAGTTGGAGTGTGAACACCCTCATTGCGCAGTATCGCGGTGTTCCAGTGCAGACTTCTGTTCGCTACCACACTTAGCCTTTTTGTGCCGATGCTTTGGGGGGGAAGCGGCTTTGCCGGAATGAGTGCTAGCAGTTTTTCACGTGGTGAGGTGCATTCCTTATTGTCGTTGCTGGACCGGGTTGCCAGCAGCAGAAAAAAAGAATTGCCGGTGTGTCGGTGGTGAAGGAGAAGCGCGTTTCGAAACGGAAGAAGGCGTGAGATATTGGATGGCAGCGTGCGGGACGTTCGCCCTTTCCCTTGAGAGGGCAAAGGCGGAAATTGACGAAGCCCTGCTTCGTCCCGCCACAGCGCCACGAGCCAGCGAGTGGCAGGGGCGCGGTGCGGGGCTAGGGCGAAGGTGGGGTCCGCCCTGATAGTTGGATTTCGTTCGTGCCTCGGACTCCTCCCTCTCTTGACCCCTCTCACATCAAGGGAGACGGGTCAGGACAGTTTCTCCACATCACAAATACGGCGCGATCGGCTCTTCGTCGATGGTGGAGTCAATCGACACAAAGTCGCGCAGTATCGCCGTGTGGCCCTGGCCGGCGATGATCAGAATGCGGGCGCCGGGTGCGGCGTGCAGCTGAATGTTGGCGTACATGCGGAAGTTGCGGCGCCACCAGCTGGCGGTGCTGTCGGCACCGTTGAAGCTTTTGGCTTTGGCGCCGACCGGGTTGAACAGCAGATACAAATCCTTGTTACGACGATCTTCTTCCGGCGTATTGAGCTTTTGCAGCAAGCCCTGCAGCGTCAGCGTGGTGTGGTCGCGCTGGAACTCGGCGGAGAGGTCGGCAATCAATTTTTCGAACTGCTTCATCCGCTCCGGTTCGTGCTGCGGCATGTAATTCCACAAGTCACCGTCGTTCGGCGTGTTGCGTTCATCGAAGCTGCTGACTGACTTCAGGCCGGCGCGTTTCGCTACCCGGAAACCGATCTGATAAATCTCGTTGCGTTCGAGCGTGTAGCTACCGTTCAAGTAGTTGCGGTAGCGCTCATTCATTTTCGCTTCGTTGTCCGGGTTGTATTCCAGCAACACCACGGTCGGCTTGAACGCGGCCAGCCGGTCGGCCAGCGCATCCAGATAGGCTTGCGAGGGCGCTTTCATCACGTCGATGACTTCGTGCTTGACCGCGTCGAGGCCGGGGTTGTCAAAGTGAAAGCTGCCGAGCATCAGCACTTTGGCGGGCGATTGTGTGGCGGGCGTGGACGCAGCAGCGGTTTCGGCGGCGATGCTGTGGCCACAGAGCAGCGAGGCGGCCAACAAGGCCCCGGCAAAACGGCGAAGGGGGGGAATGGCATTTGGCATGACGGAGGTCCATGTCGGAGATGAGGGCGCTAGCACGGACGCGGCGGCCATCGGAAAGGTTTGAACCGATTTGAAAATCAGGTGGCCGCAACGGTCTCAAGCAAACCGTACACGACCGGTCGATTTGGCAGCAAAAAAAAATGTAAGGAAATCGCTGTTGTCATGGCGTATGCCTGTGCCCTTCGACACGCGCAGAACTTCCCTCGTATGCGATGCAGGGGCGAACGGCTGGTTTGTCAGACCGCGTCGACCTGGCGTTGGTGCGGAGCCGGTCGAAGCACCAGCAGGCGACCGAACAGGCCATGCTGCGATGCCTGCCGAGTCCGGAAATCAAAAAGCCCCTCTCCCGCGATGGGAGAAGGGCTTCGCGCTGCGCGAGAACGATGTTCAGTAATCGCTGCTGTACGCTTTCATGAACGAGTACACGGTCGAGTCGAAGCGGCGGGCGAGGTTGTAGTCGGTGTCGCCGGCGCGGTGCATGCCGACCAGGTAAGCGCCGTAACCACAGCCGGTGCAGCTCGGATCGGCGTAGTGGTAGAAACCGGAACCGCTTTGGCCGCCGCTGGTGTCGGCCTGGTGCCGGATCATGTTCGAGGTGGCGTTGTTTTCGCTGGCGGTGGAGGTGTCACCCCAGATGCGAGTGGCGCAGCTCACGCCCGGGTTGCCGCAGGTGCCGCTACCCGGATAACCGCGCACATAACCCATGGTCGCTTCGATGGCGCTTTCCGACGCGGTGTAGTGGCCGAGCCAGCCGGTGGTGGCGCCCGGTTCATCCGAATTCACGCCGTTGCTGACGCTGTTGCAACCGACATCGAAATCGAGCACGGCGTAATCATCGCTGTCGGCGTTGCCGTTGGTGTAGGCGGTCGGAATGGTGACCCAGTAGCAGCGATACCATTCGCCGTACGGGCTCGGGTCGGCGTCGGCGCTGTCAAAGCCCGGTGCCCAGCGGTGATCGGCTTCCCAGGTGTCGCCGTCTTCGTTCCAGAACACGTGCGCAACCGACATGGCCGTGGACGGGCCGATCAACGTGCCGGAACCTTGCGAGGAATTGATCACCGCGGTGGAGCCGGCATTGTCGAACACGATGTTGGTGCGATACGGATAAGAGGTGTTCGGCATCACGGTGCGGTCATCAACGGTGCCATGCACGATGTTGATGCTGATCGGGCCACTTTCGCTGCTCAGTTTGTCTTCCTGCAACTGGTTATAGGGCGCGTTGCCTTGCGCCGGGCTGCGGCCTTGCGGTTGCTTGAGCAGGGCGCCGCTGCGCTCCAGTTCGCGCAGGCGGATGGCTTCGTCGGCGAGATCGTAAGCTGGGGTCGCTTCGCGGTATTGGTGGCCATTGAACAGCGCGACACCGCGCAGGTTTTCGGCCAGTTGTTCGCGGGTCAGGAACTCGTCGGCGAGTGCGGCGTTGCTGATGCGGTTGCTTGCTTCCGGCGTGGCGATGCGGCCATCGATACGACCTTCCCACACAAATTTGCGGCCGCGCAGGTAAGCCACTTCGCGCATGGATTTGCCGTTGGCAAGACGGTCGATCACTTTGCCTTCAAAACGTAGCGAGGGAGAAAATACCGTGGTTTCCGGCATCACGCGATTGGCGCCGGTGAGGGTGTCAGTGGCGATGGCGAGCTGCGAGCTGACGGCAAGCGCAAGGCCTGCCAACCAGAGAGGCTTGTTCATGATGAAGTCCCTTTTCCGTGAGGTTCATTGCTGCGCTTGCTGGTGCAAGGCGCATCCACATGCTCCGCAGCACTGCGATCCATCGCGGACGGAGCGGTTGCATTAGAGCCGCTCGCGGTGGCGGGCGGTAGCGGTGCGAGGACTGCGTTGTTGCGGTCAGACGGCGGTGGCGCTTGTGCGACATTGGCGGGGGTGATCGCCGGCGAGCGGCGGTGCAGCACTCGCGTTCTGTGGCTGAACCTGTGGTTTATCAGCAACTTGGCGCTCATGAGCTCGCGGCATGGCTGTGCTGCCAAAGACGCTGCGTGTGGGCGATGCAGGGCAAACGGGCCCGTATGCCGACGCAGCACAAACAATCGACGCATCACAAATAAATGGCCCGCGCTGACGATATCGTTCGACAGCGCCTGACAATGCCTGTATGGTGGTCCTTGCAGTCGTATCAAGCCTCATAGTTTGCTCGCGTGTCATCCCGTGTTTTGTCCCGCTTCACCTCGGTTCACCGGTATCAAATCGATCATCCTTCCTTTGTCTTGAACGCTTGCGCTTATGGGCCAAGTGCCTGATTTTTCTCATTTAAGGAATACATCCATGTCGATTCAAACCGGTACCGTGAAGTGGTTCAACGAAGCCAAGGGTTTTGGTTTCATCACCCCGAGCGATGGCAGCGCCGACCTTTTCGCGCACTTTTCGGAAATTCAGAGCGGCGGTTTCAAAACGCTGAATGAAAACGACAAAGTCGAATTCATTACCAAGCAAGGCCAGAAAGGCCTGCAAGCTGCCAGCATTCGCGTCGTCAATGCCTGAACCGTTTGCGCGGCGCTGATGCCATCAGGCTTGCGCTGACACGGTTTCTGGCTTGCACGAGGATCACGCCTGGCGTGGTCACGTGAGCGCTCCGGTTCGTCCGGAAACAAAAAGGCCTCGCCCCTCGCGAGGCCTTTTTGTTTTCTGATTTGCTCGCAAGCTTTTCGCGGCGTGCCTCTCCGTGGTTTGGTCTGGCTTCGACCGGCTCAGCACGAACGGCTCAGCAAGAACGGCAATGCATGTGCCGCTGGCAAAGCAGGCTGTTCGCTTCCGTATCGAGTGCGAGGCGCCCACTATCACAAGGCTTTGGTCTTCCCGATGCGGAGGTGGCGCCCGGCCGGCTTTTGCTGCGCCCCGTGCTGGCGGCGACGGGCGCCACATCCGTGAGTACGGCGGATGCGCGGGTGGCGGCTGCGCCATTCTCGGGAAAACTGCCACAATAGAACCATGGTGTGACCGACGTTTCGACCGACGATGATGCGGCGCAAAAAGATCGGATTGCGGTATGGGTGGTGTCTCTGGCTGTGCATGGCCGCGCCAGCACACGCGGCCGATGCGCAAGCGTTGTACGAGCAGGCGAAAGCGCAGTTGGCGACTGACCGGCTCGCGGCCATCGGCTTGCTGGAGCAGGCCGGCCGCGCCGTGCGCGCAAGTCAGGACTGGCCGCTGCGCCAGCAGATTTTCACCAGCTTGTGCTGGTGGCAGGCGCCGTATGAACCGGCACTGGCGGCGCAATACAGTCAGCAACAGCGCGCGACGCTGCGCCCCGACACCGAGGCCGTCACGGCGGCGGAATTGCTGTTGTGTGAGGGCTACGCGGCCGAGCAGCAAGGCGAATCGGAACAGGCTGGTGCGCGTTATGCCGAGGTGGTCGACACCGCGCGGGCACTGGCTGATGACGAGTTGCTGGAGTCGGCGCTGTCGCTGCATGGCCAGTGGCTGCACAGCCGTGGCGAGTACGCCGATGCCCTGCTGGCGTTGCAACAATCGTTTGCCATCAACCAGCGTTTGGGGCGCGACAGCCGGCGCCGGTTCGTGCTCAATGCCATCGCCAATTTGTACGCAGACCAGCGTGTCGGTGAGTACGACAAGGCGCTGGAGTATTTGCAGCAGCTGCGCAGCGAGCACCAGAAAAACCGTGACCGGCAAAACCTTGGCACGGCCGAATTCAATATTGCCTCCACGCTGGAACTGAAAGGCGATCTGCAGGCGGCGCTACCGCATTACCACGCCGCGTTGGCGCTGGCGCGTGAGCTGAACAATGCCGAGGATGTGGCGTTGACCGAGCGGGCGATTGGCGGCCTCCTGGTCAAGCTCGGCCGCGCCGAAGAAGCCATGCCGTTGCTGGATGCGGCGCTGGCGTTTTTCCAGCAAAGCGGCAATGACGATAATCGCGCGATGGTGCAATTGTCGCGTGGACTTGCGCTGCATGCCCTGGCGAAACCCGATCTGGCCTTGCAGGCGCTGACTGAAGCGGATCGCCATTTCACGGCCGTCGACAATCCGCGCTTTCTCGAGCGCATCCGGCAAGCACAGGCGGCCATCTATCAGGCGCAGGGCAAGCACGCTGCGGCGGTCGAGGCCTTGCAGCAGCAACTGCAGTTGCGCGAACGCCTCGCCGAACAGCTCAACGCCAACCTGACCTCACGCTTGCGGGTGCAGTTTGATACCGCGCGAAAAGAGCAGCAGAACCAACAACTGCAACGGGAAAATGCCTTGCACGAGCAGGCGCTCGCCGCTGGCCAGCGGATCCGCATGCAGCAGGGTGTGATCATCATGTTGACGGCGCTGGTGGCGGTTGTGCTGGCTTATCTGTTTTTCCGCCAGCGCAGTCAGGCGGAGCGAATGCGGGTGATGGCACTCACCGATGAGCTGACCCGGCTGCCCAATCGCCGCCATGTGCTGCAGGTGCTGGCCGAGCATTTGCAGGCGGCGCATCAGTCCGAGCGCGACTACTGTGTGCTGATGCTGGACATCGATCACTTCAAGCAAATCAACGACACGTATGGTCACGATGTCGGTGACAAGGTGCTGCAGCGAGTTGCACATTGCCTGCGCACCACCTTGCGCCCCGGGGATGTGGTCGGCCGTGTTGGCGGTGAGGAATTTCTGGTGCTGTTGCCGGGCACGGCGACTGGCCATGCCGCAGAAGTGGCTGAGCGTATGCGCGCGGCGGTGGCGCAGTTGTCACTGACGCACGTCGCCGAGGGGTTGCAGGCCAGCATCAGTATTGGTCTGGCGGCACGGCGACCGGATGAGCGCAGCGGCAGCGCCTTGCTCAAACGTGCCGATGAAGCGCTGTACGAAGCCAAGCAAAGCGGCCGCAATCGCGTGGTGGTGGCGGCCGACCCGCGCTGAGCACGATCGCCACGCTGAGCTACGCTTGATCACAGACGCGCGGATGCGGCGCGAAGCGTGGCGTTGAGGTGGTCTGTGCCTGTTCACCCTTATCAGCTGTTTGCCAATTACTGGTCGGCCGTTGCGCTGCAAGTGAATCTGGTGGTGTTCCTGAGTTTGGCAGGCGCACTGCTGCTGGGTTTGCTGGTGGGCTATGAGCGCAGCTACCACGGCCGCGCGGCGGGCATGCGCACCTATGGCATGGTGTGCATGGCCTCGGCGGCGTTGACGGTGTTGGCCGGTTATCCCGAGCAGTGGTATGGCGCACACGCGGGCAGCGTGTTGCCGGCTGATCCCACCCGCGTCATTCAAGGCATTGTCACCGGCATCGGTTTTCTCGGTGCCGGCGTGATCATGAAAGAAGGCATGAACATCAGCGGCCTGACCACGGCGGCGTCGATCTGGGCGTCGTCGGCGATTGGGGTGTTGGTCGGGGTCGGGTTTTATGCGGCGGCAATTCTGCTGGCGCTGTTGTCGGCGTCGCTGATGATGTGGGGCTCAAAGATCGAAAGCCGGTTGCCGACGCGGCCGGCAGTCACCATTGTCATGCGGTTTCGGCCAACGTTTCAGGCGACGGAAGAGACGCTCAAACGGGTGGCGTTTTCACGCGGCTACATTCTGGCCAGCGGCTCGTTTTCGATTAGTTATGAAAACGGCCAGCTGCAATGGCAGTTCGTGGTGGTCGCCGTGGAAGGCCGCAAGAGTGCGTCGATTATGGAGCTGTCGAACGAGCTCATGGCGTTTGACGGCGTCGACAAATTCCAGATCTCGCATGCGCGCAATTGAGCGCATTCAATCGATGTCGGTGTCGGTGCTGGCGCGTTGCTGGCGGCGCCAACTGGCCGGGGGCTTGCCGGTCGCGCGTTTGAACGCGCGGGCAAACGCCGCCTCCGAGTCGTAACCCACTTCCTGTGCCACGGTCGCCACGGTGGCGTTGCCTTCACGCAGCAAATTGGCGGCGCGCTGCATGCGCCAGTTGGTCAGATACTGGATCGGCGGTTGGCCGACCAGTTCCAGAAAGCGTTCGTGCAGCCGCGTGCGCGACATGCCAACTTGCCGGCCGAGTTCTTCCAGCGTCCAGTCCTGTTGTGGTTGGGCATGCAACAGTCCGAGTGCGCGGCTGATGTGGGGATCGCGCAGCGCCGTGAGCCAACTGCTTTCCGGGGTGTGTGCGTCGGTTGGCAGTGACGCGAGATAACGGCGGATCGCATCGACAAACACCATTTCACTGACCCGATCCAGCACCGCGGCACTGCCCGGCTGGTGTTGCTGCGATTCGTGCACGGCCTGCTGCAGGATGGGGCCAATCCAGCTTGCCACGTCGGCGGCCGGCACCCGCAGCAAACGCGGCAGCGCCGCAATCAAGGGATTGAACGGTTGCAGATCGCAACCGATGAAACCGCAGATGACAATGGTGTGGGCCGGCTCGCCCGGTTCGAGTGTGCCGGGCCTCAGCACGCCACGGTGGTAGGCGAGTGCGATCGGTTTTGGCTCGTTGCGGGTGCTGAATTGCCAGTCGCTTTCGGCCGGTGTCGCGCGCAAACCGGGCGCGCTTGCCAACACATGCCGATCGCCGCGCGGAAACATCACAATGTCGCCTTCGTGCAGGCGCACCGGCGCGAGGCCACCGGCCGCGACCCAGCTTTCGCCTTTGGCAATCAGGTGATAGGCCAACACATGCTCGGTGCCCGGCATCAGCGCCTCGGCGAGTACCGGTGCCTCCGGTGTTTCCGCAGCCCATTCCCGGCCGAGACTGACGTGATAGAACACCGCGCCGCGCAGGCGCACGCTGCGCAAGACATCGGACAGGGGGTCATGAGCCATGGCGGTCTCCCGGTGAGGGCGCTGCGGCGCTCGACGGCGGCAACGGCGGACGCCTGAGCAAACATTCCGGACGCCCGGGAAATTCTGCTGACGGCCGGCAGCAGACAATGCCACCCGTCGCACGGTTGCGACACCTGCGGCGTGGTGGATGATGCGCCGCTGCTATCTCATGCACAAGGAGCAGACCATGACTCAAACCGTGATGAATCCCGTCGTCACGCCGGATTATGCCGCCATCAAACAGCGTCAGCAGCAGACCTGGGCGAGCGGTGACTTTGCCATTATCGGCACCACGCTGCAGATTGTTGGCGAGCTGCTCGCCGAAGCCGCCGATGTGCGCGCCGGTGAACAGGTGCTCGATGTCGCGGCCGGCAATGGCAATGCCAGCCTCGCGGCGGCACGCCGCTTTGCCGACGTCACCGCCAGCGATTACGTGCCGCACTTGCTGGAAAAAGCCGCGAACCGTGCGCACGCCGAAGGGCTGAGCTTGCGCTGCCATGTTGCTGACGCAGAAGACCTGCCGTTTGCGACTGCCAGCTTCGATGTGGTGCTGTCGACCTTTGGCGCCATGTTTGCGCCGCAACATGCCCGCGTTGCCAGCGAAATGCTGCGGGTGCTGCGGCCGGGCGGACGCATCGGCATGGCCAACTGGACGCCGGAAGGCTTCATCGGCCAGCTGTTCAAACTGATCGGGCGCTATGTGCCGCCGCCGGCCGGTTTGCAATCGCCGGCCTTGTGGGGCACGGAAACCCATCTGACCGAATTGTTCGGTGCGCAGGCGTCGGCGATTCGCTGCAGCCGCAAATCGTTCAATTTCCGCTACCGCTCGCCGACGCATTGGCTGCAAGTGTTCCGTGATTACTACGGGCCGACCCACAAGGCATTCGCCGCACTCGATGCCAGCCAGCAAGCGGCATTGGAGCGCGACATTCTGGCTTTGCTGGATTCGCACAATATCGGTGGCGCGCAGTCCCTGATTGTGCCCGCCGAGTATCTGGAAGTGGTGATCGAAAAAGCCGCCTGAGCCAGCAATCGTACCCGCAGAAAAAACAAACGACCCGAATGGGTCGTTTGTTTTGATCGTCGAAAACTGTGTTCGCAGTGAAGGCGCGATGGTTTGTTTTCTGCGGTTTGTTTACTTGTCGTTCTGATAATTCACGGGAATCCACTGGTAGCCTTTGCCGTCCTTGCGCAGATGGCCAATACCCGGGAAGGACAGGTGGGTCGCGGCGCCCCAGTGGCCTTCCTTGACGGCGGCATCAAACACTTTCTTGCGCTGCACGACTGCGCCTTTCGGATCGCTGTCGTACTGGATGGCGATTTCAGGCTCCGGCATCTGCACCACGCCAACGTGAATCAAATCGCCCCACAGCACCAGCTTCTCGCCTTTGCTTTCGACCACGTAAACGGTGTGGCCCGGCGTGTGTGCGCCGGTGACTTGGGCGCGCACGCCATCGGCCAGCGCGGTGTCGCCGCTGAACGGCTTGAACTTGCCAGCGGCGATGTACGGATTGATCGACAGTTGCGCGCCCTGATACGCCCCTTTGCCTTCTGCCGGCGCAGCGTCGAGATTGGCCTGGCTGAGCCAGTGATCGGCGTCTTTCTGTTCGGCGCGGACAATCGCATTCGGAAACGCAATCTGACCCTTCGCGGTCAGGCCACCGACGTGATCGCCGTGCATGTGGGTGATGTAAATCTCGTCGATGTCATCCGGCGTGTAACCGGCCGCCTTGATGCTGTTGACCAGTTTGCCGAGCGTCGGGCCAAACAGCGCGCCGGCACCGGCATCGATCATGATCTGCTTGTCGCCGGTGTCGATGAGGTAGGTATTCACCGAGGTCATCAGCGGCGAGGACAGGAAATGATGCGCCAGCACCTTGTTGACGTGCTCCGGCTTGGTGTTCAGCAGGATTTTGTCGACCGGCAGCGCCACGGTGCCATCTGACAAGGCCGTGACGACAAAATCACCCAGCTGCATGCGGTAGTAACCGGCCTGCGGGCCGAGCACGGGCGAAGCGGCCTGTGCCGGCGTGAGCAGGGTTGCAGAAAGCAGTGCGGTAGCGGCGAGCGCAGACAAACGATGACGCAGCATGGAATCTCCTTTTGCGTGAGAGCGGGCAGCCGGTGAAGGGCGCTGGCCTGTACGGCCCGCGCCCGTGTTCGGATTGCCGCATCTTGCCACGAGCGCGGCAAAATGCGGCAGGCGGTGCTCAGGATACCTGACTGTTGCGTTCGTTGCTGCCGTCACGCCAGCGCGTCATTCCCGCGTGTCATTCAAGGGATTTATTCCAGTGTGTCTCGCTCGCGCTGACCGGGGCTGACGCCGAGGGCGGCCTCTTTCAATGCAAAGGTCAGATCGCGGACGGCGAAGGGCCGGATATTGCCGAGCACGATCACGGTCAATTCATCGTCGAGGTAGCGATGGTAATTCGACAGGAAGCCGTCCATCGAGCCGCCGTGACGGACCAGCGTGCCGATAGCAGCCGGCGCTGCGGATGGGCCCGGTGCCCGTTGGTAGGGTTGAATGCGAAAACCGTAGCCGTAATTGCCGCGTGCCTCGCTTTCCGGCGCGAACAGCAGCGCCGTCGAGGCCGGTTTCAGCAGCGTGTGCTGGTGCAGCGCCTGATCCCAGCGAAACACATCGTGCACGGTAGCGTAAATGTCGCCGGCGCCGAGCGCCCACGAGACATTGTTTTCGTCCTGCGAAATACCGAGCAGTGATTTGGCGTAACCGTTGGCGCGCTCGGCCGGTCGCTGGCCAAAGCGCTCGACCCCGCTGCGGCTCATACCGCTCGGGGCAAAAATCTGCTGCTGCAATACGCTGGGGTAATCGCGACCGCTCACCTGTTCCAGCACCAGCGCGGCAAGGTGATAGCCGAGGTTGCCGTATTCATATTGGCTGCCCGGCGCAAACTGCAGCGTGCTGGCGTTGATATGACGCAGGATCTCGCCGCTGCTGATCGGCCGCTCGGCCTGTTCGACCACACGCTCCAGATGCGTCGGCAGGCCGCTCTGATGCTTCAGCAGCAAATGCAGCGTCAGCTGCTCGCCGAGATCCTTGCGCAGACCCGGCAGGTAGTGGCCAATCGGACGGTGCAGATCGAGCTTGCCTTGCTCGGCCTGTTGCAGCACCGCGATGGCGGTGAACGATTTGGTCAGCGAGCCGATCAAAAAACGGGTGTCGATCTGATTGGCGCGGCCGGCGGCGGCGTCGGCCGGACCGTAGGCGGCGGCATGCAGAATGCGACCGCGCTGTGCCACCAACACCGCGCCGCGAAAGTCATCATTCGCAACCGCGTGCTGGACAATGTTTTCAAATGGGGCGGCGCGAACGGTTTGTACCTTGAGCGCAGCTGCGGTGGATGCCGACGCTTGCGCGGAGAGCAATGGCATTGCGGGAAGCGGGCTGGCGTGCGTGATGCGGATGACGCAGCTGACAACAAGCAGCAACACGCTGCGCCACACGCCTGGCCGACTGTGGGGCCGAATGCGGCGCCACACATCGGCGCGCGCGGGGATGAGTCCTGGCATGGTAAGGGCTTCCGTGAATGCCGGGCTGGCATGGTCAGCACTGACCGGCGCCGGTGGGGGCAGTTCCGCGAACGGTAAATATTACCGATAGGGTGTCGCTGGAGCGGCGCTGGCTTTGGCGGTGTGGTGTAGCTGTTGCCGTGGCTCAGCGCACACACCAGGAGTGCACGCCTTGCTCGCGCAGAAACGCTTCGGCTTCGCTGCCGTGCAGCATGGCGAGGGTGGCGAGCGCGCCGGCTTCGATGCAGGTGCTGGCAAGCACGGTGATGGAACGCGGTGCACCGCTGACCGGATAACCGGTTTTCGGATTCAGGATGTGGCCGTAGCGAACGCCGTTTTCGACAAAGCTGCGGCGGGCATCACCGCTGGTGGCGAGCGCGCCAGATTGCAGCGGCAGATCGGTCAGTGCCAGTTTGTCGTTGTCCGGCTTTTCCAGACCGACATGCCATGGCTCGCCATTCTGACGCGGTCCACGCGCGCGCAAGTCGCCACCAAAGTTGACCAGAAACGCGCAGGCGGTGTGCTGCGCCAGCAGCTCGCACACCCGGTCCACCGCGTATTCCTTGCCGATACCACCGAGATCGATCTCCATGCCGGTTTGCAATTGCAGCTGCGGCCGTTGCCAGCGCACCCGGTGCCAGCCGACCCGCGGCAGCAAGGCGGCGATGTCTTCGGGCGACGGTCGCTTGCCGCTGCCGTCAAAGCGCCACAGCTTGCGCAAGACACCGGAGCTGAGATCAAACAGCCCGTCCGACAGTTCGTACAGCGTGCAGGCGTAATCGATGAGATTGGCGAGCTCATCATTGACGGTGACGGCAGCGCCACCGGCGTTGTTGATTTGATAAATCAGGTTGTCGTTGCGGTAACGGCTGTACTGCTGCTCGATGCGCAACGCTTCGGCCTGCGCCAGTTGGCCGCAGTGTTGCAACAACGCGTGGTCGCTGCTGTCGAGCAGCAACTCGCAGGGGCTTGCCATGGCGCTGAACCGGGCGATGCCAAGTGCACGCGCGGCATCGGTGGCAAAAGTCAGGGTCGGCGACGGCGCTGATGACACGGTGAGATTCCGCAGCAGGTGTACAGCGATTGTCGCACGCTTGTCACGGCGTGCAAGCCTTTCAGACCCCTGCGTGCGGCACTGCACTGTATGTCGAAAGCGAAAGCAGAGGCGGCACACCGACAGCGCTTGCTGTGCTGTCGGTGTGCCGTCGCGGCTCCCTTCCCGTGAGCGGTTGGCTGCCGGTAGCGCGGAGTCGCCGCCGGCAGTGAGGAGGTGGTGACGCGTTGGCGGACTTACCAGCGGAACGAGTAGCCGATTTGCACCCAGCTCGCGGTCAGGTCGGCAAACGCTGGCTGACCAGCGAGATCGCTGCCGGCTGGCGCGTCATTGCTGACGTTGCCGGTTTGTTCGTAAGTTTCAACACGCAGCGACAATTCGTTGCCCGGGCCCCAGACCTTGCCGACTTTGAAACCGACCGTGGTGGCATCGAAATCGCCAAGGCGCGGATCGGCCGAGGCGTAGTCGATGGTCGCGATCAAGCCGCTGGCATCGGTGTCGACACCGGCTTGCAGATACGGCCGGTAAAAGTCGGCGGCGGTTTGCTGATACAGCCGCAGATGCGGTTCGAGGTACCAGCCGTCACCGATTTCCCAGCGGTACTTGGCGTCGACGGTGTGCGAGTTGATGCCCCAGTCGTCGGTCATGTAGCGGTAAGACAGATCAATGACATCTTCGCCCGGGCTGTATTTGCCCTGGACATAGAAGCTGTCTTTGCTGCGGCTGTCCGGCCGGCTTTCGTACAGGTACACGTACATGCCGTCGGCATTGTTCGGATCCGGATTGACGATCAAATTGCCGGCGTTGGCGACGGTCAGCAGCTTGTAGGGATCAGTCTGGTAGCCATCCGCTTGCGAGTGCGACAGGTTGAACTGCATCAGGAAATTGCGGCTGAAGATCTGGGTAAAGCCAACCAGAAAATCCACCACCTGCTTGGTGTCACTGCTGTCGCGGTTTTCGAGTGCGTCGTCTTCGATCTCGCCTTCGTCGTCCTGCACCGGCATGGCCGACAGCGCGCGCGGAAGGCCGCCAACCGGGTCAATGTTGTCACGCTCGACATTGAAACCGAGCGAGAACGTTGACAGCTTGCGATTGAAGTCGAGCGCATAGCCGCCGTCGATCGACACCGACTGGAAGTCGTATTCATTCGAGACATTGGCGCCGATGCTGACGCGGGAGTTCTCCGACCATGGCTGTTGCCAACCGGCCCGGAAGGCAACCCGCGAATCCTTGAACGAATCGTCGAGCGGTGTTTCGCCGACACCCGCCGTGTAACCGCCACCGCCGGACGGGCCGGTGAAGGTTTGCGGCCGGTTGGCGGCCATGGCGCCGTTCGGCGAGGCGCCAGTCAGTGAGTCGAACACCAGCTTGAACGCGCTGATGTGTTCATCGCCCCAGTCCTTGCTGAGACTGATCACGGGCTCATTAGCTTTGACCCGACCATCGGATTCGGCGTAGGACAGGATGGCGGTATCGACCTGCCAGTCACTGCTGTCGGTGCCATCGCCGGCGAT